>CALIGI010000119.1 GCA_938021205.1 uncultured Pseudanabaenaceae cyanobacterium
TCAGGGGAAAGTCGATGAAGCGATCGCACTTTACGAGCAGTCAATGGAGATTGAAGAAAAAATCGGTAATGTGCAGGGAAAAGCGATTACTCTCGGCATGATGGCTCAGATGCTGGTACAAGTGCGCGGCGATTTTGACACTGCCATTCGATATTTCAAAGAGGCCATCGCCATCCTTGAAAAAATTGGTTCTCCCGTGGCAGAGCAAATGAAGCCCGATTTGATTCAAGTGGTGGCTCAAAAAATTCTTGCTTCTCCCCAAGGCCCTCAACTTCAGCAGGCCCTCGAATCAGAAGACCAAGCCACTATCAGCCAATTCATCCAAGCCGCCCTCGCAGAATCGTAAACGCGTAGGGTGCCGTTTCTGCGCAGCAAAACGCACCACCACCCAAACCAAACCACCCCACACAATCGCAGACCGCCATCGAGCCCGCCATCCCAAAACCATCCAAACCGCTCCTATCCAATCCCCAGACACCAGGTGTTTCCAAAAACATTCGGTGTCTTCTTGCAAAAAACACCGCCCCTCTGCTCCTGCCTTGCCTGGGGCTTCGCATTTGGTGCGTTGCCCTGCGGGACAACGGCACCCTACGGTCCTCTGCCACGCGATTAACGCCACCTACCAATCCCGATGCTTGCGAAACCCCGGATTCCGCAACTCCGCCACCAACCTCGGATTCTTCATCCGCTTCCCATCCACCTCACAAAACCCCAACGCCTCACGCCGCCCCCCATCCGGCCCCACCGCCGACTGCACATAGCAATATTGCCGCGCCCCATCCACCGAATCCCGCCACTCCAGCTCCCGCTGCCAAGCCCCATTCGGATGCCGCTGGGCATATTCCCGCCGCTTGATCACCCCATCGCCACTGTAATCACCATTATCAAACCGCGACGTCTGCTGCCACTGCCAATAGCCATCCTGCCGCCGCATCCCGTGGTAATGCTTCACCATCAGCGCCCCCTTGCGAAACTGATCCTGATGCTGAAACTTCAAGCCATCGCGATTCCAAGCCTTATAGGTATAAAACTCATTCACTTCATCGTCATTATTCTCTAGATCATGACGACAGACATACTGACGACCCCGATCCGCCGTCGCCTCCTCAACGTAGCGCTGACGGTTGCAAGGCTCCCGCGTCTCCCCCGGCATCGCTGTTGTAATAGCCAATGCTGGAGCCAAGATTGCCGGAGCGGCCAGCGCCGGTGAAAGGATGCCCCAACTCACAATCCGCTGCCGAATTTTCATGCTCAATTCTCCAATAGATTCCAGTGAGTGATTGTTTCTTTTAGACACCCATCTGTCCGCTGAGGTTTCTTCAACGTACCTTCCTATTTCTCTCTTTTCACCCTTAAGGCAACATCCGCAGACTGTGAGAAGCGATCGCCTCCACTCCAATGACGCTTCACCGCAAACTTCCGTTTTCCATCGCTGAGGTGCGGGAAAAGCGAACTTGGCCCGACTAAACCCCGTTGTCCACAAGGTTTAGCCCTGTCCAGCCGTGCGGCTATCTCTACTTCTGAGGGCAGGCCCCCATGGGGTACGATAAAGCCGCTTAGTTAAGCTGGAAGCTCAGCTCCGGTCGGGAAAATTGGCTTCGGCCATTGTCCCTTTTAGGACAGCTTTTATTCCAAGCGGGTCACCCTCACTCCAGAGGGAACTGCTCATTGCATTGGCCCTTGGCAACTTCGGGAGAAGGACTCGACGAATGGCATCTGAACAAGTCTGGCAGCGGTCGGAAATCATGGGCACCCAAGTCATCACCCGCGAAGGGGGTCGACGATTGGGCATCGTTGCAGAGATTCTGGTGGATGTGGACCGTCGCGAAGTCGTGGCCTTGGGTCTGCGAGATAACTTGCTCACGAAGATGGTCCCTGGTGTGCCCCGCTATATGCTGCTCAGTAGCATTTGTCAGGTGGGCGATGTCATTCTTGTGGACTCTGACGAAGCGATCGCAGACCTCAATATCGATCCTTTTAGTACGATGATCAATAGTGAGGTCATCACTGAAGCGGGTGATCCTTTAGGCCGTGTAAGGGGCTTCCAGTTCAATATTGAAACAGGCAATCTTGAATCCCTGGTGATTGCCTCCGTGGGTGTCGCTCTCGTGCCAGAGCAAGTCCTCAGTACCTATAACTTGCCCATTGACGAAATTGTCAGTAGCGGGCCTGATCGCATCATTGTATTTGAAGGCTCTGAAGAGCGCTTACAGCAGTTGACGGTAGGGGTCCTAGAGCGACTAGGCATTGGTGTGCCCCCCTGGGAAAAGGATGACAATAGCTATGTCTTACCAACGATTCCAGCAGAGAACCAGCTAGGTACCGGCATTCCAGCTCAGCAGCAACCCCAGCGTCAAACCCAAAGCAATACCCAGGGCTACAGCCAACCCGCCCCGGTAGAAGAAACCTGGGATGAGGACTATCGCCAAGAGCCTGAGCCCATCCTGCGAGATGAGCCTCGTCAAGAGCAGCAGCGACGCTACATGGCAGCGGAGCCAGAGCCCCAGCAAGAGTGGAGCGATGCTTCCAATCGTGACAGCTATGATGATGATTACGGCTACGAGCCAGATAGCTACGCGACTGCCCCACCAACGGATGCACCTCGCTCTCAATCTGCTCCCGCTCCCGCACAGGACGTGAACCAAGATGCCTGGGCTGAGCCTGAACCCCAAAAGCTGGACCTGGGCCAGCAGCCCCAAGATGAACCGCAGCCCGAGTATGAAGACGGCAATCCGTAGAAGAAACGGCACTGGTTCCGCCTGAAGAGAAGCACAAAGCCTATCTCTTCAAGGAATACAGCAATATCGCCTACAACTTTGAAGACGTGATTTAGAGGCCTAGGATGACTAAAGCCCTGACGCTTCCGTAGAGTTTCTTCTTCCATTTAATTTCCTCCTTAAACACTAAAATTCTTTCCCTGAAAGGGTTATAGAAGCTCACTAGACGAAACCAGCGCCCTAAAAAGCCCCAAGACGATCTATCGCCTAACCCACACTGATATGATCGCTTGTCTGCTGGATTTGTATTGAGTGCACCGCCATGGCCGCTGAGCAATTCGCCGATTCTTCCGCCGCCGCAGAAGAATCACAGCAAGAATCACAGCGCTCCTGGCTTCACCGTCTGCTAGCCAGTTGGGAACGCAATCCCAAACGAGGCTGGGTCTGGTCTGGGATTTTTGTCGCGGTGGTGGTTGGTCTGGCCTTTGCCCTGGGTCTGGGCAGCATTGGCCTCGTGGATGAAACGGAGCCCTTGTTCGCGGAGGCAGCCCGGCAGATGCTGGTGCGAGATGACTGGGTGACGCCCTTTTTTAATGAGGCGACCCGCTTTGATAAGCCACCGCTGATTTATTGGCTAATGGCGATTGCCTACAAGATTTTTGGCGTCAATGACTGGTCCGTGCGGGTGCCGTCACTTCTGTCAGCCACGGTGCTAACAGGGCTGGTGTGGTTTGTGCTTCAGCGCCATGGCGTTCCGGCTTTTCGCCGTCAGGCCGTTGACAATGACTCAGGAGTAGCCCAGACCGGCTCACCTCGCTACAGCCGCTGGCTCACATCGGGACTGGGGGCAGCGCTGACGGCGTTTAATTTGGAAACGATCGCCTGGGGCCGCATTGGCGTGTCGGACATGCTGCTGTCAGGCTGCTTCGGCGCGGCGTTACTGACGTTTTTTATGGCCTATGCTGCGGGAGATCCCCCCCAGCCCCCCTTTTCAAAGAGGGGAGTCGGAGAAGAATCAAGCCGCGTCTCTCCAGACCCTCTTGCCTCCGCCTCCGGTCCTCCCCCCTTCCCAAGGGGGGAGTTAGAGGGGGGATCCCAAGCTCATAGCCACTGGCTCCTAGGCTTCAACCTCCAGGACCGCTGGTATTTAGTCAGCTATCTCTTCATTGCCCTGGCAATCCTCGCCAAAGGTCCTGTGGGCATTGTGCTGCCCGGCGTCATCACCATCGGCTTTACCCTCTACACGGGGCAGCTTTGGAACACAATTGTTGAGATGAAGCCCTGGCGGGGCATTCCGCTGATTGGGCTGATTACCGTGCCCTGGTACATCCTCGTCATCCAGGCCAACGGTGAGGCTTACACAAAATCATTTTTTGGCTATCACAACTTCGATCGCTTCACTAAAACCGTCAACAATCATGGCGCGCCCTGGTATTTCTATTTCCTCATCGTCCTCATTGGCTTTGCGCCCTGGTCTCTGTTTATCCCCGCTGCCATCACCCGCCTGAAACTGTGGCGATGGAAGCGCTGGGTCAATCAGCCCCGTTCAGCTCAACTGGGGGTCTTTGCGGCAGCTTGGTTTATTGGCGTGTTTGTCTTTTTCACCGTGGCGGCGACAAAGCTGCCCAGCTATGTTCTGCCGCTGATGCCTGCGGCAGCCATTCTCGTGGCGCTGCTGTTTAGCGATGAGATGACGCGGCCTCTCGCTACTGGGGCTGTACCGCAACGCCGGGGTCTAGGCATCTCGGGTTGGTTTAACTTTGGTTTTTTGCTAGTGATGGGTGGGGCGATCGCGGCAAGTCCGCTCTGGCTCAAGCTAATCAACGACCCCGCCATGCCGGACTTTCCCCAGGCCCTGGGCGATTCAGGACTGCTGATTTTTGGCGCAATCTTTTGTCTCCAAGCCGCAGCAGCAGTCTTCATCCTCATGCGCCGCCATCAGCAACGCTGGCTCTGGGCTCCCAATCTGATTGGTTTTGTGGCCCTATTCCTGTTCACGCTACTGCCAATCATTCAGCTCATGGACATTCACCGCCAGGCTCCCTTGCGGCAGATTGCAGCGACCTCCGCCCAGGTGCGTCAAGCCGATGAAGACTTTATTATGGTGGGCTTTGAGAAACCGACGGTGGTGTTTTATAGCGATCAGGCCATGCTGTTTTTTAGAAGGTCGCGATCGGCCCTGCGCTATATCGAAACCTACAGCTTGCCTAAACCAACACCGGAAACCGTGCTTATCCTCACCTACCCGGACGAGCTGGATGACCTGGGCCTAGAACCCTCTATCGTCAGCATCCTTGACCAAGCTGGAGCCTACGTTCTAGTCCGAGTCAACAAGGAGATTTTCCGCCAGCTCTTTATCGAGCAACCCACATCTCCGGAGTCTGAGGTTAAAATCCTCACCCCAGAATATGCACGCCCATCGCTTGGGCTGCAATAATATGGACGGCGTCGTTGTAATCGCTTCAACGCCTTAGGAACGAAGATTTCAGTAGACTGTCAGGTATCCACCCCTTTTGCGGACATGGCGTGGACATGGCGCGGACATGGCAGTGCCATGTCCCTACGGTGGTATCGGGTCTGACTCAATTTTTATTCCTGACCAGGCTCCGCCCTGGTTTTGCTGCTCTCCTGCGAACAACTCTGTTGCGAACTATGGCTGACGAAAAATCTCCCGCATCCAAGCCTGCTGAAGGAGCTGCTGCCAAGGATGCCAAATCAGCAGCGGCCAAGAAACCTGCTGCTAAGAAGGCCAAGCCTCCCAAGCTGGAAGACAAACCTTTCAATGAGTTCATCGAGAAGCACTATGTTCCTGAACTCAAGAAAAGCTTGGAAGCAGAAGGCATCAAAGATTTAGCCCTCACCTTTGCCAAGCAGAACTTTGAGCCCTTGGGCCAGGAATGCTGGCAGGTGCGCGGTCGCTGGGGTGATGGTCAACGGCAGTTCATGGTGGCCTTCTCAGAGGAAGATATTAAGGCGACTAAAGCCTTTTCTCTGGCAGATGCTGGGGCGACGCCCAGCGATGTGGAACCTTTTTTGAGTGATGAGCGTCGCATCAACTTGGACCTACTCATTTACGGTGTGGTTCAGCGCCTGGATGGTCAGAAGTGGCTGGGTCGTAACTAGCTACAAGTTTTCACTTCGTCAGACATCTACCCCAATTTAGATCCGCTTGATTTGCACCCAGGTTTTTCAACCCCATGCAAGTTGAGCGGTTTGTTGCATCGGTGTTTCCCAAGGGCGATCGCCCAGGAGAGAATATGGAGCGCTCCAATCCCTGTTTACAGGCCCATTCCAAGGTCCAAGCCCAGATGCTGGCAGACTCCCTCAACAGCTTGAGGGCAGGATTCAGGCTTTCGAGTAAATGCCTGGGTGTAGGTGTATTGCTGCTGGCAATGGAGGCTCCTGTACTCGCTCAGCTCTCTGATGCCATTGAAGCCCCAGTGGCAGAGACGGAGTTAATTGAAGCTTTAACGGTCACAGAAAGACCTTCCTCAGCGACCGAGACAGAAGTCTCCACCAGAGAAGAGATTGAGGTTGTAGCGGAGTCCATGGCAGATGCAGTCATTGGTGCTGAGAATGCAGTGCTTGCAGAAGTCGATACTGCAGGAGTCACCGCTCCCAATCGAAGCGCCGTAGATGACGCAGCAGTCACTTTAGAAAATGAGGCGATCCTTGAAACGGACAAACCCGAAAGTGAACGTGAAGACCCCGAAGAGCAGATTGTAAAAACACCTGAGACAGACCCCTCAGCAGAAGAAACAACTGAATCTGTCTCAGGCGAATCAATTAATCCAGAGCATTCAGACCGATCCGAAGGCGAGTTGGCTGAGGGCGCAGACGGTAGCGAATCCAGCGATATTGCTGAGGAGGAAGCTCCTATTCCCACCCTGGCCGATCGCTGTGCCGCCCCCGAAGCCACGCTGTTTCCACCTGAGCCAGAAGTCGTAGAAGATAGCGAGCAGGTCAATGGCGATGGGGCCGTTGATTTAGAGGATGGGGATGGGGATGGGGAAGCGATCGCAGAGACGCCCATAGAAAGCGAGAACCAGACCGAAGCCCCCACCCCTGGTCGTTCTGACACAGCTAGCAATCCCGAAACAGCTAATAATCCCGAAACAGTTAATAATCCCGAAACAGCTAATAATCCCGAAACAGCCAGTAACGAAGCCAACGATCTCGAAACAACAACTGAGCCTCCAGCAGAAGAAACCGCAGCCGAACCTGCCCCCCCCGAAGAAGTCGCCGTCGTGGTAGAACCAGGCACCGCCGTCGAAGACCTAGACCCAGAAGGCAAGGCAAAAGCCGCTGCAAAAGCCGCCCAGGAAAAGGAGCAAGTCTGCGCCCTTTACAAAGCTGATCAGCAATACCAAGCCGGTGAGCTGGCCGAAGCCAAGGCCACCTACCAACTCGCCAAAGACCCCTTCGCAGCAGAAGCGAAGAACCTGGGCATTGAACAAAAGCCTGCCATCACAGATCCCGAGGCGCTATCTGCTGGGGGCCGAGTCTATCTGCGGGAAGCGATCGCCGGACGAGAGCAAAACCTTGAGACTCGGATTCTTGTCCCCCTCGAATTGTTGGTCAAACAACATCCAGAATTCATCCCTGGCCAAGTCCAACTCGCAGAGGCGCTAGTCAAGACAGGTCGTTCAGCAGAAGCTTTAGCATTGCTCGAAGAAGCTAGTGGCCGCTATCCCAATGAACCAGAGCTGCTCAAAGCCCACATTGCCCTGGCCTCCCAGGAAAAGGAATGGATGGATGCCGTTATGGTGGCTCGGCGCTTTGCCCAGCTCAATCCAGATCATCCCGAGGCGGAGGAGTTTGCGACTCTAGCTGAGGAGAACATGGCGTTATTTCAGGGGGATGTGCGCGATCGCCTCCGGGCCAATACCATCGCCAATGTGCTCACCGGGGCCGTCAGCGTTGCTCTCACGGGCAGTATCTGGAACTCTCTATCGTCGATTCAAACGACGACCATGATGCTGCGGGGTGAAGAAGGCGTGGGCAATGGCATTAGCAAATCCATCAAGCGCCAAGTAGAGCTTGTAGAAAATGAGGAAGTCGTCGATTACATCCAGGCGATGGGCGACGAGCTAGTCGCAGTTGCTGGGCGAGATGAGTTCGACTATGAGTTCAACATTCTGATGGACCCGAATTTGAATGCGTTTGCGTTGCCGGGGGGCAAGATTTTTGTAAATGCAGGGGCGATCGCAAAAACCCGCTCCAAGGCAGAACTAGCAGGTCTCCTCAGCCATGAGCTGGCCCATGCGGTGCTATCCCACGGTTTCCGGCTGGTGAGCGATGGCAGTCTGCTATCGGACCTGAGTCGGTTTGTACCCTATGGCGGCTATGCGTCCAACTTGGTCGTGTTGAATTACAGCCGGGATATGGAGCGGGAGGCCGATGAGCTGGGGGCCAGGATTTTGGCTTCAGCGGGCTATGCGGCGGATGGATTGCATGGCTTAATGAAGACCCTGGGGGAGCAGGATACGCGGAAGCCGCTGTTTGCTTGGATGTCGACGCACCCGGAGACGGATGAGCGGGTGGGGAATCTGGAGGAGCAGATTAGTCTGGAGGGGTTGGAGCGGTATCAGTTTGAGGGGGTTGAGGAGCATTTTCGCATGCGGATCAAAGTCATGCGATTGATTGAAGAGTGGAAGGAGCGGAAGGCAAAAGAGGAGGAAGAGCGACCATGGTGGCGGTAGGTAGGGAATCAACCGATCCCTCGTAGTGACATGGCACTGCCATGTCAGCTCCAGCCAAGTCAGGCAAATAGGCCGAAGCCTCAAAACAGAAAATCCGCAAAACGAAATCCATGAGGGCCAGCCCTCAAACTCCCAACCGATGGGACGAAACGTCCCCTATGGATCACCCCTCCTACAACGGTGTCGGAGTGTGGATTTGCTTGGGGGGCCGCCTTTTTTTTGGGGGGGTAGGCGTTGGAATGCTGGGCTGGTTGGCCTGATAGGTTGCTGCTTCGCAGTCAAAGTATGGCTTGTTAGGAACGGTCGTTACATTCAAACCTTGGTAGAGGCGCACAGCCGTTCACTCGGCTAAACCTTTGCCGCAACTAGCAGCCTCTCGCTTTACATAGCAGTTTTACCACCATCTACGGTAATCGATGCGCCATGGATAAATTCAGAATCGTCACTGGCTAAAAACACCGCCACCTTAGCAATTTCTTCGGGCTTGCCTAAGCGGCCCAAGGGAATTGTGTCCACAACTGACTGTTCTCCCGCAGCAGGATCAGCTTCGACGTCAAATTCCGCTTGGAGCATAGGAGTTTGAATAGGACCGGGGCAGAGGGTGTTGATACGGATGCCTTTATTGGCCCATTCCAATGACAGGGCGCGGGTCATAGCAAGAACGCCGCCCTTGGAAGCACAGTAGGCTCCGTACAGAGGCTGGGCCACCATGGCGAGTTCTGAGGCGGTGTTGATGATGACGCCTTGGCCTTGGCCAACCATCCAGGGAATCGCATGCTTGCAACCGAAGAAGACACCTTTTAAGTTGACACCGATGACTTTGTCCCAGTCGTCTTCGGTGGTTTCGGTGATGGGCTTGAGGATGGAAATGCCAGCATTATTGAAGAGGATGTCGAGGCGGCCAAAGCGATCGGCGACATGGGCGATCGCTTCTTTAACTTGCACTTCTCGACTCACATCCACGGGCAGAGTTAGGCAATGCCCCCCCATGGCTTCGATGTGCGATCGCGTCGTTGCCAATCCCTGCTCATTCAAATCCAGGGCAATTACCTCGGCACCTTCCCGCGCAAATTGCAGGGCTGAGGCTTGACCAATTCCGGAACCTGCACCTGTAATGAGTGCAACTTTCTGATGAAGTTTCACTGTCTTTCCCCGTAAGAAGCGATTGGAAATCGTGATGCTGCGGACTGACTGCAATTGAGCTAAAGCTAACACTTCCGTATTTATCCCCACATCAGCAAGGTATGTATTAATTCAATCTTTATATGGAATGAGCTTGATTTCAGGGTCGTCAATAAAGGAGTCGAGCAATGCTCTATAAATCCCCAGGGCTATTTCAAGTTAATCAGAGAAAGAAGATAGTCAAAATTGTATGAGCAGTCTCTAGCCGCCTTGGCCATGTTAGAGCAGCCAGCGGCTCGATAGGAGTTGAGTGCAAAATCCCGAGCAGCGGACATGCAATGGGG
>CALIGI010000120.1 GCA_938021205.1 uncultured Pseudanabaenaceae cyanobacterium
CACAAAGATACAAAATGATAATGATTATCATTTCTACTAAATTCACGATAGGATCGAGGTTCTAGCTGATATCAGTGAGCCGAAAGATATGCTCCAAACCTTTGCCGTTGCTGGTCCTCCGGGCGGTGGCAAAACAACCTGGATTGCCAAGCAGGTTGAAGCCCTAGCCCAGAAACATCCGCAAAATCGTCCGATCTACAGTGCTTTAGGCGGGACTAGCTCTGTTTTAGATGGCATGTGGTTAGCTTCCCAATGTCCCAATCTAGAAGTGCGGCCCCAACTTTCGTCTCAAGTCTTGCAAGAGGCGATGACTCAGCAGCGATCGCTGTTTATCGAAATTGATAGCAGCGCGGACCTAGCGCAATTGGCCTTGCCGACCGCCCTGAATGTTCAGCATGTGGCGTTGCTCCCTGCCGGTTGGCGCAATCAAGAACTGGAAGCTTGGAGCGATCTGCTGTTTCCCTCTGAAGTCGCCTTGGCTACCCAGCCAGCCATGGCAGAGACTCAAGTTTGTGCAATTGAGTTGCAGGGACAAGTGTTTGATCCGCCTAGCTTAGATATCCTTTGGCAAGAAGTCACGGGGGGAGCCTATGGCACAGTACACCGAGCAAAGGGGGTGTTTTGCCTGGCCGATGGTCCTGGGGTTTATTACAGCTATGTCAAGGGTGGTGAGCGTCGCTCGGTTCAGTTGGATGTCGAGCCCTGTCTGGAGGGACGGCCTAGCTACCCCAGCGCTTTCGAAGTGATGGGAGATCAGTTGGATAGCGAGGCCATTTTGGCCACAACCCAGGATTGCTTAATCAGCGATAGCTTGCTTCAGCAACATCAAGATCAGCTCAAAGAAATGCGGGAAATGGAAGCCGCTTAAACCTATGAAACTCGCAGTCATCTCCTGCATCCATGGCAACCTCGAAGCCCTCCATGCAGTCCTCTCGGACATAGACCGCCAGAAAGCCGACCAGATTATTTGCCTCGGTGATTTGGTGGGCTACGGTCCATTCCCCAATGAGGTTGTTCAGACGATTCGCTCCCTCAATATTCCGACGGTCCAGGGCTGCTGGGATGAGGACATTGTCGATGGCCTCAACGCCTGTGATTGCAGCTATCCCTCTCTGCTGGCCGAAAAGCGGGGCAAAGCGGCCCACGTTTGGACCGATCAGGAAATCACAACCGATGTGCGGGAGTTCCTGGCACAACTCCCCCTGACCTACCGAGAGCACAATCTGGTCTTTGTCCATGGCAGCCCTAACAGTCAGCATGAATATTTGATGCCTGAGATGGATGCCTTTACCGCCCTGGAGCGAGTCATGGGCGTTGGCTGCGATGTGTTGTTCTGTGGCCACACCCATGTGCCCTACGTGCGAGAACTGCGCGATAGCCAACTGCAAATTCGAGTGCAGGTTCCTGCTCACGCCGATAAGCAGTTCCCCCCAGCCCAGCCCGTTCAGTTTCCGGCCAAACGCATTATTAATGCAGGCTCCGTCGGCGAACCACGCCATGACAGACCCAACGCCACCTACGTCCTTTACGACAGCGATCGCGAACAAACCACCCTGCGCGAAGTGGAGTACGACTATCACAAAACCTGTGCGGCCATCCTCGACAAAGGCCTGCCGCCAATCTTTGCTTGGCGCTTATCCCAGGGGCTGGAATTTGCCGAACTGGCTGAAGACCCCACCCATGTCTGCGCACGCTAGGGAGTAAATCAAGCTAAATCGGGCTGAATTGAGAGGGAGAGACAACATGGCTTGGGCAATTTTAAGCGGCATTGAGGGCAACTTACCGGCCTACGAGGCGGTATTGACGGATCTCACAAGACAAAAACAGCAGGTTGACCAATTATTTGTCATTGGCGATGTCATTGGCCCCAGGCCCCACAATGCCAAGCTCGTAGAGCGACTCCAATCCCCACGCCCTGGCGAGCCCACCCCAGAGGTCTGCCAAGGTTGGTGGGAAGAACAGGCCCTGATTCTCCATGCCCTAGGCCAACAGGATGAACCCACTGAGCTGATTGAACGCTATGGCCGTGAGATGATCACACAACTCTGGGAAGCTGTGCCTCGGGAGATTGTGCCCTGGCTCTCTCGCTTGGAGTTCGGCGTGATGGAGCTGGATTGCCTGATGATCCATGGCAGTCCATCGGGCGTTGGCGAAGCCCTGACGCCAGAGACCCCGCCGTTGACAATGCTGGACCGGCTTCAGCGAGTTCAGGCCAATCGCTTATTTTGTGGGCGATCAGGGCTGTCGTTTTGCTGTGAGATTGAAGCGGGGCAGGTGACTCAGCAGTTGCAGACGCTGGATGGTGAAGAGGAGCGGCAATTGGAGCGACCCACGGTTCAGAAAGTGATTGGCGTGGGATCTGTGGGGCGATCACAGGGCAAGGCTAGTTATGTACTGTATGAGCCGCAGAGCGATCATCTTGCGTTCCAAGAGGTGTAGTACGGCGAGAGTAAGGGCTTTGGCTGAGCCACCAACCTCTGATGCAGGTGCATTGCAATTCCCCCCAACAAAACTGGAGAACCCGATATGTTCCAAGTCAGTGAAGCCATCCCAGAGGAGATCTCTTCTCTGCCGAAACAGGGTTTGCCTACCACAATTATTACGGGCTTTTTGGGCAGTGGGAAAACCACACTACTCAATCACATTCTTCAGAACAAACAAGGCCTTAAAATTGCCGTTCTAGTCAATGAGTTTGGAGATATTGATATCGACTCCCAGCTCTTAATC
Organism: uncultured Pseudanabaenaceae cyanobacterium; assembly: GCA_938021205.1. Lineage (GTDB taxonomy): Bacteria > Cyanobacteriota > Cyanobacteriia > PCC-9006 > JAAUQQ01 > JAAUQQ01. The sequence continues at coordinate 2,728 of CALIGI010000120.1, forward strand.
CACATGGATGACAACATGGTGGAGCTAACCAATGGTTGTATTTGTTGCACCATCAATGATGACTTAGTCAACACGATCTACGAAGTTCTAGAGCGGGAAGAGCGGATTGATCATCTACTCATTGAGACAACTGGGGTG
>CALIGI010000121.1 GCA_938021205.1 uncultured Pseudanabaenaceae cyanobacterium
GTCAGCTTCAGCAGGGTTGAGTTCTGAGCCATGAAGTTTAGCTCACAGCAATAAACAGTCGAAGCTATATAAAATTTGTTGAATGTCAAATCCTTGTTGAAGTTCGCCTAAGGGACTCCCTAGGAATAAAGCATCCGAAGTCAAACAGTTCTATGGGCAGAGCTGCATTCAACCCTTGCCAGTTTGGCTTCGCCTGGCTGCTGTGAGCTAAAGTTCACAGCTCAAAGATCAAGTCCGTTAAAACGGACTGAACAGCCCTAAGCTCTTAGATTTCAGCCCACTAAAGTGGGCTTTTGCTCTTAGCCTGGGGATTTATCCCCAGGTGGTTCGGAGCGCTAGTTCAAGCGCTATTAAACTGAGATTGGATGTTTGAATTCTGGGAATTCCCTTAGAGGTTGTTTGACAATTCGGCGGAGCATCAGATTTAAGACTCGAATCAACCATAGATTGCTTGAATTCCGTTGATTGACATGCCTCTCAGGGGTATCTGCTCCAGTCAGAGGTCATTCTCAAATAACCTCATCAGAAAATATTTGGAAAAGGAGAGCGAAGCAGATTACGGGATTAATACATCCTCGTTTCTGAATAACCTCTCAGAGTAATTTTTTTGTACTATTAAGTCACAGTCTTCACTGGCGATCGCCCATGGCTCCCTTCGACACCGCTCCCGCAACGGCCAAAGCTGCCATGGCTGCCCAAGAAACTTCCTTAGGAATGGCCATCAACCAAGTGGTGGGCACTGTCAAAGGTCCTGGTGAAGATGGCAATCAATATGTTTTTATTACCGCCGACAAACGCCAGGTCAAAATCGGTGAATACGTTTACTACACCCTCACCCAAAGCTTTGCCCCCGGAAAGCCCGTTGAATCCCGCAACATCATCGGCAAGATTTCCGGCCTCGCATTGATTGACCATCTGCCCGATCGCATTTTCGCCGATACCGAAACCAGCCCCGAGCTGATCGCCGCCCTCGTGGGCTTCACCCACCAAAACCCCGAAATCTACGAAGTCACCGTGGATGTGGTGGGCTACTTCGATAAGAACCTGGGCTTCCTCAACCTGCGCAAATCGCCTGACCCCGGTGCCAAGGTCTTCATTGCCGAAGACGCCATGCTCCAGCGCATCCTCAACAAGAAGCAAAGGGGCGACATCGGCTCAGCCCAAGTCGGCTCGCTGTTGTTGCGGGAGCAAGATGCAGTTCAGGTGATCCTAGATGTGAAGGAACTGGTCAGTACCCATATGGCGATCCTGGCGGGAACGGGCGCTGGTAAAAGCTACACCGCTGGTGTGCTGATTGAGGAATTGCTGTCGCCCTATAACCGAGCGGCGGTGATGATTTTTGACCCCCATGGGGAGTACAGCACTCTAGAAGATCTACGGGGGCATCCGGCTTTTCAGGGGGCTGATGGCTATGCACCCCAGGTTCAGATTTTGACGCCGGATGATATTCGCATTCGCATGTCGTCGTTGGATTACTACGATATTTTGACGTTGCTGCCTAGTACCAGCGATCGCCAGCAAGCCATTCTCAGCAAGGCCTTTGCCCTGCTGAGGAAACACAAGAAAGGCAATGACTATCGTTGGGATGTGCAGGATTTGATCGCCGCCGTTAACCAGGCCGATACCGATGTGGATGACGAAGGTAATGAGACTAAGGGCTCTTCAGCGGGGGCGCTGGAATGGAAGCTAAGCAAGCTGGATAATTCACCTTACTTCCATGCTATGGAACACCTCACCCCGCCGAGTCTGCTTCAGCCGGGCCAGGTAACGGTGTTGCAAATGAGCGAAATTAGCCAGGAAGAGCAGCAGGTCATCTGTGCGGCGCTATTGCGGCAGATTTACCATGCGCGACTGAACACCCAGAAGGAAAACATTGGTCCCGAGGACGAGAATTACTTGCCCTATCCGGTGTTTGTGCTGCTAGAAGAAGCCCACCGCTTTGCGCCAGCCCATGAACCGGCCCGCTGTAAGCAGGTGCTGCGGACGATTTTGGGTGAGGGCCGCAAGTTCGGCATGGGCATGGGCATGATTACCCAGCGTCCCGGCAAGATTGATTCCGATGTGTTGTCTCAATGCATGAGCCAATTCCTGATGCGCATTGTCAATCCGGTGGATCAGGAAAGCCTCAAGCATGGGGTGGAGGCAGCGGGGCGAGACTTGTTGCAGGAATTGCCAGCGCTGACGAAGGGCCAAGTAATTGTGTCAGGAGCATGCATTAATACGCCGGTGCTTTGTCAGGTGCGGCAGCGGTTGACGACCCATGGTGGGACAACGTTGAATGCGCCGGAGATGTGGATGAGTCATTTCTCGGCCCATCAGCAAGCGGCGCGGGCGGTGAAGGAAGCGCCGCTGGCGGGGCGGAAGAAGGCGAAGACCCATCGGGGAGTGAGTATTGAGTAAGTCGCGCTGGACTAGGGCTGTTGAGACACCCGGTGTTTAGAAAGGAGACTTGAGATGCACAACAGGCTGTTTGAGAAAACACTGGGTGTCTTTGCGTTAGCCGAGGTGCATCAGCGCTTTGGATTTCAGCGTTCCTATGGCGATCGCTTTGAATCTGTGCTCACGTTGGAGTCATTGACAGAATTTGAGCTGGCTGAGGTGCTCCAGATTCGGGACGATTTTGATCGGTATTTGGTTGGAGATCGTATCTCCGAAGGCATGGTGAAGGTTCTGAGCCTGTTTCCATTGCTGCGGCTGGCGGACTTTTATCGTTACCCGATTGAGCTGAAGCTAGAGGAGAGTATTGCACCGATTGAGGTGAAGGATGAGGATGTTGTCGTGACGGGTCGCTTAGATGCTTTAGCGGTAGCATCGGCGGGAAATAAAGCGGAGGCTGCACTGTTTTGGGTGTTGCTGGTGGAGGCGAAGAATAGTGAGATTTCTGCCATGGCGGGGTTGCCGCAGTTGCTGACTTACGCGTTTGAGCAGTTGCAGCGGCAGGGGCGGATGTGGGGGTTGGTGACGAATGGGTTGGATTATTTGAGGCTTGCTGAGAAAGTTCAAGGCCGAGTGATTTCAGAGTGTGTGAGCTGAGTGTGACTTGAAAAGTGCAAGGAAAAAGACCGAAACTGTAGAAAATCCTTGCACTTGCCCCAGCATGTACCGCACCTCCTGCCCCGGTCAGCTGTCATTTGAGAACTTCTACCTGCCGTTTGGCGGGAAATTATCCGGAGAGAACCGTTGGGTCAAGCTAGCGGAGTTGATGCCCTGGGAGG
>CALIGI010000122.1 GCA_938021205.1 uncultured Pseudanabaenaceae cyanobacterium
TTCCCAGATGGGGTAGAAGTGAAGGCCGATAGCGTTAGAAGAAGGAACAACAGCACCAGACATGATGTTGTTGCCGTACAGCAAGGAGCCAGCAACGGGCTCGCGGATGCCGTCGATGTCCACGGGGGGAGCAGCGATGAAAGCGATGATGAAGCAAATGGTTGCAGCCATCAGCGTAGGAATCATCAACACGCCAAACCAACCGACGTAAATTCGGTTGTTGGTGTTGGTAACCCAGCCGCAGAAGCGCGACCAAGCACTTCCACTTTCGCTATTGCGAAGAGTAGTAGCCATGGTAATTATGAAAGCGAATTGTACAGAGACAAGGCTCACCTGAGCTAGTCACCAAGGGTCAGCAAAGCTGCCTTAACAACTGAGCTGCATGCTCGCCAAACAAGCTAAACCACAGCAAAAGCTATGGAAACTAGTCTTCATTCCATACAGAATGAGTATGTAAATAGACAAAGCAATATTTCTTCGCTTCGTCTTGGGTAAAGTTTACAAGCTTTCTCAGAAAGTCATAGTTAACTTATTTAAAGCGGGATTGAGCAATCACTATCTTTTGGGCTTAGTTACGTAAATCAGGCCCTTCAAGTGACGCAAATTCGATATCTTTCGCTTTAGATAAGTTTACGAAATTCGTTTTTTAGCAATTGAATCTACATTTTCAGGCCATTTTCGTTCATGGCTGAATACTAAGAATGGGAGTCTGAAATAGAAAACCGTGGGAGCATGGGTCTCCAGCGATCGCATCAGATCGCCTTCTCACCCCAATCCTTTCTCCATCGAGAAAGCCCAGCATCATGACGAATACAATCTGGGTTAACGAGCAGATCGATCCCTGCGGCATCCTCTATTCCTGTATTGCCTGCTGCGATCGCAAGCAAGCTGATGAATGCCACGAATCTTTCAAAAGCCAGCTCACCGCTGATCAAGTCGCTCAGGGCTGGATCACTCGCTTGAGAGAGGTTCAGTCATGGGATGACGTGCCTGTTGCTGCGCTGAAGCTGAGCTTTTAGGGCAGGAGGATTAAATTGGAGCTTTAGGCATCCAACGCTAACTGCGGACATGGCAATGCCATGTCCCTACTAATGTCGGGGCAAACGGGGCATTTTCGAACCAATGGGAATCAAGGACTTAATCAACGTCCGCAGTTGCTCCGGTGTTCCCATGCAGGTGACGATGTCTCCCTCTTGGAGTTCGGTATCGCCCCTGGGCCCTGGAATCAGCTCGCCATCCAGCCGCCGAATGGCAATGATCATGGCACTGCTCTGGGAGCGCAGGTTTGTCGCCCGCAGGGTTTGCCCCACATAGGGACAGTTATCCGATTCGATGACGACCTCCTCCATATAGAAGGAGCGATCGCTCCCGGTCACGATGCCATCAACAAAATCCATTACCTGGGGTCGCATGGCCGCCGCTGCCAAACGTTTGCCTCCCGTTATATAAGGTGAAATCACCGCATCGGCTCCGGCTCGCTGCATCTTGACCACTGCTTCTTCGCTGTTGCCGCGAGCAATGGTGCGCAGCTCCGGCTTCAGCGCCTTAGCCGACAGCACGGTGTAGAGGTTGTCCGCATCGGACGGCATGGAAGCCACGATGCAAATTGCGTCGTGGATTTTGACATCTAGCAGCGTTTTATCCAGCGTGGCATCCCCAAAAAAGGTTAAAAAGCCTCGCTGTTTAGCTTCCAGTATCGCCTCGGGCTGGGAGTCCACCACAATGAACGGAATGCGCTCGGCTGCAAACTCATAGGCGACCTGGCGACCGGCCCGGCCATAGCCACAGAGAATATAGTGATTGCGTAGATTCTTAATCAATCTAGTTTTCCGTTGGTTGCGTAGGCTGTCTTGAAAGTAGCCCTGAACAAAGGCCTCAGTGAAGCGGTTGACGATGTAACCAATGCTGACCAGTCCCATCAAGATCAGCGAAATGGTAAACACCCGCCCCTTGGGGCTTAGGGGATGGGTTTCGCCAAAGCCAACGCTACTAAGGGTCACGACAGTCATGTAGGCCGAGTCGAGAAAGCTCCAACCTTCAATGAAGTGGTAACCCAAGATGCCAATGAGCAGGACCCCGACGAAGAGCAGCACAGCCGTGATTAGATCGCGGCGAATGGATCGGGAGGGGGAATTCACAGGTAGGGGCGATTTCTAAGGAAGCTTGTGGAGTGATCACATTGCAGTCAGCCGGTTTGTTGCCAGCTCGTCTGATTGTAAAGGCTCTAATTCAAGACTGACAGAGCAGTCTTGAATTGCTCTGATTAATATCCCATCTTGCTCTGCTGCCCCGACATCATCGAGAGCCACCGTCCGCTGGAACCTAGGAAATCATTAGAATCTTTAACCAGCGTCAACAGCACAAATTCAATTAGGAAGGTAGCTATACTCTCGCAATGAGAGGTCGTATTTTATACTTTAAACATTGTTTCGCTCACTGCTTTGTATGGTCCTGACCGACGAATTGAGCCTGCTTCCGCCAGATGCGCTTGAAAAGGACATCGAAGCTCAGCTTTCCCCGAAATTCTTAGCTGTTTTGGGCTTCAGCCGTGCAGAAATCGCGCCTAATTTTCCCGTGGGCAATTGTTGCGTGGACTGGGGGGCTCGCCATAATGCAACCCAGGACGATCTCTTCAGTCAAACCAAAACTGCTCCGACCCTCTACATGGAGGTCAAGCGGCACAGCCACGACCTAACCGAAGGCAGTCCGAACTATCGCGACACAGTCCAGCAGCTCACCAACTACCTCTCAGCCCCATCCTCCAAAACTTTGCAATGGGGCATCATTCAAAATGCGAACCATGCCCAGCTCTTCCGCAAACATGGCAGAGTTGTTCACCCTGTTACCCCTTGCATTCCTTTTGGTACTGATGGCACCGCTGTCGTTCAGCGATTCAAGGAGGTCATGGCCGAGCCCGTCCGGGGATTAACCATCGCTCTCTACAATAATAAAGGCGGTGTGGGCAAAACCACCACCACTATTAACTTGGCCGCAGCGCTGTATGGCTTGGGCAAGAAAGTTCTGGTTGTTGAGCTAGACCCCAACCAAGGCGACCTGGGCGATTCCCTAGGCATTGAACCCATCAAAGATGGCATGTCTGGGCTATTTCTCGGTAACCATGAAGACCGAGATCGCATCATTAAGCATTACCAATACACCCATCCCACCAAGAAGATTCAGCATGGGTTTGATGTCATCCCTTCAGACCCGCTACTGTCCGAGGATGAGGAAGGTGGGCTATTCAAGCTAGCGCAGAATGCTGCCGCCCATAGGCTACGACAAATTTTAGAGCCGTTGCGTCAGCAATATGACTACATCCTGATCGACGCGCCCCCTGGTCTGACATTCTTTCCTAGGCAAGCTCTCTGTGCTGCTGATGTGGTTCTGATGCCAGCCAAACACAACAACCGCAACTCCCTCAAGAATGCGGGCCAAACCATCGCTCAAACCCTGCCCAAAGTCCGTGGCTACATGCAGAAAAAACTAGGAGTTGGTGGCCCTGTACCGTTACCCATACTCCTAAACAATGCCCAGTCCAAGATTCCCAAGGCCCAGCTCAAATCAATGCAGGATTGCATCCAGGCCATCATTGATGAACATGGCCACCCTGGGATGGACCTCCGCCCGTTCTTCTATCCTCAAAAACAGAACGGCAAAACATCGATGATCTTTGTGCCTGCCATGTCCCACATCGCTCAATCTGACTTCACCCAAGTCCCCGGCGTTTTCCGCCATCGGGCCATCAAAGACCAATACGAAAACCTGGCTCAGGAGTACTTTGTCGCATGAATTTCTCCGATATAGGCAACTTGATCTGCGTGCCCTTAAGCGCAGTTGCCCCGAGCCCTGCAACCACCGCCCATCCCTACCTCGTCACTGCGACTGCCCAGGTCACCGCCATTGCCCAGCGCAACTGGCTACCCCTGCTGGTTATTGAAACCGAGACTGACAAATACGAGACTATCGGCAACCACTTTAGCTACGCCGTGGCCGAAGCTGCAGGACTACAGCGAGTTTGGTGCATCGTTTGCGAGGATAGCCCTGAGATGCGGGCACTGGCCCTCGTTTCGGCCCAAGATGCTCTGCCAAAAACGAATCTTTCTACCGCCAGCCGTGATGAGATTGCCGCTGCGCTGGACTATCTACTATCGCTGCCCGACAAGCCTTTAAAGGGGGTGAGCGGAGCGATCGCCACCAATCGCATAGCCAAAGCCCCCCGCCAATATTGGGAGAGCTTCACCCCCATTACCAAGCTGAAATGCGGCATTACCCGTGGCAAAAAGCTCAAAGCCCTGGAGCAGGTGTTTTGCCTCACGCCCCAGCCCTGGCCCGAGGTCATCACCGATCCTGAAGTGCTCAACAGCTTCTCAGCAGCAGAGTTGAAGAAGCAGGCGAAAAAGCGAGGGCTAAGTGGATATTCCAAGCTAAAAAAGGCGGAATTGGTGGAACTACTCAACGGGGATTGAAGCGATCGCTGCCGCCATCCTGTTCAGGTGAACCGGATACCTATGCCGCTATCATTTGAATGCTTACTCTACAATTGTCATTTGCAAGGCCCCCATGCGACTGTCCCAGATGCTCTTGGTCACCCTGCGCGAAGACCCCGCAGAGGCCGAAATCCCTAGCCATAAGCTGCTCGTTCGGGCCGGTTACATTCGCCGCATCGGCAGCGGGATTTACGCTTACCTGCCCATGATGCTGCGGGTGCTGCGCAAGGTCTCCGATATTGTCCGCGAAGAGATGGATGCCACGGGCGCCCAGGAATGCCTGCTGCCCCAGATTCAGCCCAAGGAACTCTGGGAAGAATCCGGTCGCTGGGATGGCTACACCAAGGCCGAGCAGATCATGTTCTCCCTCACCGATCGCCAGGGTCGCGAATTAGGCCTTGGTCCCACCCATGAGGAAGTGATTACTGCCGTTGCGCGAGACCTAATCGGCTCCTACCGGCAACTCCCCGTCAACCTCTACCAAATCCAAAGCAAATTCCGCGATGAGATTCGCCCTCGCTTTGGCCTCATGCGCGGTCGCGAATTCATCATGAAGGATGCCTATTCCTTCCATGTCAATGAGGAGAGCCTGAAAGAGACCTACGCGGAGATG
>CALIGI010000123.1 GCA_938021205.1 uncultured Pseudanabaenaceae cyanobacterium
CTCCTAGCGGGACACCGTGTCCATAGTCTTTCTTCCCGCTCTTTTCTTTTACAAAAGGGCGTTTACCCCGGTACCAACGCGGGTGCTCTAAGGGTGTTACCTTCACCTTTTGAATAAGCGAACACCAGCAGTGAATATGTAGGGCTATCTCGTCACCTTCCTTCATCGCGCTTTTTATCTTCTCAGTAATGGGCTCCGCATCAAAGCCTCGTGTGAAATAGGATGGGCAAATGAAGTGAGTCAAGGGTACTTCAGGATGCTCTTCATTGAATTTCTGTATGGCCTTAAGATTTTTATCTTTAAGTGTCATCCCTTCCCAATCTACTGTGGCGACTAAAGTTGTAACAGCCATGATCGTCCTCAACAATAACGTGGTTCTGTGCGCCATAGCTCGGTACTACCGGGCGTAACCGTTCCATCAATCTTTCTGGAATATCAGGAACGGTTACCAATCTTGCTCATTACCCTGATAGAACGATCCGAAAATTCGATTTGTGATTTTTTCGAATTACACTCACTTTCCCGGCTTAAATCACTCCCCCGATATTTGTCGCCCTATCCTGGAAGATACTAAGGAAAGCCAACCACTCTAGCCATAGGTTTCCGCGATCGCGATGCAGACCCCCTCCACTCCCAACGCCCCTCTGCTCGACCTCCTCCACCAGGCTGCGATCGCGCTGTCCCTCAACGGCGATGACCCCATTCGCCAAGACTTAGCCACCCTAACCAACGCTGACGCTTCCCCCCATTACCGCATCGCCGTCTTCGGCCCCTTCAACTTCGGCAAATCCACCCTGCTCAACGCGCTGCTGGGCACCAAAGCCCTGCCCATGGACTTAATCCCCACCACCGGGGCAGCCATCTCCGTCAGCTATGGGCCAGCGCTGCGCAGTCGCATTACCCTCGCCAATGGAGAAATCCTGGAAGCTGACGGCATTGAACTCCTAGAGCAACATGCGCGGCTGGATGACGATCGCCGTATGAACGACAACGTTATCGCCGTCGAAGTTCAATGCCCCCATGCCTTACTCAAAAACGACGTCATCTTCCTCGACCTGCCGGGTACCGATGACCAAGATGCCCAAGAGAAACTAGTGCGTGAGCAACTGCTCACGGCTGACCTGGTTATTCAGGTTTTGGATGGCCGCAAGCTGATGACCTTAGGTGAGCGGGAGCATTTACGGGACTGGTTGAGCGATCGCGGTATTGAAACTGTCCTCTTCACTGTCAACTTCCTCAACCTGCTAGAGCCCACCGAGCAAAAGCAAGTCATGAACCGCATGCGCTTCGTGGCCGAAAGCTTCCGTTCCAGCCTGCCCAGTGGTGTAAGCAACCTTTACCGCGTTGATGCGCTGCCTGCCCTACGAGCCCAGCTCCAAGGTGACGCTGCCGCACTGCGAACCACGGGGCTGCCTGAACTTGCAACCGCTCTAGAAACCCTAATTCAGCAACAAGAAAGCCCAGAAGCCCAGGCTGCGACTTGGCAAACACGACAGCAAGCCTTGGGGCAAAAGCTGCGGATGGCTGCACAACAAAAAGCCACTATCCTCAATCAAGAAATTGAAGCGGCTGAGAACAGCGCTGACAGCAAAGACGCTAAACGCTTTGCCATCCAGCAAAAAGCCCAGCGCCTTATTCAAGAAGGCTTTGGCCAAGAAATGTCTGCCCTCAAAACCTGGATTAACCCCAACAAACTCATCACCCGCTATGAGCTAGAAGCTATCGATGCCTTGCGTCGCTTCGAATTTGAAACCTGGATTGTCCAAGGCCTCCAAGCTGATCTTGAACCTCTCCAGCACAACGTCACTGACTGGGTTGCCAAGGCCTGCACCTTCTTTGACGGCAATGTCCCATCAGATCTACGCCTCATCTTCCCTGCTGAACCCGCTGTCAATGTCCAGTCGAATAGCGGCTCGCGCCGTCCTCCTCGTTCTTCTGGCCGCCCCTCAGGCTTGGGCAGTACTGCTGCATCTGCCGGAGTTGGCTGGATGCTGGGTGGTCCAATCGGTGCGGTGATGGTGGGCGGAACGAACCTGCTACTCAATGGCTTAACTGATGTCTTAGGGACGGGGCGTCGCTCTGTTAATCCAGTCGCTTCCGATAGAGCCACGGCTGGGGACTTGAATGCTCAGTACGCCCAGGCAGTGCGACGGTATTTCCAGCAGATGAGTAGCGTGGGCATGGCAGCGATCGCCGACTACGAGTACCGAGCCCTAGAAATCATCAACCGTCCCCTAGCTCAGGTTCAGCCCCCTAATGTAGCCCCCAAAAAGCAAGAGCTTCAGCGTCTAGAAGCCCTCCTAGACCAGCTTCGCCAAGCCCTAGAAGCATCCTAAATCATCGTTTTTCTCTAGATTTAATGGATTGTGACATCCTGCCCCTGGAACTACTGAGATGTCCTATAATTATCAGTGCCTACGGGATGTAGCGCAGCTTGGTAGCGCACTTCGTTCGGGACGAAGGGGCCGCTGGTTCGAATCCAGTCATCCCGATTTCACATCAAAGTTCAGCCTGAGCAATCCCTCATTTCAGCGGCTTCTTTCATCGCTCTAAGCTCTGCACAGAAAAGTTTGAGCTGAAGTGCTCTACCAACCGCGCTGGTGGAGCGGATGGGCATCCCAGTCAAAATTCTCAGGCGGGAGCTCAGGGTTATTTTGATTTTCAGTTGTTACACCATCGCTCTGCTGAGTGCCAGGGCGCGGGGTCGTTGCCTGACTCTGGCTATAGCGCAGCGCCCGCTTAATCGCAGGCACAACGTTATACCAGGTGATATTGCTGTCACCCAGCAGGCGCTGAATTTGCTTCAAGGCTGCTTCTGTGATCGGTGTGCGCTCGTGGGGTAGGGCGCTTGTTTCCCGCAGTGGGTCGCGCTGCACCGCAGCAATGCCTTGGCGTACCGCCATTTTCACTTTGCTATTGAGCTCGCCTTGACCCTTCTCCCAATAACGGTCCCACCCTTTCGCACTGGTCACGTAGAGGGGCGGCAAGATATTTAAGGCGTAGGCTTTGACCTGAGTGACTTTAATGAAGCTCTGGATTTGCTTGGGCAACCCCTGAACTTGCTTCACAACTTCCATTGTGACCAGCATTTCCATGACATTTGTTGGCTCTGGACCAAAGTCCTGAGCCGTAGGCATAACTTCGCCCGGCTTCATCGGCGGCGGCGGTGCTGGAATAGCTCCCCGCTGACGATTACGGATTGCCTCTGCCTGCTCCTTATAAGGGTTAAAAAATGAGTTGGGTTCTGGCATGGAAGAAGCACCTCTGGAGCGCGGATGATGGCAATAGTGGCGGTCTTGCGAGAAAGCCCTGCAGAAACGTTAGGAGAGCCTGCCTGCCATGGAGAAAGCGACCAATGCCATCAATTGAGGTCACAATAGAGACCTTACTTATGCTACATACCATGCCACGCTAATCTGCAATTGTGCTGACTTTTGTTGAGAAATTACATATGCTTGTCAGTATTTCTGAGGATGCCAAAGAAGCTATGAATATTATTTAGAGAGAGTATGAAATGTGAGTTGAATTCCACGGAAATATCCATAGTTATTTGGTGCTGGCGATTTATTCTATGGAGAATAATGATTTAGCTAGAATCACATACGCATGGGAACGAGGACCTCAATAAGGTCGCTCTTTTCACAGTCTTGTAGGGATATGGACGTTTGCTCTAGAAAAGATGGAAGCCTCAGAAGCGCTGTGAAGGGGAGCTTCGGCTTCATTTATGAGACCACGTTTTTGTTACTGCTGCATTTCTCCAGATCTGGGTGGCAAGTAGCCATTAGGATGCAACGTCCCTATTTTTTTGATGTGGCGATTAATACGAAGAGAGAAATTGCGTAGTGATTCAGAAAAATGGGTTTGAAAAGGTTTTGTACCCATGGCGCGTTACGGTAACCGCTTTGCTGGGCAGCAGCCTGCTTACCGGGATGGGAATGGTGTTGCAAGTGCCTATCGGTGGGACTCAGCCAGTGCCCAGCTCGTCAACTCCTGAATTGGGAAAGAATGGGGTCGAGGGGTCGCCAGTAGTTCGTTCAGACCTGGGACTCCTGAGCCAAGCCCAAACGGCCCTACGAGAAGAACGTTATCCCGAAGCAGAGCTTCTTTGGCGCGAATTGGTGCGTCAATGGCCCGAGTCGGCAGAAATGTCCTATAGCTTGGGCATAGCCCTTCATCGACAGTTCAAAATTGAAGAAGCTGCCCAGGCCTATGTCACAGCAGCCGTCTTGAACCCCAATCACCGTGAGGCCCATATCAATCTCTCCCTAGCCCGCATCCAACTGGGACAGCTTGATGAGGCATTGGAACCATTGGAGCATGTGTTGAGCTTGACGGATAAAGCGTCTAAGCCTGCCAGTATCCACGCGATGGCCTATTACAACCGTGCTATTGTCCTGGGTCGCCTGGGGCAACTAGAGGCGTCTCGCGAGGCAGTGGATGCAGCATTGGCGATCGCACCGGGCTTCCGGGAGGCGAAGGAACTCATCGATCTGATTCATTAACTCCGCGATTTTTCGCTTTCGCGGGGTGAACTCTAGTGTTTCGTATGTATTTAAGGCAAGTTTCTTATAAATAGGGCCTTTCTCTATCCTCTCTGTCTAAGAGAAAATCATTGCACTGAGCCTGCTCTGATAAAATGACTGGGTTGTTTAGGGCTGCTAGATCTTTGAGTCGTTCGCTAGACCTCCCAAAAATTGATGAGCTGGCCCAGGAGCTCGCTGCGATCCAGCAAACCGGTTCCAAACGAATCGCGATGCTGGGTTCTCGTCATGTGCCGATTACCCATCAGCAACTGATTGAGATGATGACCTATGCCCTCGTGCTGGGTGGTAATCGTCTGGTTACTTCAGGTGCCCAGGGCACTAATGCTGCTGCCATTCGTGGTGCCATGCGAGCGGACCCTAATCTCTTGACTGTGATTCTTCCCCAGAGTCTGAGCCGCCAGCCTCGTGAATCTCGTGATCAGTTGGAACAGGTAATTCACTTGGTTGAAAATCCGGCAAATGATGAGTTGTCTTTAGCAGAGGCTAGCTCGCTTTGTAATCAGGAAATTGTTTCCCGTTGCCAGCAGTTAATTTGCTTTGCCTTTCATGACAGCCACACGCTGATGGAGACTTGCAAATATGCAGAGGATCAGCGCCGAGTCGTGACGCCTTTCTTCTTTGATTAGCGGCTACTGTTGTTTCTTGTTGAGTTAGGCTGCGAACCACTATGGCTTCTTATTCTTTTGATGTTGTTAGCGACTTTGATCAGCAGGAGCTGGTGAACGCTGTTGATCAAGCTCAGCGAGAAATTAAGACCCGCTATGACCTGAAGGATACAAATACGACATTGGAGTTGAGTGATGACAAGATTGTCATTAATGCTTCTAGTGATATGAGCTTGGAAGCGGCCCGTTCGGTGCTGGGCAATAAGGCCGCGAAGCGGGAGATTTCATTGAAGATTTTTGAATATGGCAAGCGAGAGAATGCCAGTGGTGCTCGGGTTCGCCAGGAAATCACGCTGAAGCGTGGCATTGAAAAGGAGCTGGCCAAGAAGATCTCGAAGGCGACTAAGGATGAATTTCGCGATCGCAAGATCCAGGTTTCCATTCAGGGAGAAGCCCTTCGGGTCACTGGTAAATCCAAAGACGATCTCCAAGATGTCATGCAATTCTTGCGGGGGGGTGACTGGCCTGCTCCCTTGCAGTTCAACAACTATCGTTAATTGCTCCTCGCTCTAAAGGAATCCCCATGAAGATCAAAGCATTGCAACCTGTTTTGGTTGATCTCTTCGGGGATACCGTTGCGGTGATGTCTGACGATGCATTTCAGGTCGAACAATCGGATTTCCGCCTCTTAGTGTTACTCTCTGCCGACAAAAGCTGGCTGCGGCTGTTGCTACCCATTGGCCCAGAGGGAGAAGCTCGGTCATTCATGACTCAGTTACTCACTGCCAATTTTGATGACACCCAACTGGTGCGCTATGCCTTACAGCAGAAGGTACTATGGGGCGTATTTCACCACCGTCTTGAAAGCTTGGTTGAGGAGGATTTTCGGGCTGCGATCGCCCAGCTACTTGAGCTCAACCGTCAGGGGCTAGATGGCTTCTTTAGAGCCATGATTGAAGCTCAAATTCGCCAAATCATCGCGGCGGCTAAATCCCAAGGTCAAACCCTGGCTGCAACGCTCCAGACCTTAGATCGCTTCTATGCAGAGGGGATGTTAGGCGGCTTAGAGCAAAGCTCGCAACAACGGGGAGCAACGTTGGATGCCTGGCGCTCTCAGCTCAATCGACTCTGGGATGAAGTGGAGGCTAATGACTTTGATCGAGATGCCACGGGGGAGATGCTGGGATGACGGTTTCCCGAACTGCGGAAAATTAGACAAGGAGGGCTCAAGGATAAAATGAGGTAAGCCGCCACCATTGCAGATATATCCTTGGGAAACTGCTCTGACTGCTTAAACAGCATAGACAGACAGAAATCCTTAAGAAGATCGCGGGGGTTGCTGTATGAGCCTGGTGACCGAGGAATGACTTCTTCCCCAGGTTTGGCCGCTGATTCGACCCTATTTACCCTTGAACTATGGATAACAACAGCCTGATACAGCAGCTCATGATGCTTGGCGTCGGAACGACTTCCCTAGTGGCCGAAAAGATCAAGGAAGTGAGCGAAGAATGGGTTAAGACAGGCAAGCTGGATGCCAATCAGGCTTCTGCCTTAGTAGATGATTTTCTCCAGCAAGTCAAGACTGACCAAAGCGGTATGGAAGAGCAGTTCCAGCGGCAGGTGCGCAATATATTGCAGGATCTCGGGGTGCCTCGTCAGTCCGAGATGGACGAATTACGCGGGCGGTTGGATCGCTTGGAGCGTCAGCTACGAGATATGGAAAATCGTCGTTGGTAAAGGTTATCGGTCGTGAGACCCTATAACTAGGGGCCATGCCAAACCCCAACATGGGACCTGGGAGATGGCCTTGTACCATGAAGCTAATGCGATTTGAAAGGCAATGTTTGCGCAGGTTTGCGCAGCCATGGTTTTTCCAAGTCTCTGGACTGGACTGTCGCTTGAAATATGAAAGTTGTTTAGGAGTGCTAACAATGCGGGAAATAGGCATTAGCTTTGGACTGATGTTGGCCTGCGTGGTCGTTTTCTTGGTTTCGCAGTTGGTCACCCCAATGGGATCAGCCGTGGCTAAGAACCTGGATCAGGCTGGAATAGCTGACGTAGCTCCGGTTCAGGTCGCCAGTGCCGTTTCCACAGATGCTGCGGATTTGTTGGCGGCACCTCAATCTTCATCCAATGCCCAAGAGGCCCAAGGAACGATGGCTGACGAAACTTTGACGACGACGGATTCGGGTTTGCAATATGCAGACCTGACAGAGGGGGAGGGTGCTTCTCCTGAGAAGGGCCAAACAGTTGAGGTCCATTACACCGGGACTTTAGAGGATGGCACGAAGTTTGATAGCTCCCGCGATCGCAATCGCCCGTTCAAGTTCAAGATTGGTGTGGGCCAGGTGATCAAAGGCTGGGACGAGGGCGTTGCTTCCATGAAGGTGGGCGGTCGTCGCAAGCTCGTCATCCCTGCAGATTTGGCCTATGGCAGTAGTGGAGCGGGTGGCGTGATTCCCCCTGATGCAACGCTGATTTTTGATGTGGAGTTGTTGGGAGTTTCCTAGGAGGAACTGTCCTCAGGCTGTTTTGACATCAAGACAAGCCAGGCTAGGTCTGATGCCAAAATGGGCGAGTTTCATGGTCATGAAACTCGCCCATTTTAGATTTTGGCGATTGCGTCACTGGCCAGGTCTGCTTAAAAGCTGCGGTAGGGGCGCAGCGCCGATTGCAGACGATTGAAGTCGAAGCTGCGAGGGTCAAGGCGTTCGCCGGAGCGGTCTACTCGCTGGTGAGTGGTGATGCGGTTCAAAGGGACTGTGCTTTGACCAATGAGCCAAGCCAGGGAGTTGTACTGGGCCTGACTATAGCCACTGTGGGAGTAGCCATTACCATAGCCATCGGGAGGGCTTTCAAGAGAGATGTGATAAGCAAAATTATTCACCGAGGCAGAAAACTGTTTATGGGTCTTGATCGTTTCCTCCTTACCATCAGCTCCCACAAAGATTGAGTTACCCGCGCCATAGGCTCGCTTTTCAGGGGGAACGAGATAGACCACAACACCATTGCGGCGGATGAGGGTGTGGTAGCTGGCCTGGTCCGCATCGTTGGGGTGGGGGGTTTTAAAGTAATTGATAGCGGAATCTGCCGAGGAGACCGTCTCGTGGAGGACGATGATGGGTTGCTGGATGGCGGGTTGGTTATAGATGTCGCGGGTGAAGCGCTCACCGTAGTTGCTTGGATCTGCCCAGGCAATTTCATAGCCAGGTTGGGCTGATTGGGCTAGGAGGGTGGGACGGCTGGAGACGGGTGCCGCCTCTGCGGCGCTTCGAGGAGGTACGACGCCAGCCAGGGTCTCAGGCGGAGCCGTTGCAACAACTGGGGCGGTTGTTGGAGTGGAAATTTCGGGCTCAGCGGCGCTAGCTTGAGCCTGAGTACCTGGGCCAACAGCTTGTTCAAGTGCTTTGCCGGGTTCTGGCTTGAACTCCCCGACCTGATTTGAGAGGTCTGGCTGGGCGACTGTTTTGCCTACTTTGAGATTAAGCTCGCTGGCGGTGGGTTTCGCCGTTTGTGCGGTCGCGGAGCCAGGAACAAAATGAGAGGCATTCTCAACCAACAGGAAGCTGGTGAAGCCTGCTGCAAAGCTAGCGAAAAAGATAACGAATGTCTTAGGGCTACGAAGATCCAGTCTCATGGGTGAGGCTCACACGGTTTCAAGAGAATGTCAGCGGTGCTGCTAAGTATCGGTACGTAGCTCCAGTAACGACCCAGAACGAAGTCGTTATTGGGCCCGCTATCAGGTTTGAATTTGCGAGAGGGGTGACCCCCCTTCTTTAGCTAGATGTTCGCTATGTTAACTTCTCAACGATTAAATCGTCTTGCCTTCAGTTAAACAGCGCAAGGGCTATTCTCGGCTGTTCTTAAGGTCTCCTTTGCTCCCTGGGGTTGATCAAATCCTGCCGGGGAGCAAGGAGAAATATTCAATGAGATTGCGAAGCAAACTTCCTCCGAAACGACCCTTAACGGCTTGTTCTGGACATTTCTGGCTCTTCTCCCAGCGAAGTTTAGACTCTGCGCCATTGCATTACACCTGAAGGGTTGGTTGATCTAAACAGCAACCTTCTTCATCTATTTTCTCGTTGGGTCCGGTCTACCCCAAACTGGCACAGACAATTTTGTGTTGGGAATGCCCTTGCGATAGCTGTAGTCGGCAAGTCGGCTGCCTACTAGCTAGGGCTTTTCATAGCTGTAAATGCGTTGAGTTTCCCAGCGATCTATGAGTTTGGAGGGAAGCTCAGTGAGCTCATGGGGGTCGCGGTCCAGCTTCATTTGCAGGCCAGTGAAGGAGTCATTGCCCGGAGAAATGAGGAACTCAACCTGGGTCAGGCCTGACCAGTTGCTGACTTCGTCGAGGATATGGGCGATCGCTTTCACTGTGGGAGCTTGAGTCTCCCGATACCATTCCCCCTTCACCGCCTGGGCTCGGTCCAGGCCAATTTGAGCGATCAGAGAGGCCCGGCCAAATACCGCAACAGCAACAGGACGGGGCTCTTCTTGGAGGGCTAAACCTTGGCTCTGAACTAGATTGCGTAGCCGTTCCAGCAGGTCATAGCGCTGCTGTAGGCTCAGCGGATCATCCTGCCCTCGCAGGGCGATGGTAACGAGGAAGGTTCGGAGAAACAGGTGTCCCAGCTTGTCGGCCTTGGTAGCGAGGTATTGGGAATTGTAGGGAGTGGCTTCGATCAAAAGGGGCACACGATCCACCACTTCTAAACCATAGCCCTTGAGACCCGCTATCTTGCGGGGGTTATTGGTGATCAGGCGAATTTTATGAATGCCTAGGTCGTTGAGGATTTGAGCGCCTACGCCATAGTTGCGCAGGTCGGCAGGAAACCCCAGACGCTCGTTGGCTTCCACCGTGTCCAAGCCCAGGTCCTGGAGGGAGTATGCCTTAAGCTTATTAATCAAGCCAATGCCCCGGCCTTCTTGGCGGAGATACACCACCACGCCTTGACCTGCACTTTCGAGCATCTTAAGCGCAGCCTGGAGCTGCATACGGCAGTCGCAGCGCAGGGAGCCGAGGGAATCCCCTGTGAGGCATTCGGAGTGCATCCGTACCATGACCGGCATGTCTGGATCGACAGTTTCATTCTGCAAGAATGAAGCAGGCCCCTCGCCCTCGGCACTGAGACCTTGTTGGCCAATGTCACCTTTGACAATCGCCACATGCTCCGAGCCATCGAGGGTATTGCGGTAGGCATAGATTTTGAACTTGCCGAATTCGCTGGGCAGGTCCGCCACGGTTTCGCGCACCACAAAGCGCTCGTGCTGGAGGCGGTAGCTAATCAAGTCTGCGATGCTGATGAGCTTGAGATTGTGATGCTTGGCATAGTCCACCAACTGAGGTAGGCGAGCCATGGAACCATCGGCATTTTGGATTTCGCAGATCACGCCGGAGGCATAGAGTCCAGCAAGGCGAGACAGGTCCACGGCGGCTTCGGTGTGACCCGCTCGTTTGAGAACCCCTCCATCCTTGGCCCGCAGTGGAAAGATATGGCCGGGACGGCGCAGGTCTTCAGGACAAGTACTGGGGTGAATGACTGCTTGAATGGTCCTGGCTCGGTCATCGGCGGAGATACCAGTGCTGACGCCCAGATTTGGCCCGGCGTCGATACTGACGGTGAAGGCGGTTTGGTTGCTGTCGGTGTTGTTGTCCACCATCAGGGGCAGATCTAGCTGATCGAGGCGATCGCCCATGACGGCCAGGCAAATGAGCCCCCGAGCCTCCACAGCCATGAAATTAATCATGTCCGGCGTAGCAAATTGAGCCGCGCAAATCAAATCCCCTTCGTTTTCTCGGCTCTCGTCATCGACCACCACCACGGACTTGCCACATTTCAGGTCCAACAGGGCAGATTCGATCGAGTCAAACATGGTTACGGATTGAGGGGCTTTGGATTTCGAGAAGGTCGAGTCAGAAGAGGGCGGAATAGCGGTCACACGAGTAAAACCTAGTCACAATTCGTCCACTCCATGGAATGAATGAACGAGGGAATAGCGAATATGCTGGGAGCCGTTGGCAACATTTCCCGGCGAATTCTTCTCCTGCCTTGATTGTAGCGGCGAGGGGAGGTGCGTTGATGGTCAGGCTTCGTTGACGGTCTTAGTGTGACGTGAGATTGTGATTGCCATGGAAAGAGGACTACTCTGGTTACCCCTATTATTTTTGTTCATCGGCTTGGCTTGGGCCGGGTGGAATGAGTTTCAGAAGGTGGAGAGCTATCGGGCTTGGTCCGAGGGGTTCCGCTCTTCTAAGTTTGATATTTATTCGGTGCTGGGCTTGGAGGAGGATGCTTTGGTGGTGGGTAAGCCCAGCCGTAAAGGTCCAATCAATCTTCAGCGGGTCTCCTTTGGGCAGGTTCAGGCAGTGGTACTGCTCCTGGATGGCGCAGCGGTCAGCTTGGAAGCCGCAGCAGCGATATTAGATCCACCTGCGAAGAGCAAAGAGGGGCCAGACCCCAAAGCGATCGCCATTGAACTGGACCTGGGGGGTGACAAGCTACAGATTCCCTTCACCCAGTTGGATCTTGCCGTGGACTGGACCAGACGGCTAAAACAAGAATTGATTCAAGGAGATGATTAAATAATCCTGGGTTGGCGACTATGGTGAGCTGAATTGCAACGCCATCGTTTTAGCGCAACGGCATCACTCGTTAGACTTTTAATATTCACATCGTGGCCTACCATGTATGGCTCTTGAGAGCCCCTGATAGTCCGAGATGATGTGACTAGCTATCGACAGCTACCGGCAGCTATCGGCCAGAGACTGAGACCACATTACTCCTCCTACGGGATTGGGTCAGGGTCTTTGGTGAGTCGTCCTCAAATTTTCGCTGTGCTTCTCTTTCACCCTGTTTTGGTACACCTCGTCCTGGCTTCTGCCCTGTTGCTCCCTTGACTCAACGCAACCGCCGTTCTGGCGCAAGATCTAGAGCATCCCGTCCCAGTTCCTCCACTACAAGTCGTCGCACCTCTGCTGTGGGCACAACTGCAACCCGCCGTCGCTCTCGCATTTCTGCCAACGCGCCCTCTCCTTTGGGTATGGCGGAGCGTCGTCGCAACCTTCGCCGTCAGAGGGGTCAGCGCGTCCTGAAATATTTTTGGCGATTGCTGGTTGTAGGCGCAGCGGCAGGAGGATTGATTTGGCTCATGGGCCAGCCTGTTTGGCTCGTGCGGAGCGCAGAGCAAATCACGATCAAGGGAAATCAAGCCATGAGTGCTGATTCTCTCAAAGGACTGGTACCTGTGGACTATCCCCAGTCGCTCTTGAAGGTGAAGCCCAATGACCTTGAGAAAGCTTTATTGGAGCAGGCCCCCCTCCTCGATGCCAAAATTTCCCGCCGCTTGGTACCGCCTGGGCTTGTGGTACGCGTGCGAGAACGCCAACCCGTTGCAGTGGCTGAATTGACCCGCCCAGAGAGTCAGAGCAAGCTCCGGGATAAGCAAACTCCAGCGGCTCGTTCAACAACAGAGCAAGGAGATGGGGAAGAGTTCGCGCAAGAGAGAAAGCTGGTCACGCAACCCAATAAAAAACTTGAGGCTTTCCAGCCGATGGTCAATGCGGAGCGGGTCTTGCTAGATGAAACGGGAGAATGGGTCTCCTTGGCTCAATACGACAACTCGGAGGGAATGTTCGAATTGCCAAGTCTCCAGGTTCTAGGGATGCGACCTGAATATAAAAAGGAATGGCCAGGTCTCTATGAAGTAATTCGTCAAAATCCGGTCCAGGTTCAGGCGATCGATTGGCGTGATCCTTCTAATCTCAAGCTCAAAACGGACTTGGGCACTGTCCACTTAGGTCCCTATGGTCCTCAATTCAGCTACCAGTTGGAAATTCTGGACCGTATGCGTCATTTGCCGAGCCATGCTGAGGCAGACAAAATTGCGTTCATTGATTTGAAGACGCCGACGGTACCTCGCTTACAGATGAAGGCAGACCAAGCCGAGAAAGTCTCGAACTAAAGAATTCGGGACAATTGGCTTTGCGAAGTGTCCCTCAGCTCTAACAGCATCATTATGGGATTGGGATCGGGTTGCACGGCAGCGGCCTTAAGAAAGACCGCCTAGGGGAGAGATGATTGACCTCTGAAACGCTACGAGGGGCTAAACCCCTCGCGCATGGCAGTCGAACTCCAAGTCGATCCAAGACGCAGCTGAAACACCAAATCATTTATGACCACGAGATCGGACGTTACTTTTCAGAGCACTGTAGCTTAAGGCTTGCTCACTCTGTTAGTTTGAGTTTGGTTTTTACTAGCGAATTACCCTATAGTGTTTAGGATTCCGCACCTTATGACCAGAGAACTATGCTCTAAGTCATAAAAAATGTGTGCTAGAGCACAATTGGTGAGTTCGTCCATCGGGGAGATGTTCTCACTATTAGATTTCAATTCCCCACCGAATCCACACGTTCTCTGCTGATGATGAGCAGTCGGTATATTCAATGACATCTGGAGCATCTCATTCCTTGAATAATTCGGCATTCGGTATCAGTAACGGTGATGCGGTCGGGTTTACTGCCGAGACAGACGAACAGCCTGGGGATATCATGCCCAGCAGTATTGCTAGAATTCGCGTCATTGGCGTTGGCGGCGGTGGTAGCAACGCTGTTAATCGTATGATTGCCAGTGACGTTAGCGGCATTGAATTTTGGGCCATTAATACAGATGCCCAGGCGTTAGTGAACGCTGCTTCTCCCCATCGCCTCCAGATTGGCCAAAAGCTAACCCGTGGTTTAGGTGCAGGTGGTAATCCTGCCATTGGTCATAAGGCTGCAGAAGAGTCTCGTGATGAGATTGCAGCGGCATTGGAAGGCTCCGATCTCGTCTTCATCACCGCTGGCATGGGCGGTGGTACGGGTACAGGGGCAGCTCCAATCGTTGCTGAAGTGGCCAAGGAGTTGGGCGCTTTAACAGTGGGTATCGTGACCAAGCCTTTTGGGTTTGAAGGTCGCCGTCGCATCTCTCAAGCGGCTGAAGGCATTGCTGCCCTGGAAGCTAGCGTCGATACCTTAATCGTTATCCCCAACGATAAGTTGCTGTCAGTTATCTCGGAGCAAACACCGGTTCAAGAGGCGTTCCGCATGGCGGATGACGTACTACGTCAAGGTGTGCAGGGTATCTCTGACATTATTACGATTCCTGGCTTGGTTAACGTTGACTTCGCTGATGTGCGTGCCATTATGGCCGATGCGGGCTCTGCACTGATGGGCATTGGCTTGGGCTCTGGCAAAGGCCGGGCTCGGGAAGCAGCTTCTGCGGCCATTTCTTCGCCTCTGTTGGAGTCTTCCATCGAGGGTGCGAAGGGCGTTGTCTTCAATATCACGGGTGGTAGTGACCTCAGCTTGCATGAAGTGAGTGCGGCGGCGGATGCCATTTACGAAGTGGTTGATCCAGAAGCCAACATCATCTTTGGTGCGGTGATTGACGATCGCCTCGATGGTGAAGTCCGCATCACGGTAATTGCGACGGGCTTTACACCGGAGCAACAGCGCAATATTTCTCGTATGGTACCGCGCACTCTAGCTGTTCCTCAGCCTCCCCTTGCGCCTCAAACTCCTCCACAGCCTCGTATTACGGCACCTGAACCTTCCCCGATTCCCCAGCGCAATGTCGAAAAGGAGCAGGGGCGTGGCTTAGGCTTGGGTGGTCTAGATATTCCTGAGTTCTTGCAACGTCGTCGTCCTAAGAACTAAGCGGCGAAGGCGACTTGAACCATGACTGATAGCTCTAAAGCTTCTATCCCCGTTGCGTTGACCATCGCGGGCTCTGATAGTGGCGGCGGTGCGGGGATCCAGGCGGATCTGCGCACCTTCTCGTTTCACTGTGTCCACGGCACCAGTGCTCTGACCTGTGTCACGGCTCAAAACACGACTGGGGTTACTCGAGTTGATGCGCTATCACCTGAGTCGGTGGTGGCTCAGCTAGAGGCTGTGGTGAGCGATATTGGTGTGCAGGCATCTAAGACCGGCATGTTGCTAAATGCACCCATTATTGAGGCTGTTGCTGCCCATTGTGATCGGTTGGGGCAGTTGGTAGTGGATCCGGTGATGGTTTCGCGGGCGGGGGCGCAGTTGATTGATGATGCAGCGATCAACACCCTAAAGTCCCAGCTCATTCCTAAAGCCCTGGTGCTGACGCCCAACCGCTACGAAGCTCAAATTCTCAGCGGTTTAGAGATTACAGACTTGGACGACATGAAAGCGGCCGCGCAAGCCATTGGTAAGCTAGGGCCGCAGTTTGTGCTGGTGAAGGGCGGTGGAATGACTGGAGCGCTGCAAGGGGTTGATATTTGGTGGGATGGCCAGGCAACTACGGTTTTAGAGACAGAAACCGTAGAGACGAGTCATACCCATGGCACAGGTTGTACCTTGTCGGCGGCGATCGCAGCAAACCTTGCTTTAGGGCTTGAGCCTTTGGCAGCGGCGCGGGCTGGGAAGGATTATGTGACTGAAGCGTTGAAACATTCGTTGGCGATCGGTCAGGGCCAAGGACCAGTGGGGCATTTTTATAAGCTGTTGGGTTAGTACTGGAGCAGACCCACCTCTAGCCCCTCCCGAGAGGGGCTAGAGGCCTAGGCGGATTTGTCGTCGGTTTGCCAGGTGGATTGCCAGTCGGGGCATTGATCTGCATCATAGCCAAAGGGATGAATGCCGCAGATCAGCATGTCTGGATTGTCGCCATAGGCTTCGCCATGGTAATTGCGGCAGCCGATGCAGGGCTTGTGTTCGTTGAGGACAGGCTTGATGGTCTGTTCTACGGGGCGCAGTACTTCAGCTATGGCAGCTCCGGTTTGAACGGTCCATTCATCTACGCGGCGCTCGAAGTCTTCTACTGCTTCAACGGGGGCTTCGGGGAGCCAGGCTTCAACTTGCTGGGTGACGTCCTTTTCCCACTGGTCTAGGTTTTTAAGGCCGGGGGCGATCGCTTGGTCAATTTGTTCTGCTAGGCGATCAGTCGTTTCCAGCAAACCATCAATGGCCTCGTCTACTTGATGCTCAATACCTTTGCCAATCGCTTCGAGATGTTGTCGGGTGGCTTCAAACCAATCGTCCATGGGAGGGGTCCAAAATATTAGCCGAGAGGGAACGGGGGCTGGGGTTGGGCAAAAGCTGTCCTCACCCTAAATCCCTCTCCCTGGGGAGAGGGATTTTGACGTTGCTATGGGCATTTACTCAAGCTCCCTTCATCCCTAGGGAGAAGGGTTAGGGATGAGGGCAGCTAAGACTCACGCTTGAGGCGTTGCAGTTCATCCTGAAGCTTTTCCACTTCGCAGCGAAGTGCGTCGGCTTGGGCCTTATCAGGATCCTGGGGGCTTTCGCTTTTAGCGGTACTGCTGGTGGTGTGGCCGCTGCTGTCTTCCACTTCAATTTCAATGGTGCGAGGTCCGCTTTGGTCTTGCTGGACGCGGCCTCTGGTGGCTTCCGCTTCCGCTTGGGAGCGTTGGACCATGTCGTCCACCATTTTTCGGGCTTCTTCGGTGGTCATTTCGCCGCGTTGGACTAGCTCGTCAGCCAGCTTTTGAGCCTGGCCGCGCAGCTCGCCGAGGCGTTCGGAGGCTTTTTCTCCGGTGTAGGATGCAAGGCCTACGCCTAGGTACACTGCTTTCTGAAACAAATCGCCTAGTCCTGCCATGGCCTAATCCCTAGAAGTTGCGCTGAGTCTAGGATAACTTGAGGCTTTAAGACTTGTCGGTAGAGCTTCCCCTAGCAAATTGGGTGGGATTTCCGTAGTGAAATTGCATTGGTTGGGGTGTTTGGCAGAAAGCTGCGCTGTTCAAAATAAAAGACAGCTGACAACGATGCCCATGCAGTCCGCTCCAGCAGAGCTCTGGACTCTTAAACATAAAGCCGACTCAGGCTTTAAAGTCTGAGTCGGCTGGTCACCTTAGATGGAAGCGAGCTCTTGCCACATATTTCAGTCCTAAAGGCTCAAGTGCCTTGGGCTGTAATGCTTCCATTTTGATGTTGCGTGTTGTGGAGTCCCCAATCTTTAGCCTTTCTGCTGACGCTTGCGAGCCGAGCTGGCACCCAGCGCACCGACTGCCAAGAGACCCAGTATGGAAGCAGGCTCAGGCACCTTCTCCGCTGTGGTATCAGCGGTGAAGCTCAGGGCACGGAAAGCGACGTTGGGGTCAGAGGACTGGTCTGCACGCTTCTGGCTGTTGTTGGCGAACGTTAGCTCAACACGGGAAATTCCTTCGCCCGCTACGGATAACAATGTCTCGCCAAAGTTGGAAGCACTGGTGGATTCGAATGCATCACCAGCCAGACCAACGGTTTTAGCCTTGTAGATGTTGTTGGCAACATCATTTTGGCTAGCACCGGTCTGGTGCTCCAAGCTGAACTGATCAATCAGGTCACCTACTGCGTTAAATGCAGTCAAGTAAACGCCATGCTTCGTTGCTTTTTCAGGGTTCCAGTCACCGTAATCCATCATCTCTAGGGAGAAGTTTGAAACCGTAACATCTGGGGCAAATGAGAAGCTAAAGGAGTTGTTTTTGCCCTGATCTGCAAAGCCACCAGCACCAGCACCACCATTCTTGACAGAATGCTTGCCAGTTTCCTTAACCCAGGCACCATAGGCGGTGTGGGCTCCACCTTCTGTCACCATGATGCCATCACCATGGGTGGCATCAATTTCTAGGAGGTCATGGACCGTGCCCAGGCCTTCAACACTTTGACCAGACTGTAACTGAGAGAAATCAACGGTGATCTCTTCAGCCTGCATAGGCTTCTGAACAGCAACAACGCTCAGAGCGGCCAAACCAACGAGAGCAAGCTTAGAGTTCAAGGTGGAAATTTTCATGGCTACGATTACGTATCGAGGTAATGTTTGAAGAGTTGGCCATGCACCCATTCCGGTGGCCCTGGACTCACAAGTCAGTTCCCATCCGAAGTTCATGTCTGCACAATAACGAGCCACAGTAATGGCTTGCCTCAGCAGAGCTTAGGAAGTCATAGATGAAGTCATTGCTTGCTACTGAACATATTGATGAGGAGATTCTGGCAAGAGAATGAAGTGAGGTTCTGCTTGGTTTTGGTCTCAGAAGCTTCTCCAAGACTTAAGCCACAGCACTTTGGTAGATATCTCACTCGGAATGAGACGGCTTGGGATTCAATAGCGTTAGATCAACGAAAATTTTAGAGTTGCATCTACGCTGTAGGAAATGTCGGCTCAGCCATGTTGCTGGTTCATTGATGATGGTTGGGGGCGATCGCCTGCAATTCGCCATATTGTTTGGCTTATAGAGCATCGAAGGAGCTGACTGCCAGCCCTGAACCAAGATCGGGAATAATAAAGAAGCTGCATCACCTGTTATTTTCTTTACCCTTAGCCTGTGTCCCTGCCCGACCTGCTCAACAATCGCTATAGGCCCATAGCGCATCTGGGTAGCGGCGGCTTTGGTGAAACCTTCTTGGCTGAGGATACGCATCGGCCCTCGGGTCGCCGCTGCGTGGTCAAAAAGCTGCGGACTTGGACGGGGCAGCCTGATGTGGATGAACAGATCAAACAAAGATTTCAGCGAGAAGCGGCGCTGCTGGAGGAGCTGAGCCAGGGCAGTGAGCAAATTCCTCAGCTCTATGCTTATTTTGGTGAGGATAAGGAGCTTTACCTCGTTCAAGAATGGATTGTGGGCATCACCCTAGAAACTTGGGTGAAACAGCAGGGCAAGGCTGGGGAAGCGGATGTTCTACAGATGCTCCAGCAACTTTCGCTGGTTTTAGACTATGTTCACCAGCAGGGGGTTATCCATCGAGATATCAAGCCCAGCAATATTATCTTGCGCGATGATGGCCAGCTCCCGGTTTTGATTGACTTTGGCATTGCCAAGGAGCTGCTCACAACTCAGCCGTTGCAATCGGACTTTACGCCGGGTACTGCTGGTTTTATGGCTCCGGAGCAGGCGGCAGGTCAGCCCTTTGCGGGGAGCGATATTTATAGCTTGGGCCTGACTGCGATCTATTTATTGACGGGCAAGTTGCCCCAATATTTTCAGCGGGTGGATGGGGTGGGGCCGTTGGATTGGACCCATAAGGCCCAGGTCTCGCCGGAGTTTGCGGGGGCATTGAATCGGATGACGGCCATGAATGGGAGCGATCGCCCCCGTTCAATCCCAGCGCTCCAAGCCCTGCTGGCAGAGCTAGACCTAGGCCAACCCCAACCGATATCCCTCTACAGCAAAGTCAACCATGGTCCAACCGAGACCATCGAGCAAACGCTTCCGCCGCCTTCAACCTTCCATCACCCCACCACGACACTCTCTGTCTCTAGCGAGCCTGCTACGGAGCTGCGGATGGCGACCTCGGCGATGAGGGACCGCCAAATCCTAATCAACAAGGTCCGTAACTACTGGGTCAAGGGAGTCCTGGAAACCTCCCTCCACGATCGCGCCCTCATTGCCCTGGGCTTTGAACAGCGCCTGGATGCCCTCAGCCATCCCTGGTCCTTGGCCTGGGAAACCACAGCTCAGCCTCGCCAAACTCTGCCCAGCCAAACCCGCGTCACCGATCTGTTTGACCAATTGGGTGAGGGGGGAACGCTGTTGATTCTGG
>CALIGI010000124.1 GCA_938021205.1 uncultured Pseudanabaenaceae cyanobacterium
AAAGACATCTTCCTCCCCTAGCATCTCCAACCGTAGTAATAAGCCCACAGCGTCCTCTACTCCCAAAGCAGCAACCCCAAAAACATCAACTCCTAAGACGTCAAAACCCAAGACTGCTGTTCCAAAAACTGAAGCTGCGAAGGAAGCTCCCGTGGCAGCCCCTCCAGCCAAAGCACCTGTGACCCAAGCGGAACCAGCTATGCCAAGCTGGGCCAAAATAAAGGCTCCCGCCGAAACAGCTGTAATCAAGAAGCCCACCACCCCAGCCAAAACAGTCACTCCTTCCAAAGCAAAAGCCCAACCAAGCAAACCAAGCCAAGCAACTTCAAAAGCAAGAGCCTCAGAAACGGATACCGCGACGAAGTCTGCTAAGGATGTACCTGTGAAGGCTGCCTCTACTCCCCCCAAAGAATCGAAGTCCAGTTCAACCTCAAACCGCTTCTTTAACCAGAATGCTGAGAAGCCAGCGGCCAAATTCGCTGGAGAGGCTAAGTCTGTAGTGAAAGCGAAGCCAGTGAAAACGGCACCAGCGAAAGCTCCTGCTGAGACCAACCCAGCCAAATCAAGCCCCGCCAAAACCAAAGAGACAACCCAAGAAAAGGCATCTCCCACTACGCCCAAACCCGACGACTTTGACAAAGCCTTCCAACGCTTTGAGAAGGAAATCGAGCAAGCTAAAAAATCCACTGCTGCCAAGAAATCTGCCGCAGATATCTTTGGCAGCAGCCGCAAAAATCAGCCTGCCCAAACCGCCAGTCCGTTCTAAACTCCGTCTCCTTAATGCTCGATACCTTTCCGACCCTCGCAGCGATTGCCACAACTCCGGCAGCGCTGCGACAGCTTCAACAGCTCAACCAAGACAATCTCACCATTTGGATTTCTCCCAAACTGTCAGCCTTAGCTGAGACTGCTCCCAATCTCCACAGCTACGGCGATTCACTCAAAGACAAAATTGCCGAGCTTTGGCCCAGTACATCAGGCTTTATCTTTGCCCTCGCCAGTGGTGCAACAATTCGGCTGGTGGCTCCCCTATTGCAGGACAAGGCTACGGATCCTGCGATCGCCGTCCTCGACGAAGGGGGCGAATTTGTCATTAGCCTCTGCGGCGGGCACCAAGGCGGCGCAGACCGATTGGCCCAGGTGATCGCGACTCAACTAGGAGCCCAAGCGATCCTCACCGGAGCCGCCTCCGCCCAACAACGCACCGGCATTGATATTTTGGGCCGACCCTTTGGCTGGAGAAAAGGCAGCGGTGACTGGCTGGGCGTCAGTGCTACTCTGGCCCGCCAGGATTCTGTTCAAGTTCTTCAAGATGCAGGCTCCGATCTTTGGCAGCAGCATTTACCCGCACGTCACAGTTTTCAGTTTGGATTTGGCGATGAAGCCGTTACGCCATCGGACGAAGCAGCATCAACAGCCCAAGCCAGAGTTTGGGTCAGCGCAACCCAGCGAAGCTTTAGTGACGAAGGAATTCCCAAGGTTCAATGGCACCCCAGAGTGCTCTGGATCGGGGTGGGCTGTGAGCGGGGCAGCTCTCGGGAGCTGATTGAAACCGCAGTCACTCAAACCCTAGCCAAAGGCCATTGGGCAGAGGGAGCGATCGCAGGCATTGCCACTCTAGATCTCAAATCTGACGAAGTCGGCCTGCTAGAACTGTGCCAAGACAAAGGCTGGCCCCTACGCTGCTTCACCGCAGATGAACTCAAAGACATCGAAGTCCCCACCCCATCGAAGATAGTCACCAAAGAAGTCGGCACCCCCAGCGTTGCCGAAGCCGCTGCAATCGCTGCCGCATCGGACCCAACCAACGGCTCCCTTGTCACTTCAAAACAAATCATCCGCCTCGAAGGACAGCCTGGTGCCGTCACCGTGGCGATCGCCCAAGCTGACCAGGAATACACCGATCGCCCCGGCCATCTCTCCCTCATTGGTACCGGCCCCGGAGCCCTGGATCAAATCACTCCTGCTGCAAAAACAGCCCTGATCGAAGCTGACGCCATCATTGGCTACGGCCTCTACATCGATCTCATCCGCCCTATATTACGACCAGGGCAAATCGTCGAACCCATGCCGATTACCAAAGAACGGGCGCGGGCAGAACGGGCGATTGTACTAGCAAACTGGGGCCTCAACGTCGCCGTGATCTCATCCGGCGACAGCGGCATCTACGGCATGGCAGGCCTGGTCATGGAAAGCCTCAGCCAAGCAGGCTGGAATGGCAAAACGCCCAGCGTTCAAGTCTTCCCTGGCATCACGGCCCTCCAAGCCGCCGCCGCTCGAGTGGGCACTCCACTGATGCATGACTTCTGCGCCATTAGTCTCAGCGATTTGCTCACCCCTTGGGAGGTGATTGAAAAACGACTCAAGGCAGCAGCAGCGGCAGATTTTGTTGTGGCGCTGTACAACCCCAAGTCAAAAACGAGGTTGACCCAATTGGGGAGTGCAAGGAAGTTTTTGCTGGAGCATCGCAAGGGAGAGACGCCGGTTGCTTTGGTGCGATCGGTTTATCGCGAAGATGAGCAGATTAAGCTGACCACTTTGGGAGAGCTAAATCCTGACGATGTGGATATGCTGACGGTGGTGTTGATTGGCAATGCCAGCACGCTGCGCCATGGTAATTGGCTGATTACACCCAGGGGATATTTGGGATTTGGCAATGAACAGGTTTAGGGAAAATGTCTAAGGATTCTGATTTCCAGCCGTCTCGCCGCCAATTGCTGAGCCAGGGGGTAAATGCAAGTTTAGGGTTTATTCTTTTGCCTCAGTTTTTGGGAGGTGGAGGCAAAATTTTAGAACGGCAATCACTCCGAACTCTAGCCACAACTCCCGGTCAGGTATTGGCATCTAAACCTTTAGGCCAAAATCCGATCACAGTCACCATTCATTTCATTGCCAAAGCGAACCAAGCCGAAGCCTTAGTCAACCAACTAACCCTAGCCCTAGCCGATGCTCGCGAGGCACCGGGCTGTCGCTACGCTCAGGTCTACACCATCTTAGACAATCCGAATCAAGTCGTTCTTTTCAAAGGATGGGATCACCGCGATGCCCAAGAAACCTATCTAAAATGGGAGCAAAGCAGTGGCAGGTTAGCCAAACTTCTAGCCCTCGTTGAAGGTGATCCGGTGGTTGAATATTGGGAGTTTCAGGCGACTTAATTTATGCAGCCTGAGTTCGACAGAGCTAAGCTGCCCTAACCCCTCTCCCTAGGGAGAGGGGAAAGTGAAAGGCTCTAAAAACAAACCTGAGTTCGACAGCCAAACAGCCAACCTCTTTCCCTAGCCCTTACTCCTAAAGGAGCAAGGGAACCGAACGCAAAATCGAGGCTTTCAGCTTCGCTTGGTTCCCCGCTCCTTTAGGAGAGGGGCTAGGGGAGAGGATG
>CALIGI010000125.1 GCA_938021205.1 uncultured Pseudanabaenaceae cyanobacterium
CCATTTTTATAATTTTTTTTTTTTTTGGGGGGGTAGGCAAGCCTCTATAAGTTTCTAGACCATCAACTAAAGTGGCAGCAACGACGGTGCATCCACTCCGATTCCCAGTTGCCCCGCCAAGCTCGGAGAAAGCGGCAACAAAACCGTCAACATCAAAAACAGCGCTAATAAGCAGAGCGCAGCCCTCGTATCGTCAGGCTCCGTCAGCTCATTTTGGCTAGGCCGTTCCGGTTGCCGCTGCAAAAACAGCACCAGCACCGCCCAATACAACGCCACCGGATTAGCCAAGGAAACAACGGCTAGGGCAATTAAGCTAATCACCGAAGTACGGTTGGCCAACTTACGACCATAAATGGCCTGTACCATGCGGCCCCCATCTAGCTGCCCCGCAGGCAGTATATTCAGCGCCGTAATGACCAAGCCGAGCCAGCCCACAACCACCAGGGGATGAATATTAACCACCGCTGCCTGGACGCTATTGCCTAGGATAGTGCGAGACAAAACGCCCACCAGCATGGAGCCCTCTAAGACATCGACGGGTAAGGGTAAGGTACTGGTCTCACCAGACAGGAACAGCCCCACCAGCAAGGTTACCAAGGACATCAAACCGCCCACCGCTGGTCCAGCAAAGGCAATATCAAACAGCACCGTGCGGTTTGGCAAAATCGACTCAATCCGGGTCAGTGCCCCGAAGGAGCCCAACTGCCAGGCCGGTAGGAAAAATGGCCAAGCCAGCTTGACGTCATACCGTTTGGCAATAAACCAATGGCCTAACTCATGGGCCAGCATGATCAGCATCAACGGCAGGCCAATGGCGAGGGTTTCTGTCCAGCGGTTGGGCTCGGCAAAGACATCAAAGTTGTACTGGAGACCGCCACGCTCCAGGGCCGTCACTGTCGTTGCAACTAGGAGGATGACCGAGAGAATCTTTTGAGGGGTAGAGGTTGCAACGGGATCTGCGCTGGCGGGTAGGACAACCACCACAGGCTTGTCTTCTGGACCATTGATCAAGTAGAGACGATAGCGATCGCCCACCTGCTCTGCCAAGCTACTCGCCAGCTTCGCCTGGGTCTCAATCGGCTCCCCCCGCAGATTACCCTTAAAAATTGCCCCCTGCTGATAGGGGATCGTCTCCGTCGCAAAGAATGTATCAATGCCAAAGATGCCCTTCACCGTCTGGAGATCCTCAGGCGGAATCGGCGTAGGTAGCGGCTCGTCTAGTGGCATTCTAGGCTCACTGCCATCTTCAGATTCACGGGTCGCATCCACATCAATCCCCATCGCAGCATGGGCGTCTTTGTGGGCTTCCTTCGCAGCCTCCTCCTCTCGGAAGGTCTTCTCAAGTCGCTGACGAATCTGCTCGCTTTGCCCGGCCTCCCGGAGCTGTTTGCCCAGGTAAATGTAAATCCCAGTGGCAGCCACAAAGAGCAAAATCACCACTACAAAGCTGACATAGATGCCCAGGGCAAATAACCCAAAGAACATCAGCCAGGGGAGCATCAGCACCACAGACTGGAGCCAAGCAAGCAGACCCATCCGACCATAGGGACGCGATCGCGCATAGCCCCAGATCAGCGTCCCCAACGCCACTAAGCTGAGAACCAATGTGGTTAGATTTTCTGCCGCCATAGCCATCTTGAATGTTTGATTGTGAGCATCTGCGACCAGATACACATCTCCCACTGTAACGGCCTATTACACCGTCAGACTGGGCTGAAGTCGAATGCAACAGTTGCAGCAGATTCCCCCTACAAATCAGACCTTAAATTGGAAGGCTCGCCCATAGTGATATGGCATGCCATATCACTACAGGGTTTGCGGCCTGACAGTCAAATCAAACCCACAATCCTAAGCCTGCGCCGCCGCCAAAGCCTTACGTAGCTGGCCCTGATGGTCATCTAAAAGTGCCTGACTCGCCTGGGCATCTAGCCCACTCCAATGCATCATCAGCGCCCGCTTCACCGACAGGTCGCTGCGTTGCAGCAGCTCCGCCGCAGCTGACCGGTCCAAATCTGCCAAGTCACCCAGAATTCGCAACGCCCGATCTTCCAGCTTGCTATTGGTCACCGCCACATCAATCATGCGATTACCAAAAACCTTTCCCCGCTTGACCATCACGCCTGTGGACAAAATATTCAGCGCTAGCTTTGTCACTGTCCCGGACTTGAGCCGGGTTGAGCCTGCCAAAACCTCTGGCCCCACGATCAGACGAATATCAATATCCACATCTAAAGGAACTTGCTCAGCAGGAACGCAGGCAATAAACACCGTCGTGGCTCCCAGCTCATTCGCTTTCTTCAACGCCCCTTGGACGTAAGGGGTTGTCCCCCCTGCCGTAATCCCAACCACCACATCGTTCTCACCGATGTTGCTCTCTACCATGGCCGCTGCCCCATCATCGGGCAAATCCTCTAGACCCTCGGAGCTACGCACCAGAGCATCTTTGCCTCCGGCTAAAATGCCTTGTACAAGCTCCGGCGGCGTACAAAAAGTGGGAGGGCATTCTGCTGCATCCAGCACACCAAGACGACCGCTGGTGCCCGCGCCGATGTAGAACAGCCGGCCGCCCTTGGACATGGCAATGGCAGTGCGGTCGATGGCTTCGGCGAGGGGAACGCGGGCAGCAGCGATCGCTGCCACCGTCTTGGCATCTTCCTGGTTGAAAATATCCACAATTTCCAGCGCCGAGCACTGGTCAAGATTCTGGCTCGCCGGGTTGCTTTGCTCCGTTAGCAAATGCCCTCGATCCTGAAGCTTTTGACCAGAGGCATTTGCACCAGACTGATTTTCAACGGCCATCCCACAGTTCTCCTAAGTAAAATCCAACCGTTCAAGCCGCCAGCCCAATGGGTGACAGCAAAAGCTAAGCCGCTGAGGTAACAGATATGCCAGAGCCTAAAGCAACCCTTCCAAACGACGACGAATATCGTCTAAATCTCCTGAAGGGAAAGCTTCGTCTGCTGCTTCGTTATCCCCAGAAGATTTTTCAACCGTTTCCTGAGTCTTAGGGGGGATCTCGTCGGAAACCGCCGCTTTCTCGTCTCCATCCTCCCAATCCATCTGCTCCATGTTTGTAGCTGGAGGAACGATCATCAGGCGATCGGCATCACTTTCAGGAACAAACCCTTGGGGCACTAACTTGGCCTGGTAACTCGCCCCCTCACAAAAATCCTCAATCTCCTGCTGATCAATGGCCTCCACAGAAGGCTCCATAAAATCCTGGGCTTCTAGCAACAACGCATAGCGTGTTGCATCATCCTCATCCTCAAACATCAGAACGATGTTTTGATCACCCACGCTGAGAGTATGAATCCCCTCATTTCCTGAATCATCTCGAAATAGCAGAACAAATACGCTCATAGAGATGCACCTCCCTGTCTACGAATCGATCGCAACCGATGAATTATGAAGCAGCATCAGTGGCAAAAGCAGGATGATTCATCAAAGAATCCATCACTCGCACACCGCGCAATTGGTTGCTCAAAGGCAAATGCCCACGAGGCGCTGAGCGGTCCCAAGTGAAAGAACCGGGATAGCGAGTCCAGGTATTTCCATCCTTCCAACCAATACGGGGCCACAGATTCTCCCAAACACGCCCTGCACCCAGCCAAATTTCACGCTGAACGGAGAACCCAAACAGTCCTTCTGAGTAAACGCGCCACAGCTGATCCAGAGTCTGCAAATCCTCCAAAGGCAAGTTAGGCACCTCAGAGAAATAAACCCACTTACGCTTGACCGCAGCTTCGCCCGCTAGCTCGCAGAGCTTCCGAGACGTCTCAATATCCGCCAGCTTATATTCCTCTTCAACCAAAAGCTGCTCTAGATGAGCATAGTCAACTCCTTGAGCAGACTTAAGAGGAAGTAAGCCTAAAGGACAATTTTCATCCAAAAACTGGCGAGAACCTTCACCTCCCTCAGCCAGCAACATTCGATAGGTACTACCTGAGAGCCAAGTAAACTGACCCGACTCACGCTCAGCCAACAAAGCCTCTTGGAGCACCAAACGTCCAGCTTCCCCTTGGTCTACCAAGCCAGAGAAAGCAGTCAGACGAGTCTTGTCCAAGCGCGAAGAGAGGCGCTCTCGCAAGCGAGAAATTTCTTTATTTTCAGTAGGAGATACAGGCTGAGCCATCACAATCGACAATCACAATGAACGAAGTCAACAGTTCAACCAAAAATTCGCAGGCTTTACCTAGAGAGTAGGTTTGAGCAGCGTCTCAACAAAAGCAAGAGCTTCAGCTAAATTTCATCCAGCATCCGGCACATTCATACCATTTTGAGGACAAAATCCGAGCCTGGCTAGCTGTCCAAACATTCTCTCAGCAAGATAGCTCGCTGAACTTCCAGCCAGCATACATCAATATATGAAGTCATTTGAAGTGTCACCAGAGCACTAACGAAGGCTTCAAGAAAACACAGTCGAAGGAAATTTAGCCTAAAGCAAGAAACAAAGAAAACCCTCTCTAGCACCTTATCTATCAGAGTTCATCGCACAAGCTAGCTCCGAGCAGATTGACTCTGGGCATCTTAGCCAGCCCAATTGCTCAGAGGATGTTCCAAGCTCACGCAAGTTATTTTTTGCTATCGGGCTGAGATGAAGCAGGAGCTCGATAGCCATGCTCATAGGAATAACGGACCAGCTGAGCACGATTGTCCAGGCTAAGCTTACTTAGAATGTTACTCAGGTGAGTCTGCACCGTACGGGGACTGATGAACAGGCGATCGCCGATTTGCCGATTCGTAAACCCTTGAACCACTTCCCAAAACACCTTCTCCTCCGCCGGGGTGAGGGGCAGAGGCTCAGGATTGATGACCTCCTGCCGGGAAGCACTCTCCGCATTCGCCTTATCAATTAAGCGATCAATCTCTTCGTGGATGCGCCGGGAACGCTCCAGTTGGGCTTCAATCTTGGCCAGCAGCTCCCTCGGCTCAAAGGGCTTAATCAGGTAATCATCCGCACCAATAGAATGGCCTTGAATACGATCCTCAATGTCACCACGGCTTGACAAAAAAATGAATGGAACAAGTTGCCCTTCTTGACTTGTACGCAAACGCCGACAAAACTCAAAACCATCCACCCCCGGCATCAAAATGTCAGATACCACTAAATCTGGGGAGTACTTCTGGAAAGCACTCAACCCTTCTTCACCAGAGCCAGCATCCTGAACAACATAACTCCGCTTCGTGAGGTAGCGAGCTAGACCCGCCCTCAATGTCACGTCATCATCGACGATTAATATCTTACTCATAGCTTCGCCCGTGACGCAGATCTTTAACTCAATGCATTCGCTCGTCAGCCAGCTCCCATTGTGAGCCCAAGAGGGTCACGCTGTAAAACGCCAAATGTAGTATTTAGCTTATCCAAATGCAGGTGTATCTCTTGCCTAGGCCTGCGGGCAATATAGGTTATGCACCGCTACCATGGGAATTCAGTCTCATGGCGCTATATAAGCCTGAAGCTATAGATCACTGTTTTTTCCCAGAGCAGTAGATATATAAGTTGAGAAACTGGCAGGATGTCGCCTGGGTAGGCATTCGTGGCATGACCCGTCTCCAGTTTGGCGGTTTAGCTCATCATCACCATTGTTTTGGGTCAAATAGAGGACAACTGTTGTGGACGCCGAAAAGCAGAGAGTTCTAGGATTCTTTATCGAAGGTGCCCGTGAGCACCTGGACACCATTGAGCGGGGACTGCTCAATCTCCAAGCTGCCATGGCCGATCCTGAGCAGGTCAACGAGCTCTTCCGTGCGGCCCACTCAGTCAAGGGCGACGCCGCCATGCTGAGCCTTAACGGTATTCACAAAGTGGCCCATCGCTTGGAAGATTGTTTCAAAATTCTCCAAGAAAATCCGGTCCGCATTGACCAGCAGGTTGAATCTCTGTTTTTAAGAGGTTTTGATACGTTGCATGAGCTGGTCGAAAAGCTCCAAATGGGGGAAGGTGAAAGCGATAGTGATGGCCAGAAAGTGATTGCTGAGGTGGAGCCCGTTTTTCAGCAGCTCCAAGACTATCTGAAGCATCTCAGTGGCGGTGGAGAGGAAAAGGCCATTCCACCCGGTTTCGACAGCAAGGTCACGACGACGCTGAAGAAAATGCTGCAAATTCTGCGGGCTGAAGACAACAGAGGGGAGCGCCAGAAACTGACCTTGTTATGTGATCAGCTCGCTCAGCTAGATCCTGGCGTGGAGGCCTGGCAAACCTTACTCTCGCTATCCAAGCGGGCTGTACTAAATCCCCAGGCCTCCTACAAAGCATTAGCTCCCATCCTGATCAAGGAAATCAAGCAAGCTAGCACCTTGATTGTGGCGAATAAGGGCCACGAGGTTGATCCATCTCCCAACCTACGCAAGCTGGCGGGACCGGAACCGGCTGCATCTCGCTCAGTCCAAGCCCCCACAGCAACCCAAACCCCAACAGCCCAGCCCGCGATCGCCCCTCCCTCTGAGACTCCTACTCCGGCTGTATTACTGCCGGAGGATCCGAAGGAAATTGTCAGACTGCTAATTCAACAGCTAGATCGAAAAAAGCTCGTGGCTGTTGCTCAGATGCTGGTGCGTTATATCAAGCAGGTCAAAGCTTAGGGGGTCTTAAGTTGGTGACCTCTATCTCCACCTTTACCTCCACCTCGCTCTCCCCAGCAGCGTCTCGGCTCAACCGAGACGCTTTTTTGTCGCTCATATTCATCCAGGAGCAGATCTGCCAACGTCCCAATCCAGCAGACCTCTGGCATCAACCCTGACCCGGTCATGAAAAGTCAAGTTATATAGCGGCCTCACTTGTTAGGACGCTTGCTATCCACATCACCGCCTGCCATGGATAGCTTTAACAGACTATGAATCTCCTAAGTGATGTGGCAACGGCTATAAGCAAAAAAAGAATCAGCACTTATCTAAAACTCTTACGAAAAGAAGTGTCAGAAACCGTATCTAAGCGAGGGCTCTAACCCCTAATAAAAAATTGTTTTTCCTCTCACATTCAGTTCTATGCTGTAGGCATGCAAACGGGAACAATAAGCCTGGAGTGGAACAACCTTGAGATTTTTGATTCCCCCTTCAGCCCTATCCTGTGGCCACTCTGAATTGAATGCTGCCCTGCTGACCTCCTCCCCCCGGCGATCGCTTCTAAGTCAGCAGAAAGCTTCGGTTTTGTATTCCAATTATTTTCGGTGCATGCTGAATTTCGTTCAGTCTTTTTGGGCTTCTGTGCGCAGCTATGCGGACATGAGGCCAGATTTTCAATTGCGGTCCACAATCAATCGCACCCTGGATTCCCAGCGGGCTTCATTGACGGGGGAAGAATGGTTTGAGCGGTTCTGGCGTCCCAGAGGTCTCTCTAAGCAGGTTGTAGAATTTGTCTATGAACGCTTAGGGAAATACTCTGGCTTGCACTTGGGGCTCACGGTCCCGAGCGATCGCCTCATGGAAGATTTGCAGTTACCCCTAGTTTGTTGGTTCGACTGGGAACTGAGCTTTTGTGATGACTTAGCTCAGCAGTTCAACATACAACTAGATAATCCATCATTTCTAGACGAGGTAGAGACCGTTGAAGATTTCCTGACCTTACTCCATCGCCAGGTTGCCTAAATCTAGATTTAGAGAGAGGAAATCGGTACTGAATTAAATCATTACCGGCCAAAGGGCCAGCGAGATATCTCGCTGGCCCTTTGCTTTGTAGCTGCCTCGTTGAGGGTCGATCCGCCATGGAGGTTGTAGCTCAGTACTGCAACGGCGATTCGATTAAGCCGACATGAGCTGAAATAATAAGAAGGCTCGCCATCTGGTCTGTTGCCCCGTCCATGCCCGATATCCTTTCTCCCCAGCCATTTCTCCAGCAGCTTGGTCCCATCCTGGATGTGCGCAGCCCCGGTGAATTTGACAAAGCTCATATTCCTGGTGCCATCAGCTTTCCGCTGTTCAACGATGATGAACGTGCTGCAGTGGGAACTTGCTACAAGCAGCAGGGCCGAGATGAGGCTGTGGAATTGGGCTTGGAATTTGTCGGCCCGAAGATGGCTGGGCTGGTGAAGGAGGCCAAGGCGATTTCGGCGAACGCTTCTGCGGATAGCGCCACCGATTCCCCCTCCCTCCGCCTCCATTGCTGGCGGGGCGGCATGCGCAGCAGCAGCGTGGCCTGGCTCCTGGAAACCGCAGGGCTCAAGGTCAATCTCCTAGAAGGTGGCTACAAGGCCTATCGCAGCTGGGTTCGCGAGACCGTGCTCCAACCCCGGCCCATTTGGATTTTAGGTGGCATGACAGGGACAGGCAAAACCCTTGTACTCCATGCCTTAGCAGAGCTAGGTGAGCAGGTGCTGGATTTAGAAGGTCTTGCCAACCACCGAGGCAGCAGCTATGGCAACGTTTGCCTCCCCCCCCAGCCCAGCACGGAACATTACGAAAATATCGTGGCCCAACAGTGGGAAAGCTTTGACCCCAGCCGTCGCGTCTGGATTGAAGCAGAAAGCCGCCTCGTGGGTCGCTGCCGAGTTCCACCCGAGCTATTTGAGCAGATGGAACAGTCGCCAGTATTAGAAATCCAACGCGATCCAGCGGAGCGACTTGCCCTGTTAGAGACGATCTATGGCGAAGCCGATCGCCAAGAGCTGGTCGAAGCCACCGAGCGCATTGGCCGCCGCCTGGGACCACAAAATACAAAGGCTGCTGTAGAAGCCATTAATAACGGGAATCTGGCACCGGCGATCGCCCTAGTCCTCAACTACTACGACAAAGCCTACACCTACGACCTGGAGCGTCGCTCCGTACCGCGTTTCCCTTTGAATGTCGCCGGACTCAGCCCCCTAGAAACGGCCAAAGCGCTTTTGGAACAGGTCAGCCAGCGTGAAGCGGCTGCCTAAAACCGCCAGAAACACGCCCAGCAAGACAAAGCTCGCCGCCCCTAAACTGGCTGCGGTGGGCTGCTCATTAAAGACAAAGTATCCCAGCAGACTCGCCACCAGAGGCTCAGTCAGAATGGTCAAGGAAACCAACGTCGGTGAAACCCATCGCACCGACCAATTCAAGCAGCTATGGCCCAACAATTGAGGCAACAGCGCCAAAGCCAAGAGCCACCCATAAGCCTGGCAAGGAGGAGAAACAGGAGGACTAAAGGCAGCAAGACCCAATAGCTGCGGAATAAACGTCAGCAACAGGAGCAATGCTGCTGCCACGCTATAGGCGAGCATCACATGGTGTCCAGTGGTCATGCCCCGTCCCTGGGCAGTTCGTCCCAGCAATAAATACCCAGTCACGGCCCAGGCTCCGAACAGAGCCAAGCCATTGCCCAGGGCAGGCGCAGCAGCTTCAATTTCAACGTTGCCATCCACTAGAGCCATGGCAATACCGCCCCCCAAGGCCACAACCATCCCCAGGCTAGTCAAGTCCGTTGGTCTTTCTCGCCACAGCAGCCAAGACACCAGGGCTATCCACAGCGGCGTTGTCGTCACCAAGACTGTCGAAGCCGTAATAGAGGTATAGGACAAAGAGCAAATCCAGGCTCCAAAATGAAGCGCCAGACAGCCTCCAGCGGCGATGGAGTATCCTGCCTGGCTCCAGCGATAGTCCCGGTGATAAAACCGCCGCCAGCCTGGCAGCAACACCATCGCTGCGACTCCTAAGCGCACCGCAGCAATCCAAAAACTAACGCCTGGCCCTGATGCTTCAACGGCATCGAGAACCAGGCGTATCCATAAAGCTGCTGTAGAAGCGGCTAGCGCACCCACAATGAGTATGGCTGCGAGCTTCCCAGGTTGCGGCGCTGTTTCCATAGGGCTAGGCTACCAAGCCCTAGAGGTTTGACCCAAGTGATTTTGGCCCAAATGATTCGGACCAAGCTCTAAGTCTCAAATATGATTGCCCCCAGAGATGAGTTGCAATGTACCAGCCTAGCGGCGGCGATTGAAACGCCAACCGGTCAATTGCTCAAT
This sequence comes from uncultured Pseudanabaenaceae cyanobacterium, assembly GCA_938021205.1. GTDB lineage: Bacteria > Cyanobacteriota > Cyanobacteriia > PCC-9006 > JAAUQQ01 > JAAUQQ01. The sequence continues at coordinate 9,921 of CALIGI010000125.1, forward strand.
CTCGGATTCCAAGGTTGCGATACGAGCGCGATCGCCCACCGCATAGGCCAACTGCAAGCTACGTTCCAGGGAGTGGTATTGAGCTTCTAGCGTGGAACCTTCAAGAACTCTAGCAGCTGTGAAAGACTTAAGAAGAGTAGCCATATCAGTATAATTAGGAAGAGATGCAACCTTACGAGCAGACCTAGTCCCCGAAACGACAGCCTGGGCCGAGACTTCTTTTACTTGCTGAGCAAGCTGCTGACCTCGACGAAGCAAGGTAGAACGACGATGCGCAACAGTAGAGCGAGAAGATGGCTGGGCAACGCCACGGTAGGAAAGATGCATGACAGGTCTTAACAGGAAAGAATTGGCGAACAACACCAGCGAAGAGTGATGTTCAACAACAGATAATGAGAAAAGCTGAACTCAAATCTCAGGATTTTCCGGAACGGTGTGCTGCGGTGTTGAAATATAAATATCCGATAAAGAATTGACCGAGAAAGGGGGCTAGAGTCAGTCTGGGCATTACCCCTAAGGGGCTTAACCCCTTTTTGATTTAGTTACATCCTTCAAAGTAGCTACTTAAATCATTTTTGCGAAGGATTTAGTCAGCAGAATGGCGTACTAATTTCAGTCGAACCCGCAGGTTCAGGTAGCCAATAAGCCCATAAATTTAACACCTTAAGCGTTATTACGGATTTTCTACATCTCAGGAATATTTATTACGTACTGAGAAGTAAATCTTAAGAAAATCCGTGATTATAGCCATTTCAAACGAATTTAATCATGCTGATTCATTGTGGTGGAAGTCTGAATCGGCAACGCCGAGCGCTTGAGATGTATAAGCGTCCCAATCAGTAAGACACTCCCAGGGATGTGATTATCTTGTTGCTTTAGCGTGTCACGCCAAAAGCCTCTGGTTGCAGGCCTTTTTGGAGGTCCAGAGCAGCAGAAACCCACAATCATCTCTGGCCAATCGTTTCCTTGGGTCCAGCTCTAGGAACGGCCGTTGGTCTCAGATCATTGATTCTCTAAAAGTCCCTAAGACTGCTACGATCCTCATCGCGACCTGCCTTGCACAAATCCGACCAGAACACAACTGTCCTAAGTGATGTGACCTTAGTTGTAGAACTCTGTAGTTATAGAGCTCATGAGTTGGCATCTCAACGCGAATGAGATTAGACAAATGGCCTAAGAAGCTTCGTCGAATTGGTAATCTGCGGCCTTCATTACAAGCCATCCCTGCTCCCCCGCACCAATTTCCAAAACCTTGCGGTGGTAATCCTTCAGGTTGGGACGGTGGCCGACGCTAATGTAGAGGATATCCAGACTACGCAGTAGCTCGTACAGTCGTCGTTCATTGGCCACATCTAAAGCGCTGGTGGCCTCGTCAAGCATGACGTATTTAGGTTGGTTCAATAGGATACGAGCAAAGGCTAGTCGCTGTTGCTCGCCTAGGGATAAGACTGAGGGCCAATCTTTCTCGCTATCTAAGCCGCCAACACGCTCGGGTAGCTCTTCTAGGTTTACGAGGGTGAGAGCTTCACTGAGTTCGCGATCGCTCACCGCCTCCCGCATATTGGGATACATCAACTGCTCCCGCAGCGTACCTAGCAGCATGTAAGGCTTCTGGGGCAAAAACAGAATCTCACTGTTGTCAGGACGTTCAATGCTTCCGCCACCGTTCTTCCATAAGCCAGCTAAAGCGCGCATCATCGAGCTCTTGCCGCAGCCACTGGCACCCACAATCAGCAATTGCTCCTGGGGCTCCAGCTCAAGATTCATGTTCTCAAACAGGGTTTGCTCGCCGTTGGGCGTCAGCAGCGTCAGGTCATTAGCCTTGAACTGAGTTGAGAGATGGGTCTGAATTGTGCTGCCTTCGGATTGGCCTCTTGAACCTTCCTTGTTGTTACGAAAGTGTTCGTACAGCTCGCCAATACGAGAAACACTGGCTGCAAACCGCGAAATTTCTTGAATGCGATTGGTAATCAGGGAGAGGGCACTCAGCACCATGCTGAAAGCAAACGTTGCCTGGCCAATAGCACCATAATCAATGTTATCTGCGAAGAAAATCGGCGCAACGATGACGTAGGGGACCAAGCGAGCAAAGTAGCTATAGGCACGCTGGAATACGCCTAGAAGAGCCAACCAGATAATCTTCAGGTTGAAGTTTTCAATGGCCTGGGCAAGACGATTATCAACTTGCTGCCTTTCTAATCTTTCTCCCCGATAAAACGCAATGGATTCGGCATTGTCCCGCATGTGAACCATGCCATAGCGCAAGTTAGCCTCGTATCGTAGCTGCTCAAAATTAATTTTGATCAATCGCGTGCCGATGAACACTGCAAGAAAGGTGCCCACAGCGGCATAGCCTGCAAGACCTAAAGTCAGTTCTCTGGAGATCCCGTACAGGATTCCGGTGAAGGCAAGCAGATCTAGAACAGAGGTGAGAATATCCAGCAGGAAGCTCAATACCGTTGTGGTGAAGGACTCAACGTCCTCTGTCATTCGCTGGTCTGGATTATCAATTGCCGTATTGGCAGCGTTGGAATCCAATTCGTAATAAGAGCGGTCTTTGAAATACTCCGAGAAAAAACTCTTCGTCAGCCACTCTCGCCACTTCAGTGCCAGCTTTCGCTGGAGGTAGATATAACCAATGATGATGGGGATGGCGAGAATCAAAATGACGCCATAGACGCTCAGAAACTGCCAAAATTCATCTCTTGCAGCTTGGCGAGCTACCTCAGAGGCTTTAAGTACCGCTTCATCCACCGTATCGGGCGGAACTTTGGCCTCGGCAAAAGACACAAAGGCGTTATCAATAAAGCGGAAGGAATAACTGATAACGACGTTGAGGCCGCTCACGAGAAACGCCAAAAACAAAATGACGCTCAACATTCCCCACTGCCACCAACGTCCAGCGATCCTGGAACGAGAGACAAAGAACGCTAAAGCGCCAAAGACGAGAACGCCCAGCGCCGTATAGAAAATGGGGCTACCCAAAAGACCCTGAATAATGCGCTGAGCAACTTCGCTGCCAGCGACAGGCTCAAAAACCGAACTGGAAAGGCGATTAACCCGTTCACCAAAGGCGTCCCAGGAAAAGGCTTGTCCACCTAAGTCAATGCGGAAGGCCTCTGCGATCGCATCCCCGCCAATCCCCGCCTTCTCCGCCATATCCTGGAAATCCACAAAGGACTTGAGAAACTCCAGGAAATTGACATCATCGATCATCCGCTTGAAGAACTGCGGAAAAGCGTAAAGCCCGCCCAGGGCCAAACTGACGACAAAAAAGAACGTGAACGCAATCACGCATAGGAGTTGAATCACCAACAGCGCAAAAAAGCGCCGAGTGCCGTAAGACTCCAGCGGATAAAAATAAGGTTGGGCAATTTCTATGAACTGCCGCCATAACTTCTGATCAAAGCGGAATTTTTGCCGAGATTCCGGGGAAGCTTTCTGAGACGGGGCGGAGGCGGCCATAGACAATGCCTAACGAGCAAAATACCTAAGCCCTCAACATACCAGAGCAGCACAGTGCCTGCCGTCAGGGTAAACCAGCGCACATGAATGTATAAATATTGTCTCAGTCCAACTTAATCCAAAGGAGTGATCACACCACGACTGCCATCTATGCGAACTCGCTGGCCTGTTTTCAGCCGCTGACTTGCCTGGGTAATATCCATGACTGCGGGAATGCCATATTCCCTTGCCACGATCGCCCCATGGGACAACCGGCCCCCCGCCTCTGCAATGATGCCCACCGCCTGGCTTAGCAATGGAGCCCAGCCAGAATCCGTATAGGGCACCACTAGAATCGTCTGGGGCGGCAAGGTTGACGCATCTTGAAAACGCCGCAGCACTCGGATCGTTCCTTCAACTTCGCCTGCACTGGCTCCAATCCCTTTAAGGGAACTGGAAGTATCAAGCGGGGTGAGGTCTGCTTGGGGCAGCGGTGGGCTGTTGCCATAGACCAAGGGTTGAACCGTGAGTGCTTCGTGGGTGGTGAACTGCGATCGCCGCTCCGCAATTAACTCAGCCCAATCACCATGCTCGCCCTGCTCAACCTGAGCTTGTAGCTCCTCCAACTTCAAAAAGAAAATCTCATCCGCGTCTGCCAACAAGCCATCAGCTTGCCATCGCTTCGCCAGCGCCATCAGGCTCCAGCGCAGCTCCGCTAGGAGGCGACTGTAAACCTCCGTCACCTGGCCCTTCAACGTAATTCGACCCTGGACTCGCTTAGCCTTTCCCCGAGATCGCGCCACAGCCTTAGGCGCTTGCTGAGCATTCTCCGTAGCCTGCAATTGCCCTAGCAACGCCTGCACCGAGCTAGGCTCCTCCCGCCAAGTGGGCACCGAAATATCCGTCCCGACCTCGCTGAGATAGCCATACTCCGATAAAAAGTCGTCTAGCCCAGGCTCACTGCTACTAGAGGCCAGCTCCCGCAACGCCGCCAGCGAAGCGATCTCGGGCAACGCAGAATAATCCAGCTCGGCCTCATCAGGCTTCCAAAGCCCTTGACGCACTGCCGCACTCAGGGGAGCCATAATGCTGAAATAAGTCGCCTGCTCCAAAGCAGCTAATACTTCTTGAACCCGCTGCCAAAGCGCCTGGGGCTCTAGCAGTTCTGCTGGATGGGCGTCTAATTGACTCAGCAACGGCTGAAACGTCCGCTGCTGCTCCTTCGCAAAATCCTTCTCCAGAGACAGCTCCCGCTTGGCCAATCGCCACAGCCCCGGCAAACTTCGCAGCGTTGAGGCAATGGGCGGCTTCGAGAACTTTGCTCCCCGCGTCAAAAACTCCAGGCTTTCCGGCGGCAGCCCCATGCGTAGGAAGATCTCGCCCAGCAGCGTCGCACTGAAATAGGCATGGGAATGATGTAGCTCCGCAGTCTGAGCAAAGTCTAAGTCTGCTGCACGATCGCCCAAAACAAGCGTAAAAATCTCCCCCCAAACGCCACAGGTCAGGGGCTGATTCACCGACCAAGTCAGAGGCCGAATCGCCCCCGGTATCACCTCCGCCGCAATCTTCCTGGTCCACAGCGGTAACATTGTTGTCACCGGGCGGGCCTGGAGCAACCAAAGCTTTTCCCCGTCATAGGTCCATTCAATATCCTGGGGAATGCCATGGGCACGGGCTTCCAGATGGCGAACCAAATAAACCACCTGCTCAATCACAGCCGTGGGCACCTGGCCGATCTCATCCGCTTCAGCCTTGAGCGAAACCGTGACGCTTTTAGGCAATCGCCAACCATCGGGCTCTTCCAGCTTCCAATCTTCAATATCCGAAAGCCAGGCGCGGTATTGCTCCGGCGTATGCTCTCCCGAAACCACATCGCTGGCAGGACCGGCGATCGCTTCCACCATCACCACCCCAGGCTCCTGACCCACCGGATCACGACTGAAAGCCACCCCCGAATAAACCCCCAAAATTTGCTGC
>CALIGI010000126.1 GCA_938021205.1 uncultured Pseudanabaenaceae cyanobacterium
ATCTCGGGAATGCGCCAGCGATCGCCGTTACCTAGCACGATGTAAGAAGCATCGGGACGGCCCGGCACAAAGTTGGCATGGGTGGCAATGTGCAAGACGCGATGGTCTTTAACATCGGCCTTGAGCCGGTCTAGGGTGAAGGCATCGTTGAGATGGACTTGGCCGGGATATTTTCCGAGGGGATCTGCTGAGTCACTGCGGACAATGCGATCCAGCTCGTCTGCCACGGCGGGGAGTGGGCTAAAGCCTTCAACGGCTTGGGTGAGACCGAGGCCGAGAATTTGGGTGGTATCGACTTGGCCTAGGCTGCTGGTGCTATCGGTGAGGGCTGGAGAGAGGACGGAGGAAACAGTGTAGCGCTCTAGCAAGTATTGCTCGCCATCGAACAGGGCGGCCATGGGGATGTAGCGGGTGACGCGATCGTTGACGAAAATCAAATGCTTAATTTCATTTTCTTCGAGGGCCGCTTCTAGCGGTTCAATGATCCAACCGTGAAGCTGTTGACTAATCGTTTGAAGCTTGCTGAGTCGTCGCTCTGCGGTGAGGTATTTGCCTAGTTCCTGCACGGTTTTGGACAGCTCAGCTTGGGAGATGTCGACTTCGATCGTGCCGACACTGCTGCCTGGGTTTCCTCCCGCAGTGGCATAGAGCAGCCAGAGTTTGTCCTCTGTTACAAGGGGATAAATGAGAACAGAGTTGGGGTTGGCGGCGAGGAGTTCCTGGGCTTCGCTGCTGAGGTTATCGGGATTATTGAATAGACTATCGGCATCACGGTGGTTGCGGAGGGTTGCTTCGAAGGTGGCCACCTGTTGGTCGTATTGTTGGACAAGCTCTTCCTGTTGATATCGCAACTGCCTAAGTTGATCACAATTACTTTGTTCACAACGATAGAGTGTTTGTCCAAAAGCAATCAGGTCGCCATGGGCATCTACAACTTGCTGCTCTGCTGGGGTGTATTGCAGCCCTTCGCTGGTCCAAGTGGCTCGAGTCTGTTGGCTAAACTCTCGCAGTTCCTCTAGTTTGAGTAGGTCCAATATTTGCTGGGCTTCAGGAATGCGGCCTTGTTCTAGCAGTAGGTTGGCTAGGGCACGGTAGTTGTAAGCAATACTGTCGGCGTAAGACTGTTGGACATCAGTTTCTAAGCCTTGGATATCTGCTCGAATGGCTTCGCTGACGCCAACAGAGTTTTTATAGAACGCGATCGCCAGCTCCCCCTGCTCCTGCCCTGCCAGCACATGGCCCAGCTTGCCCAGGGTGAGGGCCTCAATTTCGCGATCGCCCATATCCTGGCCAATGATCAAGGCTTGCTGAAATAGCTCCCAAGCCTTGTCATAGTCTTGAATGCGGTTGTAAATAGTACCTAAATTACCCAGGGACCGCGCTTCTCCCAAGCGATGTCCCATCAGGCGCTGGGTGGCGAGGGCTTCGTTATGAAATTCAATGGCTCGGTCCGTCAATCCCTGCAAGTAAGCTAGATTACCCAGGTTGCCGATGGACTCTGCCATGGTGCGCAGGTCATTACGCTCCTGGCTAATCGCGAGAGCTTGCTGATGCAACTGAATAGCCTGATCGTACTGTTGCAAATTCTGATAAACGTTGCCAAGATTGCCTAGGGTAATGGACTGGGCTGGACGATCTCCCAACTCCTGCTGAATCACGAGACCTTGCTGGTGAAAGGCTAGGGCTTGCTCATATTGGGCGAGGTAGCGATAGATGCTGCCTAGGTTGCCGAGGGCACCGGCCTCTCCCACTCGGTTGCCAGTCTCACGGAAAATGTTGAGGGCTTGCTGATATAGCTCAATCGCCTCTTCGTACTCCGCCATGGCAGCGTAGGTCAGGCCTAGGGTATTTAACGCCCCGGCTTCACCATTGATATTTTGCAGTTCACGATGAATGGCTAAAGCTTGTTGACTCAACAACAATGATGATTCGTATTTCCCCAAGTTTGCATGGGCTAGAGCCAAGCCTCCCAGGGTTCTAGCTTCTCGATAGCGATTACCACTACTCTGGTGTAATTCCAGCGCTTGTTGGTATGCCGACGCTGCGGACTCATGGGCATCTATTGCTCGGTAGCTGTGCCCCAAGCGGTCAAGGGTTAAGGCTTCACTTCTACGATTGCTTCGCAAGTTGCTATCGGAATCACCCAGGACACGAACCAGTTCTAGGGCATTGAGAAATGAGCCAATGGCCAGCTCATATTGTTCAAGCTTATGGTAAGCCTCACCGACTCCTCGGAAAGCTTTAGCTTGAGCTTGCTGATCGTCCCGTTGAAAGGCAAGGGACCAGGATTGCTGGTAAACCTCAATAGCCAATTCATATTGGTCGAGTTGGTTGTGTGCCTCGCCAATGTGTCCGAGGGCTCGATTCTCTGCGGCGCGATCGCCCATGCTTCTGGCTAGAGCCAAGGATTGCTGTTGAGCCTCAAGGGCCTGTTGATATTGACCCAAATCCGCGTAGAGGTTGCCAATATTCCCGAAGGAAGTCATCGCTCCGGTTAAATTTCCAATCGATTGCTGGATGGCTAAAGCCCGTTGCTTGAATTCCAGCGCTCGTTGATTGTTTCCGGCAACATAGTGAGCAGTACCGATATTACCCAGCGTCGCAGCTTCTTGCGGCTGATCACCTAGGAGACGATATTGTTCCAGTGCCCGCTCCCAGGACTGCAATGCTTCTGACACCTGGCGATTTTCATACTGCTCAATCCCTTGTTCAAATAGGCGCTGAGCAGCAGTTAGCTTGCTCTCCTGAGTCTGAGGCAACTGGGATAGCAGTGGGACCATAGGTCTTGCTGTCCCAGCAGAAACCGTCAGGGACAGCGTTGCTAGACTTAAAAAGCATTTGACTGGCAAGCGCAAAAGAGTCTCCCAAAATATGCGTTAAGGAACGAGGATTTATGAATCCTGTAATCTGACTCGCTCCCCCTCCCAAGGGGCTTGGGGAGATCGAGTCGTGGCAAGCTCAATAGCCGATTTCCCTCAAATCCTCCTTGGGAAATAAGAGGGAAGATCTAATCTAAATCCTTGTCCCTAAGGATGCTGCTAGCCAATGGAGGCTTGCTAAGATGAGGTCGCTTTAGATAGTTTTCCCCTGAACTGCTGGGGAATCAGGATGTCACACCCAAGGGCCGCAGCAAGGATGAAGCAGCATAATGATGGCAATTTAAACGCTTAAAACCCTGCCAGGTATGTCCCAGCAGGGCTTTGAAGCTATTGCAGCGAAGCAAAGGAGACGATCTAAGCGCTAGCCCAGCTAAAGGCCACCTGATCTTGATGCATTTCACATTGCATCACGTAGCCACAACCGCCATCCCCAAAGGAAAACGGTAGATTCTGATCGGACTCAATTTGGAAGACAAATTGCATCCGCCCAGCACAGACCGGACAGTCCGGATACTCCGCTGACTGAGCCCAAAATGGCCATCCTGAGAGCTTATCGCCATCCCGAGGAATGCTGGGACCTTTCTTATCTAGTTCCTCCAGGGCATCCCAGTCATCATCGGAGAGGTTGACCCCCATGCCTTCTGCTTCTTCGGGGTCTGGGTAGTCCAGCAGCTCGTCCCAACCGACGATCATCTTTTGGGGGAAAGACTCCACCTCCAAGCCCATCTCATGGGCTTCAGACTCAGCATCCTTTTCTGTGGGATGGACGACACGGACTAGACTGCCCTTGCTGTAAGGGAACCAAGCTTCCGTCTCCACCGCACAGTCAGGCTCTTCACTGGTGCAGTAGAACAATTGCAGCAAGCCTTCGCCAAAGTCTCCCTGGAGATCTTCGGGCACCTTGTTGAGGTCAAGTTGCATAAAGAACTGCATGGGTTCATTACAGTTGGGGCATTCGGGCCAGGGCTCCCCCAGGGGTAACCATGGCTCCCCACCAAACTTAGAATGGGTGAGGGGTCCCGGCCCTGCTTTAACGCGGGGCTTCCAGGCAGGACGCTTGTAGGGATTGAGAGCCTTGGGGACGGTAGCCATGAAAACTGAGTTTTTTAAATTGAACCTGTCTACCAGTCTCTAAAGAAATGGTTCTAATGAACAGGTCTAAGTCGCAATAAATCTGGACAAAATTGCTGAACAGCTTATTCAGCAATCATTTGGGCGACTGGACATCGATGCTGACACAGAAGGGAATTACTAACTTATGCCCGTCCAGGGTTGAGGAAGTCTAATGCTGCCTCGATTCGAGACTCATAACTCTCAGAAAATTGTTCAAACCAAAAGCCATCGTCGCTCAGGGGATCCAGCTCATCTAGCCAAGCCTGGGCACGGGCAATTTCCTGGGCGCGTTTTGCCTTGGCTTGGTTTTGGGCGGCATGGGCGGCAAGCTGAGCCTGGGTGAATTGTTTAAGCCGCTCGATCACATTGGGCAGGCCGACGTATGGCTGAGCAGAGACACGGGCTGGGAAGGGCTGGGAAGACGCTGTAGAAGACGCTGTGGGAAAATCTCTAATGGACTCACCTCTCTCGAACGGCTCGGAGGTGGGCGGCCTGTGGGTTGGATGGGGAGTGGCTGATCTGGAAGCGGCTGAATTGGCCGATCTAGAATGACGCTGTGGCGGCGGAGCAGATGTAGAAGCAACTGATGGGATTGGTGGCGGCTCAGGGCGAGTTGCCTGATCCAGAGCTTCTAGCTTGGCTAGGAAGTCGTCGGTGCTAATTTGGGGGCCTATTTTCTCTGGAGTAGGGTTCGGAGCTGGCGGCGATACGGCCTTCAGCTCTGGTTCCTGCCCATTGGAAGGGGGGGTGGCATCGATCGCCTTCAGTTTGGCCAGCAGTTCGTCTTTGGAATCCATGGCGTTTAAAGTTTCAGTCCTCGCAGCCGCTTGCGCCTAGTCTTAATCTTAGGGAAGGGTGAGCATCCCCTGAAAGTGCAGAATGCCGAACGAGACGCAGTTTCTGAAAAAGAGCTTGAGGTAAATCCAATGCGATCGAAGATTCGACCCACTTCCCTAGGGAGTCAGACTTCCAGAAAAGCGGTGGGCATGGCATGGCTTTGTTTAAGCTTGGTGACGGGCTGTGATGAAACCACACCGACATCGTCAGCTCAGCCCACAGTCGAGATTTCCCAGCAGGACTGCGAGGCCAGTGGGGCATTTGTTTATGTCCCTGCGGGGGAATTTGCCATGGGTAGCGATCGCCCTGAGCGAGACTATGCGTATCAAATTTCTGCAGAATCGATTGCGGATGACTCCGAAGCCCAAGCCCAGGCAGAGGAATCTCTGCGGAAGAACCGCTGGTTTGATCGGGAGGCAAACCGAGAACAGGTCGCCCAACCCGCCTTCTGCATTGCCCGTTCCCCTGTCACCCAGCAGTCTTATCAAGCCTTTGTTCAAGCCACAGGTCACCGTAGTCCGACCATCTCCGAGGCCGATTACCAGCGCCAGGGCTTCCTTGTCCATCCTTATAGCGCCGTCCAGAAATTCCTCTGGCAAGATAGCCGGCCTCCCCTTGATAAAGCGGCACATCCCGTCGTACTGATCTCTCAATCCGATGCAGTTGCTTTCGCAACCTGGCAGGGCGAGCAGGATGGCCACAGCTATCGTTTACCTTCAGCCCAAGAATGGGAAAAAGCTGCGCGGGGATATGATGGGCGCTACTTCCCCTGGGGGAATGATTGGCGAGATGACGCGACGAATTGGGGCGGTTCAGGCTTAGACAGTACTAGCGCGGTGGGGCAGTTTCCGCTGGGTAAGAGCCCCTATGGGGTCGAGGATATGGCTGGAAATGTTTTTGAGTACACCGAGAGTCGAGCGGGGCAGCGAGTGGTGATGAAGGGTTGTTCTTGGGATGACCTTCCGGGCTTTTGCAGAGCAGCTTATCGTCACAGCCGTCCACCAGAATCGCGACATATTCTGTTTGGCTTTAGGCTCGTGCGTGAGCGCTGATCTTCAGAACGGGATGACTCTGAGGCCTGCGGGCTACGCAGACAAGCCCGGATGCAATGGGTTTTACATCCGGGGACTGTGATTCCACTCCACGACTATCGATTTACGATGGGCTCGTTTGCACCGCTTTCACCTTGCTGGGTAGGGGCTCGGCGCTGGGGCGTAGTTTAAACGTAACCAGCCGCGCATATTGCGTATTACCTGCCTCGTCCTTGCCCTGGGAACGGCTAAACCAAATGGCGGGCTCAAACTTATTTGCGGCGCTGCGACGCACATAGCGATGACCCCGCCATAGCACCGTAGCCACGCCGTCTCGGTCTTCTTGTTCGACGGTGGCATCGATAGCCTCCCAGTCAAAGGCTCGAAACTGGGTCAGACAGACTTCATAATTGGGTGAAGCATTGCTACTATCCCCCGCTTCCACTGCACTGGCAATGCGCTCTAGCAGTCGATTCTGTTGCTGGGCAGCCTTCAGGAGCTGCCCTAGCAAAGCATCGGTTTGTCCGGAGGCATGATCGGACGAAGCAGACTCGGGCGGGTTGTGAGCGGACTCGGTGGCTTGGGTCATGACAAAACTGGATCAATCAGAAAAACAGGGTTGCTAAATACTGGCGATCGCCCCTGACGAGGCCGTGAGGCAGCAAAGCATGGTCTTTGAGATGCGCTATCTAGCTGCACTATCTCACTGCTTTCAGTTCAAATGTATTGACGGCTTAGGCTTATCATGCCCAGGGAGATCGGCAATCCACCGCCAGAACCCTCCGGAAGAGCGAGCTGGGATTCGCTAACATTGGAAAGCGAACGTTGAGTTTGGGGCGATCGCAGCTCACCAAGGCTGCCGATCACCAAGGCTGCTCAACCCGTCACCATTAACCGATTCATCAGCATTTGGCCCTATCCCTCCCTATGCTCAACCACCTCTTTTCTGCTTCCCTCCTGCCTGCTCTGGACAGCCTCATGTCCACCCAGGGCATCATGGTTGTCCTGCTGATGGCCTATGCCGGTGCCATGTGGATGTTCCTGACCAGCGCGCCAAAGGTCTACACCGTCATGGTGTCTGACCTAGGGTTGGCGCGAGATATCTACGAGGGCATGTTGAACCTGCCCGCAGCGGAGGTGCCCCTGCATTACTACTACAACTACGAGCAAAGTTTAGGAGCAGGCGGCATGGGCATGGACCCGATGTACATGGGCTCCAGTGCCATGACGGGGCCAGCCAGCATGGGGAGCGGCAGTGGCTCCCAGGTCGCCGAAGGGTTGTGGTATCAACTGCGCAAGAACACTCAGCTCCACATCATTGCAGGAGCGAGCCTGGGCGAAAGGAACCGCCAGCGACATGTTTGCTTTGACCGAGAATGTCTTGACAACTTACTGATGCGCGTTCAAACCCGTGGCATTAAGTACAAGATTCGCAGTGAGAAACCGCTGAACTTTTTGCTTAAGGATTACGACGGGCAGATTTTTGAAATGTCGGAAGTGGCCAATTAATTAATCTAGGAGGGTAACCAGGGCAATCTAGAATCTTGCCTCGTAATCCACCACAAATCGATTGTCGCCCTGAAGATCGCTCGTGCCGCGCAGGGTGAGGCTCTCGTTGAGCTGATAGCGCAGGTTGTATTGAGTCGGTAGGTCAACGGTCAGCAACCTTAAGGCCGAGAAAGAGGTGCTGTTATTGATATTGATGCCCACTTCTGCCCCCAAGGCAAAAACGGTGGAGTTGTCATCGTTATCGGTGCTGCCACCATTACCATCGGTGCCTGCTTTTTCTCGAGTATCGCGGGATTCGACAATCGTTGGGAACAGACGTAACTCCACCGGACCACTCAGAGCATTGTTAATCGCGCCCTGAAGGTTACCCAGCAGCGCTGACCCCGCCAGGTTTGCCAGGGCCAGCGTACTGTCTCCACCGCGACCTAAGGTATCGACAAAGCCACCGCCAATGAGGGAAACAATTTCCGCTTGGCTGCGCTTGGGAGAACTGTTCAGGGTGATATTGTCCAGGAGCTGACTCGCCGGGCCTGCAATATTGGCATTGATGCGAACCGTTTGCAGGGAGCCTAGGTCGGAGACACTGGAATCCTGGATTTCTGAGGTGGAAGTGCTTGTAAAGGCGCTACGGCGGCGAGAGGCTTCGGTGACTGCCGTGGTCATGGTCAGTTGAAGGTAGGGATCAATGCCATTGTCAGGATTAAAGATCGCAATATTGTTGGCGCGAGTGGCGAGGGAAAACTGAGAGGTGAAGAGGTTGACCTGGCCTTTCGTCAGGGCAATGGTGCCGTCCAGGAGCGGATCTTCTAGGTTGCCAATAAGGGATAGATCGCCCTCGGCCAAGAAGCTGAATAGGGGGACTTGCTGCACCTTAACGCCCTTACCCAGGCGCAACCTGAGGCTGTCAAAGCTAGGCGGGGTCAGGGCGATGGTCCCACTACCGACGCTGATGCCCTCACCCTCCGTGGGCGTGGCATCTGTCAGACTGGCGTCCGGCAGGAGCACTTGGCCATCTTCTAGCCGAATCTGTCCGCCCAGCTCCGGACTGAGGCTGGTGCCCTTGACCAAGACATCGCCACTAGCTCCCCCACGATAGAGGCCCCGCAAGTTGAGGTCTAGGTTCTCGAAACTGACCTTGAGGGGCTGCTTAATACTGCCGTCGGGGCGGGAAATAGGAATGACGCCCTTCACCATGACGGAGCCGTCACTGAAGAGACCCCGGACACCATCGACTAAGATGCGATCGCCCTTAAAGCGCATCTTTCCAGAAACCTCTGTGAGGGGAGCATCGGGCAAGACCTGAGCAGCCAGAGAGGCCCCATCAAAAGTAGCTAGACCTTCAGCAACAGGGTCTCTCAATGTGCCGCCCACATTGAGCTTTACCTCAGCCTTGCCATCCAGCCATTTCACTTGGTTACGAGTGATTAGGTCCAAAAAGGCCAGGCCTTCATCCTTAACACTGAGGTTAATTCTCAACTCGTCATTCTCAGGCTGGACTTCACTAAAGGGGAATGCGTAGGGCACGCTCCCCGAAATACGCACGGGCTCAGGTCCATCCACCTCCAGGGCACCACCAAAACCCAGCCGCGCATTGACGTAGTTAAAGCCCGTTTGCTTCGTACGCACAGGGGTGCCATTGATGGTGCCGTTCTCCAGGTTAATGCGTCCAATAGCCTGGGGATTGGCCGCAGTCCCCGCCACCGTGGCTTCCATATCAATGTCGCCGGTCAGGGATACGGGCAGCTCAATAAAGCTTCTAGCCACCGTGACCGGAACGTTTTCGGCCCGGAGCTGACCGGACTGTTGAATCTCCCCACCAAATTGTCCCGTGAGGGAGATAACGGTGTCCTTAGCCTCAACTCGCACGGGCTGGAAGGTGATCACATCATCGACGAACTTGCCCTGGAGAATCACCTTATCGATTTCGTATTTCCCCCAACGCCAGTCTTCACCCAGAACATTGAAATCAGCCTTGAGGCCTTGGCTCAGAGAACCGCTGACATTAACTCCGCCGTTGAACTGCCCAGCGAGGCTGCCCAGGGCGGGAATGCGCTCCTCTTCCCGGCGGCGCAAGGTCTCCCGCCGCACCAGGGTTTCGATTTCGGAGAAGCGCTGGAGTTGCGTAATCAACGGAGCATCGGGCAGACCCACAGGGGTGACCTGGAGATCCGCGAGGGTGCCGTAGCTGGGGGCAGCGAGACCTCGGGAGAGATCGTCAAAATCAAACCATTGCAAGGTTTGCAGCAGGTTGCCGGTATCGCCATTGTTGATAGCGATGCGCATGTCGAACTGAGGGTCATCGCTGAGGGTCGTGCGCCCGGTGACTTCGTAGCGGCTCGGGCCTTGGACCAGGGCGGCATCTTGAAGCACGGCGACATTGTCGCGCAGGCTGAATTTTCCGCTGAAGCGATCGCCCCTCAAGGTCCCCAAACTAGGTGCGCTAACAACTAGAGAACCCTCTGCCGTCAGCGGCTCAAGGCTCACCACAACCTCACCAGAAGCCGTTCCTCCCAAGGCTGTATCACCAATGGCAGTGATGTTCTGCGCGGGCTTAAAATCGAGGATAGCCAGGGAGAAGCTCTCCAAATTCACCTTCAGCTGGTCTGGGCCAATGCTCTGACCACGGGCCACGGCCTCTCCCTGGCTAACGAGGAAGCTGCGGGGCTGAAATTCGGGGTCGAGATTGAAAGCGATTTTGTCTCGCTGTCCAGATAACTTCAGGTCTGTCCCCGCCACACCAAAAGCAACAGACCCATCCAAACTAGACTCAAACGGTAAGTTATTGAGCTGAAATTGGCGTAGGGCAATATTACCTTTTACCTCCGGCTGGTCCGTGGTGCCAGTCAGCTTGCCACGAAAGTCTCCGACGCCACCCAGCTCAACGGCCACAGGAAACTGACTAACATCAATGCCCAGGGTCTCAGGTAAAGTCGCCAGCGCTTGGTTCTCTGCCAAAACGTTGAGGTCAAAACCGGTCACAGTCGGACTGTCTTCAAAGGAGGTGAAAACCAAGCCATTGGCTTCAAATCCAGCAGCTGTGGCACGGCTCACACGAATCTTGTCCCGGTCCCACTTCACCCTGGCGGTGATGGGGTCATTGATAATGGACATCCCTTGGGAAAACGTCGTAATCCCCTCGGCCTGAATCGTCTCTGGACCTAGCCCCTCAAATGGCCCGGAAAACGTAAAATCCCCGCCCAGGTCCCCCCGCAATTCATCTGAAAACTGATTGAGCTGAACCCCAGCCAGTTGAACTCGCCCCCGCAAGTTACCACCAAACAAATTCCCGGTTGCATCTTCAACTAGCTCGCCGCCGCCCCGAGCGATGCCCCCAGCCACGCTGATCAGCACATCTTCCACATCCATTCTGCCATTGGCGATGGTCGCTAAGCCTCGGGCAGGATAGTCGCCCTGGAGTGCCTGAAAACGAATCGTTGTGATGGGGTCTACTAGGGGGCCAGCAACGCGAGTTTGAACATTCAGCTCGCCAACATTAAAGGGCAGGGCTGACTGGTTATAGAGATTGATAAGGTCGTTGCCCGATAGACCGTCGGCATTGCTGTCGATATTGATACTGCCCGGATCACCATCTTTTCCGCTCAGAACAATCTCACCACTCCCCGTAATCAATCCGCCAGACTCAGGCACTGCCCGCATCTCCTGGAGACCCAGAACCGCATTCTCAAAGGTGAAACGGCTAGAGGCGGATTTTAAGGGAACCTTGTTATCCAACAAGACCTGGCTAATCGCTTCAAATCGCCCCACCGCGAAGGGAACATCCAGTGGCCCTGTAACCACCACGTCCTCTACCCTGGCTCGCCCAGCGACTTCCGTTGGCAGCGTGATCTCAAGATAATCAATGGCATCGGGGAGCTCGAAGGGCTGGACCTGAGCGGTGAGGTTGTAGCCATTTTTGAGATGGATGTCGCCTTGGGTCTTGATATCGAAGGGGCCGTAGCGACCCGTCACAGTCTTGAGCTTGTAATCATCACCGTCGATGATGAGCCTACCTTTGACTTGGTTAACAGCCTTGGGTAGCTGGGGCACCCGCACGGTGACATCGCGAAAATTAACGTCTCCCGAAACATAAGGGGCTTGGTTGGGAAGGAAGGCCAGCTTAATGTTGCCCTCCATGCGCCCTTGATCAAATTCGGATTCTGGAAAAGGGACGGTGCTTTCCAAAAAGCGCTTGACATCGCTGATCAGAAGATCTTTACCCTTGATGTTGAGCGCAATCTCGGGGCCAGCCTTAGGGGGAAGTGCTGCACTTTCGTGATCCTTCGTAGCACTGTTCTCTGAGAGGTCAACGTTCCCCTGGGTCGTCAAGATTGCTTCCTGCCCGACAACATTGCCATCCACCTGGAAGGCAAATAACTTGCCATTGCGGCGGGACTTGAGGCTACCTTTGACATTCTCAATCTCAACGGGGGCATCGCTGCGGAGGCCGTTTTTGCCGTAGGGCACAACGATGAGGTCGCCCCCTTGGAGCTGTAATTGCTCCAGGGAAATTTCTAAGGGCCCCCCTTTGGAATCTAGTTTGAACGTAGTGTTCACCCAGGTGCCATCTGCTTCCTGCTCTAGATAAACCTCTGGCTCCTGGAGGGTGACATTGAGTCCTAGTTTGCCTCGGGTGGCGAGGAACTCTGGCAAATTAAATTTGACGAGGACCCCTTCCGTTGTGATCGCGTCAGGGTCGGTTGCAGTCGCCGGAATGGCAGAAGGACCAAAGGCAATGCTGTAGGGCGTAACGGTACCCAGCTCTCCCAGCTCGATGGGGCGCTGGAGGATCTTGCCCAAACTTTCTTCGACTTGGGGGGCAAGGTCATTTTGGACATAGCGCCAGCCCCACCAGGCACCGTAGCTCCCCGCCCCAGCCAGCAGGAAACCCAGCAGCAGAAAAAACTTGAGGGCACGCCCAAAGAATGACCCAGGTCGCCGGGGCGATGGGTTAGGGGACCCAGTTCGCCGAGGCGATGGGTCGGAAGGGGACATGGGTTGTTCACCGGGAGCTGGGGCCATTCACGCCTCGTGGGGGCTGCCTGGAACAGGCAAAGCGGGAGCATTAAGCGCTAGATGCAGACTGTGGACAGAACGTCCGTTGAAGCAAGGGCGCTTCTACTTCCTTTTTGGGAGGGTCTCTAGCTTAGATAGAGGACAGCCTAAGCAAGGGATTCAAGCGATACAAGAGGGGGACGACTCCCTCCATGATGACGGCTGCAATCGCAAACCGTCTGTTTATGGCCTTTATTCCTGGGGTAAAGCCAAGTTTATCCCAGGAGACTGGTGCGAGTCTTCATATCCCTAGATGAGTTCTGGCTCCGATAGGTTCCGACTAGATGCCCTGTTTCACCTGAGGTTGACCAAACGGGCTGATTGGCTCCGGCTTAGCAGTATTGTGAGCTAAGCCTCCCAGCTCACAATGATGAGGGCACATACACATGGTAGTGAGAGTAGTGAGGGGTGATGCGCGATCGCCTCCCAGGCTCCAAAGCTGTCCTAAGCAGCCCCCTGTTGTACCCATTCCAGTAAGTCTAAGTCTGCCACCGAGGGACGTCTCGCGACACAAAGCAGGGTGGAAGCACTACTGGGACGGTGTTTGTCGATACCGGAGAGGCGCTGCTCCCAGCGGAGTTTAGCCGAAGCCTTGCCCCATTGGCCCTGGAATAGTTCAGCACCAACGCCTTGGCGATGGTCAGAGTTATGAGGATGCACCTGAACATCAAAGCCTAGGGGAGCCAGAATGCTTTGGAAGAGGTCGGCCTGTATGCCCTGGCTGGGCTGACGGTTGTGCAGTTCCGTGGCGCTTTGCCAAACCTGTTGATCCGCTTGGGGCAGTTCGTCCCGCAGCCAGTCCATTAGACTTGGCCAAGATTGCTGGTTGAGCCAGAGGCCCCAGCCTTTACGCTGCCAGGCACTCTGTTGAGGATCCATATCGGTGATGAGCAGACCGCCGGGTTTGACGAGGCGAGCGGCTTCTTTGAGTACTTGGGCGGGATCATCACAGTGGTGTAGGAGGGCATTGGCACAGACGATGTCAGCACATTGATCTTTGAGGGGGAGCTGGTGGGCATCGGCTCGTAGGGCTGCGTAGCCATCGGCGGCGGCCCAATGCAGGGCTCCAAGGCTGATGTCGACACCGATGATTTCTGCGGGTTCACCGCCGAGGCGTTCCCAAAGGCTGCCTGCGCCGCAGCCAAGGTCGATGACGACTTTGCCATCCCAGCCGTCGGGGCTGTGTTGCTGGAGAGCAGCTTGCCAGCGATCGCAAAAGGCTTCATTTCGGTGGGCCTGCTCAGCATACTCCCGGCCCCAGCGGGGATGGCCGAAGTAGAAGGCGTTGGCGAGCATACCGGGGCTAAAGACACTTGTGGGGGCGATGACGACACCAAGGGGATCCCACTGAATGCTGCCGAGGACTTCTGGGCTGGGTTGGAGGTAGGGGAAGAGACGGTCGAGGGAATTGTCGGTGGTGCTGGGCTCGGGCTGGATGGGAGCGGGTTTGGGGTTACGCTTCTTGGTCTGTTGCTCTGCTTGTTGTTTTGCAGCGAGCTTGTCGGCTAGATCAAGGATGCTGGGGGTTGGGGAGTTTTGGGTAGAGGCGGTGGACAGCATGGTGAAACGCCGGGGGGTGAAGAGTGGGCGGTGGCTGCACCTGACAGGTGTGTGAAGGGCCTCGGTGAGGTCCGGTGTTGGGCTTATATTTCCCTGGCTGGGAGATGATGCAACAGGTGGGAGATATATGGGACTGAGGCTTGGATGGGGTGACTGTGGCTTGGGTCGTGCTAGGGGGAGATTTGCCGCTTGTCTCCCACAAGGCAGGCGATCCGGCTCCTCTAGAATCGCAAGGCAGAAACCGAGATGAGAACTTAAGTTTTTCGAAACTATCCGGCAATCAGGGGGGTCTAGTTGGTAGTAAAGGCTTGGAGCGATCGCCCTTGCTACGGCAGCTTGCCAAGCGATCGCATCAATCAAATTCCTATTCACCTACGACTTGAAATTTATATGTCGATTGCATCTATGAAGCGGACTGCACTTTGGTGGGGAAGTTTGGCATTGGGAACAGTCGTGATTAGCTTGGGGCAGGATGTTGTCCATGCCCAGCCCGATCCGCTGTTTTTCCCCCATATCAATGACGTTATTAAGAGTTCGCCTCCGGGCTTTCCCATTCGCTTGCCGGAGGAGATTAAGGCAGTGGGGGGGAATGACCCTAGCGAGCTAAACATCCAGGTGTTTGCTTCGGCGACACCAACAACAGTGAATGTAGGGCTGTTTAGTTGTGATAGCGGCACAGCACCTTGCTATGCGGGCAGTATTTCCATTGACCGCAGTAGCGCGGTTCATGCCCGTGAGGAGTTGCAGCGCCATAAGCAGGTGGGCGATCGCATCACGTTCCGTCCTGGCCTAGTGGGCTACCTTGTAGATGGCCTCAAGAAGCGAGCCAGTGAGCGTTTCACGAGTGTGATGTGGCAACAGGAAAATGTGATTTATACGCTGAGTTTCCCGTCGGGCGATCGTCAAGCCGTGATCGATATGGCAGGCAGCATGGCCATCAGCGACCCCATTCGTGTCAGCCTACCTGCGCAGATTCCCGCCAGCACCCCACCCAACGCCATCCGTTAATCTACATTGGAGGTGACTTATACGGTTCTGAATGTAGGGGCGAAGCATTTCGCAAATGAGGTTGTTGCCCATCAGCAATATATCGTCGAAATGCTTCGCCCTCAGTCATTTAGTTCGCCCAACGAGAAGACAAGTCCCGACATTTAGGGACTGCATCAGAAACATTTCATCTTTCAAAAGAGATTTGTAAGCTTACGACGGAGAACCCGAATCAAGACTAGGACCATCAACAGGGCAAAGCTATAGACCCCAGAGAAAAGCAAGCCCATGTAAACAAATGGATGTACCTGCTCATCAATTTGAGGAATATTTCTATCTCCCAGCTCACCAAGCAGATAGAAATGCTCATCAACTCTAAAGCTCATATACGCCCACACCAGCCAAGCAAACCAGCCGAAAAGCGTTGCTAGCGGCACGCCACACCACCGCGTGCGAAAAACAATAATACCGGGCATAGCAACGACCATGCCGTAGAACCAAAGATCCGTAAAGAGCGAGAGCATTTCCCAACCCAAAACCCGGTTACTCCACAATCAAATTCAGTGTGTATGCCAACGGGCTGCTCGCATCAGACGAAAGACGAATCTGATATTTGCCCGTCACCGGCACCCGGCCTTCCCAATAGTGACTGCTGACCAGCGGATTACTCGTTTGCCCCGGCTTATATAGCGCCAACTTCACCCCAGCAGGTGCCTCTAGAATGATGCGTAAATTCTGCCCCTGACGCAATTGAACCTGCTGCACGCGGGTCTGTCCCGGCTTTAAGCTGGCCTGCTGGTAAGCATTGCCTGCTGGGTCAACGGCAATCGTTGCAACGCTGCTGCTGGTAGCGCGAAGGGATGAGATGACGGTGCTGGCGATCGCCCGCCTCACCTGCAGAACCCCAGCACTATCGCCTTGACTGAGGATTTCCGGCAGTTGTACAGCCACTGCTTTATCCACACGATCCAGAAAATCATTTCGATTCACCGATCGCGTCGCCGCCGTGGCCACCCATTGCTCAAATTCGCTGTCACCATAGGAGCCCAGGCGCGATCGCTGCTCAGTTCCCAAAACCGATAGCTGCTCCAACCAAAAATCAGAAACCTCCATCTGTTCCTGGCGCAGCGCATTATCCGATGGGGCAGGTGTCAGCTCACGGCCCCCAATCTCTGGGTGCAAACTGTCAAAACGTTCTCCAATAAACTGGGCAAAAAACCCAGCGGGAATGCCCAATTCACTGCGGCGCTGGTCTAATTGGGCGCGGCGTTTCACTTCCGCCTCACTGAGGACCGGGGGCTTAGCAATCGCCGTTTCGCTAGGGGCTTCCACAACGGGAATTGGCGGATTAACGGCAACTGGTATAGGAGACCGTTGCCATAGCAACACCCCTCCGAGAAAACCAATGCCACCCAATAGCAGACCCCCAGGCCAAAAAGCCTGCCCCAATCTAGCGAGGCCAGGTTGAGGCGAAGTTATTACGCTGGGAGTTGCTCCAGCATCACGCCCCCGAAGCTCACGTCGAGCTGCCTTGCCCAATCGAGCCCGCATCAAAGAGGACTTGGGGGCAGCCACGGTGGAGCCGGGAAAAACCGTGGGTGCAGGGGCTAAGGATGGGTCCATGGTCCCTCGCTTGCTGGGAACGGGTCGGTTAGGTAGCGTCTCCAGTCGCTCCAAATCTCGCAGAGCAGCCCTGGCAGAGGGGTAGCGATCGCGGGGCCGCAGGGCCACCATGCGATTGATCACCGCCGCAAATCCAGGACTGAGGTGAATGGCTTGGCCCCAAGTCCAATCGAGGGTGTCCGGGTCCATCAGTTGATGGGGCTCCTCGCCGCTCAGCAGCGTTAAAGCCGTAGCGCCCAGGGCATAAATGTCACTGTGGGGAAACACTGCCCCCTGCTGCATTTGCTCCGGCGGAGCGTAGCCCAGCTTACCCAAGCGAGTACCTTGGTCAGATCGGTTACTAATCTCGTTGATTACGGTTACGGCAGCTTGCTTGACCGCACCAAAGTCGATCAGCACCGGCAGGCCATCGCGATCGCGCTGAATCAAATTATCCGGGGCAATATCGCGATGGATCACACCGCGACTGTGGAGATAGGCCAGGACCGGCAGCAATTGCTTAAGCATCAGCGCCACTTCGGCTTCGCTCAGGGTCTTGCCATGTTGCTGGCGATCGCCCAAGCAATCTCGATAGGTCCAGCCCGGTACAAAATCCTGAATCAAAAGCAGATAGGGCTGATCGTTATAGGTGGTTTGCCGTAGCTCTCGGAACCGGGGGATTTGGTCATGGTCGAGGCGATAGAGCACCCCAGCCTCCCGCTCAAACAGGCTTTGGGCCTTAGCGAGGTTGTCAGCTCCATGGACTTGGGGGGCAAATTCCTTCAGTACGCAGGATTCGTTGAAACGTTGCAAATCCTCCGCCAAGTAAGTGCGACCAAACCCTCCTTGAGCCAACAGGCGCACCACCCGATAGCGATCGCCGAGTACCGCGCCCACTGGAATCAAGCCAGCTCCCAATATCCCACCGCCTCCAGAGGAAGACAAAGCAGGCAAGTCCGTCGCGGGTGGTTTGCCCACAGCGGGATTCAGCTCTGTGCTAGGCAATGATTCGGGATCGGAATGGGGCATGTTTTCTTGGGCAAATCCACAATGAGATGCATCCACAGCATCAGAGTCTCGCGCGCCGATAACGCTGAGCACTTTTACAACTACACAACCTTTCCGAAAATTCACGGACTATTGTCCTGCAAAATTCTTCCATTACCCGAAGCAACCGAACAATTTTGTCATCACATCCTGCCATAAGGAGGGGAAAGCCCCCCAGGGCAGTTTTGATCCAATTGCTTTTGGCCCTAAGTTCGAGCTCTGAAAATCCATGATTAAGGGGGATTTTCACAGGCAGAGCCCCAAAACCCAGGTTCCTTCCCCAGTAAGGTTTCTGACAGGAGCGAAACCCAGCCCAACTTGGGCCATGGGATCCTGGAAACCAACGTTCCCTCATCTAGTGCTCCGCCCTATACTGACTAGGCCATGGCTGAACCTCACAGGGTTAGCAGTCAAGCAAGGCACCGAACTCAAACACAAGGGGAGATCGCTGAGTGGGCCTTAATCGACGATTTGATCGAACCGTTCCGGCGTTCCAATGGAAGCGCGACAACCTGGACATAAATCAACGGGAGGGAGTGCTTTATCTAGGCAAACAACCCTCGACTGGTGGGCATTCAAGCCTGTATTACACCCGTCTCGATCAAGCCCTGCTGCTGTGGGCGATCGCCACAGCCATTATTTTTTTGACCGCTCAGTTCCATGCCTTTGACTGGCACCACCAGGCCAGAGTTTGGTCGGCCCTGAGCTTGACGATGCTCACCACCACAAGTCTCCGCGCTTGGCCCTGGGCTGTGGCCTTGAATCTTCGCTGGGTAGTCTATCTCTGGGCTGTCATCACCCTCATAGGCTTAGGTCTGACTGACTATGCCATCTACCTGAGCGTAGTACCTATCCTGCTGAACCTATGCCCCCTGTGGCTCGGGCTCTGTGCCCTGGGCTACGGAATCACGGCGATTGGCATGGGCTCTCGAGCCTTGATTGGAGTGGTTCTGGTTCACCTTATCGCCATAGGTCTCGTATGGATGCTACCTGCTGGGTTGTTTGGCATTACGGGGGGCGCGATCGCGGGTTGCCTTTTCATTTTGGCCCAGTTGGAATGGGACCACAGTGCCTCTGTACTTAGAGAACGCTGAGCGAACACTAAGCATCAGTGAGACACAGCAATGTATCAGTCTCGACGAGGGAGAGAAAAATCTAGGTAAATTTAATTGTTGACAGAGAAAAAAGGAATCTGATTGTGGGAATCTAAATTGAGTAATATCACCCAGGGTCCATAGCATCAGTATGGCTGTCCTTCTCCAAGAGATTCGTCAGTGGATGAGGAATGTGGCTAGTCAATTACTGCCAACCCCAGCGAGAGCTGACAGATTATTCAAGCCCCCCTTCATTATCCAGGGGCTTGGAAGCAGGGACTTAGTTTAGTAACCGAAGCTCTCTATCAACATTTCAGAGTCTCACACATGTCTACCGCCCCCATCAATGCCGAAGAGTTAAAGGAGATTGCCCGAGCGATTGAAACGGTAATGGCTCAGCTTCAAGTCATTGAACAGGGCAAAGATTTGCGTCCAATGAAATACACGGCTCGTCTCTCTTGGGAGACGCTATATGAATATCGGGAAATCCTGCGTTCCAAGCAATTGTCCTAGTTGAACAGACTCTGATTTCTCGACAGCTCACTTATCGGCTCAACTGGGCATAGGCCTGTTCAATTACAGCTTTCTCATCCGGACTGTATTCTCTGGCATTGTCGGTTTTCGCGAGGATTTCCCCTGCCAGCGTTGCTAGGGGCTGGGGACAGCCTCTGGAGACTAGGCTTCTAGCATAGGAAGAAGCGGCGGTGGGGCGGGTCTCAAGCTGCATTGCCTTGGTCTCTGCAAAGTGTTGTAGATTACGCTATATACAGTGTTACCACACCGAGGGGTTATACCACCCATGGCGGGTTTAAGACTCTAGATTCTGTGACATTAAGTTGTTACTCCCGGCTTAACGATTATTGGTAGTCGACCTTAAATCCGTAAGCAGCGGCAACACGATGGGGCGTGGCTCAGCCAGCCAGATAGGATAGAACTCAAGACTTCTTCGCCCTATCCTCTCCCCGGCCATGCAGAGCACGATTCCCGTTCCACTTCCCCAGCAGCCCTATAGCATCGCCATTCAGCCCGGTGGTCTGGACCAATTGGGAGCCTGGATGGCTGGCGATGCTGGCCCGGGCCTGGCAAAACCATTAGGGAAAAAAGTGCTGCTGGTGTCCAATGCTGAAATTTTTGAGCATTATGGCGATCGCGCCCTCGCCTCCCTCACCTCCGCAGGCTTCGACGTCATCCACCATCTCATCCCCGCCGGAGAAGAGCACAAGCACCTGGGCTCCATTCAAGCGATCTACGACAGTGCGATCGCCCATCGCCTCGAACGCTCCTCCACCATGGTGGCCCTGGGCGGCGGTGTGGTGGGAGATATGACGGGCTTTGCCGCCTCCTCCTGGCTACGCGGCATCAACTTCATTCAGGTGCCCACCACCGTCCTGGCGATGGTGGACGCCTCCATCGGCGGCAAAACCGGCGTCAACCATCCCCAAGGCAAGAACCTAATTGGCGCGTTCTACCAGCCCAAGCTCGTCTTTATCGACCCTACAACCCTCAAAACCCTCGCCCCCCGAGAATTCCGCGCGGGCATGGCCGAGGTAATTAAATACGGCATCATCTGGTCCCAGGAGCTGTTTGAAGCCCTAGAAGCTAGCCCTCGCCTTGATGACCTCAGCCACATCAGCGACGCCCTGCTTAGCCAAATCCTGAGCGAATCCTGTGGAGCCAAGGCAGAGGTTGTCAGCCAGGACGAGCGGGAAGGGGGCATCCGCGCCATTCTCAACTACGGTCACACCATTGGTCATGCAGTGGAAAACTTGATGCAATACAAAGGCATCAACCATGGGGAGGCCGTGGCGATCGGCATGGTCGCCGCTGGCGCATTGGGCATTAAGTTGAATCTGTGGGATCAAGCCAGCCAGGACCGGCAGGTGGCGCTGATTGAGAAAACGGGGTTGCCGACTCAACTTCCCCCAGCCATTGCAGATCACCAAGAAGCCATTGTCGCCGCTCTACAGAATGATAAGAAAGTGAAAGCAGGTAAAGTGCGGTTTGTCTTGCCCGAGGCGATCGGCAAGGTGATCATCACGGATCAGGTACCTGCAGAAACCATTCGCGAAGTATTGGCTACGATGGTGAAATAAGTCTCGGACTAATCGCACGGATTACGCCCCCAAGCCCACCGATTGAGAGAGCCATAGCCGTCTTTTATGGGTGCTTTTTGTTCTCCATCAACCTCAGCCTCTCTATGGCATCGGCTCCGAGAAACCTGCGACCCCATACCTAGAGCCCCACTGCTTTATCCCAATTCTTGAAGATGAATGGGCACCCTAAGTTCGACTTTATTTATTAGTGCATCTTCACCTGGGACCTATGGTAAGCACCAAATTCCCCATGCAAGACGGTATTCAAGCCATGCTTGCCATGCGCGAGGAACGCTATGCGGAGGCCATTCCCCTGCTTGAGCGCTGGCGTACAGCAGTGGGGCCGGAGAACCAGAATTATGCAGTTGCCACTCGAGTTTTGATTCAAGCTCATGAGGCATTGGAACAATGGAATGATGCCATTGCTCTTTGCCAAAGTCTTTCCAGTCACCCCAATGAAGACCTGAAGCATTGGTCCTGGAAAAAGCTACCAGCTTTGGAAAAGCAGCGTCCCCTGGACGACCGGGCAGATGGTAAGGCCACGCAGTTCGTCACCATTGAGGGCATCGATGATAGCGAAACTGCATTCCAGATCAGCGACCCTGAGCCCACCACGACAGCTAGCCCAGGAAAGAGCAATCGCAAGCTACGCGATGCTGGTCTAGAAGCCCTCGCCACCCAGAAATATGACAAAGCCGTAAGTTTGCTAGAGCGCTACCTCAAGCAAATCCAATTTGCCAATGCCAAACCCCACACCCACATCGCCCTAGCTCGCGCCTACTGCGGCAACCGCCAGCAGAAAGATGCCACCCACCTCTGCCAACATCTGGTCAAGATTGGCGACAAGGGCACCCAGCGCTGGGCTCACCAGTTTCTCCATGCCATGCAATGCCATCCCAAAGCTCGCGATCCCCTCAGCGCAGAACGGCAAGCTCGGGAAAAGAGTCAGCAATTCCAGCCCGATATTAGCGAGCAAGTCACCATC
Organism: uncultured Pseudanabaenaceae cyanobacterium; assembly: GCA_938021205.1. Classification (GTDB taxonomy): domain Bacteria; phylum Cyanobacteriota; class Cyanobacteriia; order PCC-9006; family JAAUQQ01; genus JAAUQQ01. Next base: position 21,790 of record CALIGI010000126.1, read on the forward strand.
GTTGCTCTCCACCTTTCCATCTACGGCGGTTTGCTCTTGTCTCCCCTACTGCCTAGTTCTCTTTGGCAAGATTTGGGGCAAGCGCTCCTGCACCAGGGAACGATCGCGCCCGAGTTAATCAAGCCCTTGGGCATCGCGATCCTCCCCGTTCTGTTTCCCCTTGGTTTGTTCTACCTCGCCACAGAAGAAACACTGAAAATCCACGGGCGAGAAGTGGTGAACTACTGGATTACGATGTTGGCGATCGCCATCATCACCACTGCGGGCAGCCCAATCCTACTCAAAGCAAGCGATTTGCTAACCCAGGTGCCGCTGCTGTGGAATTTGGTTACGCTCTTGGCCATGGTGGCAGGCGTTAGCTATGGGGTGGCACCGCTGGCGGCGATCGCCTGGTTCTTTGTCAAACGGGAACGGGTCTTTCGCTATCCCTTTATTCTACGGTTGCTCTAGGTCTTGAGATAATCTTGGGACTGAGCGATCGCCAAGGCAGCAACGAGAAATTCCGCTAGGACCCAGGCAGGCCTAAGGTAGGCTTACATGGGGTTTCGAATCAGCATTAGCCAGAATGCTCCCCCTGCCCCCTTGTCTCTGCGCGACTCGCGCTTTGGCATGGATTTGCGGCTCCTATTCGGTTAGACCAATGCTTCAAGCTGAACCACCTTGGTTTCTCTATATTATTCGTTGCAACGACAACAGCCTGTACACGGGCATAACGATTGATCTTGAGCGGCGTTTTGAGGAACATCGTTCCCAGGGAAAGAAATGCGCCAAATATTTGAAGGGAAAGTCTCCATTACTCCTTGTCTTCACCACAGAAGCAGGCAAGAACAAATCCGAAGCATCTCGCTTAGAATCTCGTATTAAACGCTTGTCCAAGCGCCAAAAAGAACGTTTAGTTGCAGGTAAGGTCACAGTCCCCCAACTTGTACTTCTCCCCCGCTCCGAGCTGATGGAAACCTAGTCAATACGGTCCATCTATGTCCGGGTATTTGTGCGTAGTCTCACTGAGTTGAGGATCTGAGATTCTACGATTATCCAAGATTCCCGAATAACCCATGATGAAGGCATCTAGTCACTGGAGATTTTCTCTAACTTATCGCAATCCATGCCAGATGCTAACCCCAATGAACAAGAGGATTTGAAGCAGAGGCTCGCTTTCGCTGAACGCTTATTGGCAGGCATTGCCCGCGCCAATGATAGCTTGCTCAATGTCACGGACTACCGTGAATCTATCCAAGGAGCGCTAAGAATACTCGGTAATGCCACGCAGGTAGATCGCGTTTATCTCTTTCGTTGTCACGAAGAACCGTTAACCCAGCAACTCCTCGCCAGTCAGAAATGGGAATGGGTTGCCGAGGGCATTGAGCCTGAAATTGAAAATCCAGAGTTACAAAATTTTCCCCTTGCTGACTTGTTCTCTCGCTGGCCAGAAGAGCTATCCCAGGGACGACATATCGCAGGATTGGTTCGAGATTTTCCGGCCTCAGAGCGGAAGCTCCTAGAGGCGCAGAATATTTTATCTCTGGTCGTCGTCCCCATTTCCGTACGTAATGTGTTCTGGGGATTTATGGGGTTTGACGATTGCCACCGGGGTCACATCTGGAGTGCTAGCGAAACCGATGCTTTAAAGACCGTCGCAAATAGCTTTGGTGGTGCATTTGCAAGACAGGAAGCAGAAATAAAGCTCAAAGACATCAATGACTCACTGGAAACTCGCATTAAGCAACGCACTAAAGAATTAGAAGTTTCGACGGCATTAGCGAATAGTGCTAATCGTACGAAGAGCGACTTCCTAGCCAACATGAGTCATGAACTGAGAACCCCACTAAATGGGATTTTAGGCTACGCTCAAATCCTTCAAAATTCAGAAGATTTGAAGCCTCAAGAGATTGCCCATGCATCGATGATTGAGCAATGTGGCCAACATCTTCTAACATTCATCAATGAAATTTTAGATCTCTCCAAAATCGAATCTCAAAAAATGAACCTCTACCCATCGGAGGTTGACTTTAGAAACTTCATGCAAGCTATTGTTGAAATGTTCAGCATTCAGGCTCACAAAAAAGATATTACCTTCCGCTATAACCTCAGCCCACTATTGCCTCAAGGGATTTGTGTCGACAAGAAGCGGCTTATGCAAGTTCTATTTAACCTCATCAACAATGCCATAAAATTTACAGATCGAGGTGAAGTCAAAATTCAAGTGACAGGAAGACCTTTGGCCTTGAAGCAGGAGAGCGAGGTCTCGAAACAAGATTATTGCCTTTGCTTTGAGGTTCGTGATACAGGGCCTGGGATAAATCCAGAAGATCTCAATAAAATATTTATGCCCTTTGAACAAGTCGGTAATCTTGAAAAACGGTCAAAAGGAACTGGCCTAGGCTTAGCCATCAGCCATAAAATCGTCAAGATAATGGGAGGAGAGCTAAAAGTCAATAGTACTCTAGGTAAAGGGAGCTGTTTTTCCTTCTCGATTTGCTGTCCTGAAGTCGAGATTGACAGGCAATCGCTTCTAGAGTTATCTGAACAGAAAATCTTGGCTTATCAAGGCGAAACCAAGAAAATTCTCGTTGTGGACGATCGCTGGGAAAATCGAGCTGTTATCAAAAATATGCTGATTCCCTTAGGATTCAAGATAATTGAGGCAGACAATGGAAAGCAGGGTCTAGCGCTAGCCATTGAAGACAAGCCTGATCTCATCATTACAGATTTAGTCATGCCTAAGATGGATGGCTATGAGTTTGTTCGGTTGCTCAAACAACATTCGGCAACTCGCCCAATAAAGCTCTTTGTCTCATCAGCAAGTGTTTTTCAATCGGATCAACAAAAAAGTCTAGATGCAGGCGGCGACTGCTTTATCGCTAAGCCTATTCAACTCCGGGAGCTACTTACAGCGTTAAAAACGGCTCTAACCCTAGACTGGGTCTATGAGACAAGAACGCTTCAAAACACTCATACTTCGGACATCGAAGATTTGGATGACTCTCAATTTATGCTTCCTTCAGTGGAGAAGCTTCGAGATCTACAGAAACTTGCGCTATCAGGTTTAATTAAGGCATTTTGTCAGGAGTTAGATCAGCTAGACCAAGTTTCTAAGAACTATCGAGGCTTTACTCAGAAATATCGAACATTAGCCGAAAACTTTCAGCTCAAGACTATCCAAAGTTCTTTAGAGCTTGCCATCTCTCAGTCTCTGCCAGAGGCAACCTCAACGATACGTCACTCAAGTCCACCTTCTCGGAACATGGACTTGAGCTTACTCCTGCCCTAATTCAAGCCATTCAATGCTCGGCTGATCAATAACTCTGTCCCCAATGGGGTGAGGTTTTCATTAAAGCGAGCAAAGTCTCAGACTTATACTCTATCTCAGGCCAATCTCAGGCTTGCAAGATAACCTATAGAAAGTCGATATTTGGTGGAGTCACGTCTGAATCGGGCGAAGGCATTAAGATATGAAAAAACGCGATTTTTTGCAGATCGGTGGAGCAGCTGTTGGCGCGATCGCCCTCTCCCGCTTCTTTCCCTCCAGGGCACCAGATCAAGCTGCTGCTCAGACGAATGTCCATGCAGAAGGTAGCTTCCCAGTCAGCAAGACAGAGGCCGAATGGCGCAAAATCCTCACACCAGCGGAGTTTGCGGTGCTGCGTCAAGAAGCAACCGAGCGGCCCTACAGCAGCCCTCTTAACCAGATCAAAGCCCAGGGCATCTATAACTGCGCGGGCTGTAACTCGCCCCTCTATTCCTCCGAGACGAAGTTTGAGAGTGGCACGGGCTGGCCTAGTTTTTACGCCTCTCTCGAAGATGCCGTAGCGACCCGCGAAGATCGCTCGCTGCTGATGTTGCGTACGGAGGTTCATTGCGCAACCTGTGGCGGGCACCTCGGCCATGTCTTTGCTGATGGTCCTAAGCCCACCGGCAAGCGCCATTGCATTAATGGTGTGTCGCTGAAGTTTGAAGCGGCTTAGGAACGAGGATGAAATTAGATCGCTAGGCTGACAAATGCTGGGGCTGACATGGCATGCCATGTCACTACGGTGGTATTGGGTCTGGTTCAATTCTCTGGCCTAGTGTTGTTACTGCATTGCCTCGGTGACAAACGCCTGAAGTCGCTGTAAATACGGGTCATCCATGTGGTTGTCATGGCTGCCGCCCTCAATCACGATCATCTCCTTGGGGCCAGCAGCGGCTTCAAATAGTCGCTCTCCCATGGAGACGGGAATTTGGATGTCGTGGGTGCCGTTGATGATCAGGACTGGCATGTCCACTTGGGGCATTTTTGCTAGGGACTCGAATTTCTGCTTGAGCATCCACTCGACGGGCAGCACCCAGTAGAGCCCCAACCGTTTGGTCATGTCTTTGATGCTGGTGAAGGAGCTTTGGACGATGAGGGCAGTGGCTTCGGGCTGTTTGGCGGCGAGGTCTGTGGCTACGGCTCCCCCAATGGAATGGCCGTAGATGATGATTTCTTGGGGCGGGATGTTGCGGGTTTGGGTGAGGTAGGTCCAGGCGGCTTGGGCGTCTTCGTAGACTCGGGATTCGGTGGGGAAGGGGCCGGAGCTGTTGCCGTAGCCTCGGTAGTCGAAGAGGAAGACGTTGTAGCCGAGTTCTTGGAATTGCAGGGCTTGGCTGACGTTTGCGCCGATGTTGATGGCGTTGTGGTGGAAGTAGAGGAGGGTGGGGGCGTCGGGCTGGTCGGCAGGAATCCACCAGCCGTTTAGGGTGGCTGAAGTCTCAGGAATTGGGATGTTGAGGGTTTGGTGGTCGAGTTGGTAGAGGTCTGGGGTGTTGGCTAGTTTTTTGGCGGGGTAGAAGAGGAGGCGTTGCTGGAAGAAATAGAAGCCGAGGCAGAGGAGGAGGTAGGCGATCGCGAGTTTCTTGAGGTAGGGGAGCGATCTGCGCAAAGAAACAAATCTTAAATGCATTTATTTTTCAACTAATTTTCAGAAGCAACACTATTAATAATCTCGCAAGGTTAAGTAGGTAGGCGAAATTTCTGTGCAAATGGGATTTAACTTCGATCAATCCTCAGACTTCTTTCCTAGTAAGGGATTTAACTGACTGAGCGGAGCCAAAAACATCGATCAGGTTTAACAGTTAATTCCGCCCAGCTACTTATTCTTCGCTAATAG
>CALIGI010000127.1 GCA_938021205.1 uncultured Pseudanabaenaceae cyanobacterium
AAATCCCACTAGATCCACTGTGACTGAAGCCAAAGCGGTCAAGGCGCTGGTTTGTGAACCCAGTATTAGCGAGTTCAAGTCTCGTCAGTCACCCCAAATGGAATCGTTGGCTTCACTCAATCGGCGATTCTAGCCGTGGACGGTACCGCTAAGGGGTTGGCAACTGGGCTTGAACACCAGGGTGGGCTTTGGCCTAGGGGTTCGACTCCTCTACTTTCCGCCAATTTACAACGGGTCTGTCTGATCGTTTTGCATTAGACAGACTCAAATTTTAATCTAGTTGACTAGACTTTATGGAAGCTGCGGCGAATGGCTCGCAACTTGTTTCGAAAGCAGGCGTACGGTGCTGCCGTAGTGGTTCGATTCCACCAGTTTCCGCCAATTATAGATCGAGTCAACAAGACTATAGCAACCATATGGAAGATGCTGCCGATGGACGGCGACCAGTTTGGAAAACTGGGGAATGGCTTTTGCTGTTGAGGTTCGACTCCTCCTTCTTCCGCTAGTCAACACTTGGGGAGGTGGCTGAGAATGGATAAGCACCGGAAAAACGTTGATAAGACCGGTTCTGACAAGGATGGTTGGGCTAGTTCTTCTGAAGGGCTAGTGGATCGCGGGTTGCAGAAGCACTGAACGGAATTAGTTGTCCAAGGTGGGGGAAGTTCCCGCTTGCTTTGTGGGTGAGAGCCCATTGGGTAGTAAGGAAGCGCGTTTCCTTAAAGCGATCGCTAGCTGCATGCGGGTTCGATTCCCGTCCTCTCCATCATTTGAGCAACTTCAGTCGAGTTGCATCGTCTTACTAAACAGATTATCCAAAGGAAGTGTGATGCAGGATTTAAGCCCAGTTCTGACTAAAGAGCCTTCTTTTTCTAAGCGTCTCTATTTCCGTCTGGAAGAGGCAGTGCGTCATGAGACTGAGGTGTTATTTCGCTTTCCTTGGGGAACTGTCTCTGGTGTTCCCATCTATCTAGACCCGAGCTGTGTGGAGATTCGTTATCTCTGTGTTTCGGAGGATGAGTATGACGGTCCCAGTGATGAGATTTCTTGGAAGTCAATTTGGTTGATTCGGTTAGAGGAGATTTCTGCGATTTCCTATCGACGGGAGAGCTGGTCTAAGCAAGGCTTGGCGGAGTTATTGCCCAAAGAAGGTGCTTCAGAAGCGGAAACGAAAGAATAGAAAGAAATGACTTATGAGTGTGCATCAGTTGGATGAAATCTTGATTGAGCGACCTCGGGGTGGCATGCGCAGAGGTGAAAGGCAATACGATGGCGGGTCAACATGTGCTGGAGCATGTATCTGCTTATGTTTGTACTGCGGTGGAGATGGTTGATAGCTAGCCCTACGCTAAGGGTGGTGTTCCGTGGCATTGGGGAAATGCACGGCTAGGTCGCTGGCGGAATGAGTTTTATGTTCATCCCGAGACAGGCTTACTTTGTTTGGCTGATGTGGAGCGTCAGGGGCTGAAAGCTAAACAGGCCAGTGATTGTATTGTCGTGAGTGACCTTTCTCAATACCGCCTTGTCGATGGGATTTGGTATGGTATTGAGTTTGAAGCGATCGCTCAATGTGGAACAAGCTATGACTTGCTCCTCAAACGAGAAATTAGCTGTTTAGAAGCTTGGAAATTCTATGGCAGTTGCATTATTTCAAGGCAAAAACGACAATGTAATAAGAAAATATTGAAGTGGATTCGCTCTCATTTGAAAGATGGAGTAAACCACAAAGGTCAACAGGGGAGTAGACAAAAAAGGAGAGGCAATTGCTTCTCCTTTTTTATGGCTATTTGGCTTAGATTCTTTTTACTGCTTTGCTGCTGCAAAAGGAATCGATTCAACCTTTAAACGTGATGTTACTGCGCCATAAAGCTTGTCTGCTAGTTTCTGATGGGCTGCATCACTAATATGAATTGGATCAAGGAAGACGGACTCTTTTTCACCGTAGTAAAGGTCGGTGAGGGTAAGGGGTAAGACCTTACCAGGGTAGGCATTTTTGACATTATCTAGGCCTTGGCGAAGCTGAGTATATCCAGTCTTAATCCGTTCAGGGTAGCTGTTACCTAGTTTGTCGAGGATGGCCTGTTCATCGTTGGTGATGCCATAGTCAATACGGCTGGTGATTTCGGGCTGGATTGCCACAATCACAGGGATGTTGGCACCACTTGTTACTGCTGCCATTTTGCTGAGGTTGTCTTCGAAACGTTTTGCTCGTTGCTCTAGTTCGCTGGTTTCAGAAGGGAGGTTGAGACTGCTTGCTTTGAAAGTGGGAGGAAGAACAATCCCTGTCTTTTCGTGGGGTTTGAGTACCCAGTAGCGAATGCTTTTAAGGAAGAAGGAGCGGTTAAGAAGATTGCCAATGCCTTGTTTGACGGTTGCGCTGCTGTGGGTGATCGCGCTGTCCTGAAGCTCTTCTAAACCAGGGACTTGAGCCGCCTCCTGGTCGCTGGGCAGTAGCAAATCATCATAGCCGTTGAGCAGGATGATCAGGTCCGGCTTATAGGGCAAGACTTTATGGACGAGGTGCGACAGTTGATTGCTGGAGACATGGCCAGGAACTGCGGCGTTCACGACTCTATATTGTTTGGCCTGAATTGCTGCGGGTTTTGCTTTTGCTTTTGCGGCTTCATCGGCGAAGTAAGGAAGCACTGCGGGGCGATAGTTGTTGGGGTTGTTTTTTTGATCTACAACTTGGTCATTTAGTTTGGTCTGTAGCTGGCTTGTAAAGGTCTCAGTATTGCTGCTGGTGCCTTGCCCAAATGCCGCAGAGCCTCCCATAACAAAAATGCGCATTTCGTTCTCTGCTTTAGCAAGATCTAGGGAGGCAGAGGCGCGGAAGCCCTGGCCATTAATGGACCAAGTATCACTTTTTTGACTGGGGAAAAGGGTGTATCCCTGAAGTGGCGTGGCTTTAACACTAAGGTCGCCGAAGCGGGGCAAGCCATCGTAAGCACGGCCCGAAGCATCAACAAAGTTGAGACCATAGGTCGCGGAATTAAGGGAACGGCCATTGTAGGCTTTGATTTCATCGGTTTTACCCGCTATGCCTACTGCTGCACGGGTGAGAAGTTCTAGGACCAGGAATGCGAGGGGGACGGAAGCGATGATTTGCCAGCGCTTGAGGGGCTTGCGCTTCTGGCTATATGACGAGCTGTAGGCACTGCGACGGCGAGTGTTGAAGAGGGGTTTGCGTCGAGTTCTAAACATGAGTCTGGCAGTTCCTTAATTCCCTGGAGGCAGTTGTACAACGATGATGGTTAGTTGGTCATCGCCTTTTTACTGACGGATGCTCCGGGGCTTCGTTTCCGGTAATTTCGTGTCACATCATATCGCTTTGTCGCAGTAACTGCCGATGGGCCTGAGATGTTGTGGTAATGAGGCCGTTCCCCTTTTGATAGCGTTCATGATGACACAGGCTTCTTATAAGTCTTATGCGTCCTTAGGGTCTATCGAGTCTATATATGAGTCCAGAATCAAGTCTTAATAGTATACATTAGACTTGATTCTGGACTCGTTAGTATTATTTAAGACTCAACTTGAGTCTGCTAGTGAGTCTTAAATTTCTTTTTGAGACTAAAGGTGATCATGAAAATGTTAGATCTCGCTGTGCGTTTTGAGGTAGATGCTAGAGCAACTTGAGCGGATTTATTTGTGTTCTGGTCATTTGATCTGAGTCTTGTCATGAATTTGAATTCTTCAATCTCACGAGACCTGTTTTGTCTTAATTTGAGTCCAGCAATATTTAATTGAGTCCAGGCTTGAGATTAGATCCAATAAATTCTGATTAACTTGTGCAGTGGTATCTCGCTAGAATTCTGGGATAACAATTTACTCCCGGTTCGCAATAATGGCTCAGCTTACTCCCAGCGCCAGTTTTAGTTTTAAAGTCTGTATTAAGGGGCCAAATCGGCCTGGGATGTTGGCGGGGGTGGTTGAGGCGATCGCAAAAAACTCCGGCAGTCTGGGTGATATCCGATTAATTGAACAAAATTTGCAGGAGTCGGTGCGGGAGCTGGATGTGGATGCGGCTAGTGCAGAACATGCAGGCGAGATCGAACAGGCGATTCGAGAGGTTGCTGATGTTGAAGTCTTGTCGGCGGACGATCGCACTTTTGCCATGCATGTGGGTGGCAAAATTACGGTGGCTAGTCGTATCTCGGTTGGAAATCAAGCTGACCTAGCAATGGCCTATACGCCGGGGGTTGGGCGGATCTGTCGGGCAATCTCGGAGCATCCAGAGGAGGTGTATCGCCTGACTGTGAAGCAGAACATGGTGGCGATTGTGACGGATGGCAGCGCAATTCTAGGTCTGGGCAATCTGGGGCCAGAGGCGGCTTTGCCGGTGATGGAGGGTAAGGCGCTGTTGTTTAAGGAATTTGGTGGAGTGGATGCGTTTCCGATTTGCTTAGCGACGCAGGATACAGATGAGATCGTCAAGACGGTGAAGTACTTGGCTCCGGTGTTTGGTGGGGTGAACTTGGAGGATATTGCTGCGCCGCGTTGTTTTGAGATTGAACGACGATTGCGGGAGGAGACAGATATTCCAATTTTTCACGATGACCAGCATGGGACGGCAATCGTTGTGTTGGCTGCGTTGACGAATGCTTTGCGGGTGGTGAAGAAGTCTATGGCGGAGGTTCGGATTGTGATGAATGGTGCGGGGGCTGCGGGAATTGCGATCGCGCAATTACTCAAAGCTGCAGGGGCAAAACAAATTACGATCTGCGATTCCAAGGGAATTGTCTCTACATCACGATCTGATTTGAATGAAGCGAAGCAGGTTTGGGCAGTAGAAGAGTCTGGAAAACTCGCAGATGCGATGAAAGATGCGGATGTGTTCCTGGGGGTGAGTGCGCCGGGGGTGGTAACGCCGGAGATGGTGAGGTCCATGGCGGAGGGACCGATTGTGTTTGCCATGGCGAATCCGATTCCTGAGATTCAGCCGGAGCTGGTGCGGGGGGATGTGGCGGTGATTGCGACGGGACGGAGCGATTATCCGAATCAGATTAATAATGTGTTGGCATTTCCGGGGTTATTTCGTGGGGCGCTGGATTGTCGGGCATCAGCTTTGACTCAGGGGATGTATTTGGGGGCAGCGGAGGCGATCGCGTCTCTAGTGGCAGCAGATGAGCTAACGCAGGAATACATTGTGCCCTCGGCGTTTGACCAGCGAGTGGCACCCGCAGTGGCTGCCGCTGTACAAGCAGCAGCTAGGGATGAAGGCGTTGCAGGCTGCTGAGCTGCTTGGAACTAGTGCATGCCAGGCGAACGACTCTAGCAAATACTGCGCTAAAATTGAAAAAGTCATGTACTGTAGGGTGCTCCTTATCAGCAAGGAGCACCCTACAGTAGCTCTCGAAAAGAGTTTGAAGGCTTTCTGAGCCCTCTCCAGGGGCAGCCAAAAGAAATTAGTCCAAAAAAAACAACCCTGGACTAAGTAGGCTAGTAGAATCCTCTCGTAGCAATGCTTTTGTATTTTGACCTATTGCTTTTATCGCAGAAGGTCAAGGTTGGTGCGAGCTAAATTGGGGTTGGTCGAGAGAGGCTAATCTTCACCCCAGCTGCTGGCATTCAGGTAACTTTCGACTCCTGAAATTGCTGTCAAAGCACTGGGGTTTTGTTTTGGATAGGCGCTTGGAGCCTGAGGATTAAGGGTGGTTTCACGCTTCATTTAGGTCAAGTTAAGTTGCTGCTTGAGGGCTTCTGGTGCGTTGCGGACAAATTCCCATCCGCGAATGTTTACCCAGTTGGTGGTTTGGCTCCACTGAATTGCTAGCAGGTCTGCCTCTCTCAGGTTTGCCTCTCTCAGGTTTGCCCGGAACAGGTCTGCCCCTCTCAGGTCTGCCCCTCTCAGGTTTGCCTGTTCCAGGTTTGCCCTTCCCAGGTTTGCCTCGAACAGGTTTGCCTCGAACAGGTTTGCCCCTCTCAGGTTTGCCTGTTCCAGGTCTGCCCCTCTCAGGTTTGCCTCTCTCAGGTTTGCCTGTTCCAGGTTTGCCCCTCCCAGGTCTGCCCCTCTCAGGTCTGCCCTTCCCAGGTTTGCCTCTTCCAGGTTTGCCTCTCTCAGGTTTGCCTCTCTCAGGTTTGCCCCTCCCAGGTCTGCCCCTCTCAGGTCTGCCCGTCCCAGGTTTGCCCTTCCCAGGTCTTTATTTCGCAACTTGGATTGCTTAAAATCGAGCCAACTGAGGCAATTCAATACTAAAAACTTGTCGTTCCAGTCATTGCGCTGTCCCTGAATGCGAGCCAGCCAAGCGCCAAAGATAGTTTGGTCATCATCGGACCATTTCACTTCAGAGACCGTTTGAGTGCAGCGAGCACAAGCATTCAACACCACAAACAATGCCTCCTCCGCATGTTTAGCTTGCTCATTCATCACTTGAAAAGTGGGCAAGCCCAGCTTTTCCATCGGCATCCCCTGACGCAGCATCGCCCCCATCAACATCGCGAGTGTCGTTTGCCACTCCTTCACAAGACTGGCTCCATCTTTCGTCTTGAAGACCAGTCGAATTTCGTCGCAGATAAACTGAAACAAGTAGGGGGTCAGGCTTGTAGGTCCACATAATTTTCCCCAACACTCCAGCGCAGTTGTTGTATTCATACCTGCCCGCCGCTCGCGACTCGACCCCTCTCGTCCTCGCTTCATCTCCTTATTAATTGTGCGCAACTCCCACACAATTCGTCGAGCCGTCAAATACTCACCAAAACTCTTATGGGTAAATTCAAATGTCTTGGCCCCCTTTTCACTTTCCCGCTGGCCGCTTTGACGAAAATAAAATGCCGTCAGCAACCGCGTCACCCCTTGTTTACCCCCAGCTTGAAACACCTCCAGCAACCTTTCCAGGTCAGCATCCTGACAATGCTGCTCAATCTCACTCACCGTTGTTGTGCGACCATCTCCATGCCAAGTGGCCAGCGCAATTTCCTCTAAGATCTGTGCAAATTCCTCTGAATCCAGACTACGAACATCAGGCAACTGCCCACCTGAGTCCCAATCCCGCTCATAAACGTTATTGAGCAAGTCACCGTAAACACTATTTAAATTACTCGTTTCACTAATCGGTAATCGGCCTTGGCTATAACTCAACGCCACCAAATAATTCAACAATGGTTGGCAAGTAATCTCATCCAAATTTTTCAACTTCAGAGCATCGGGCATCCCATCGCCATACCCCTTACCCGTCACCTCACCATAGCGCTGCCACCAGTTATCTCGCTGATCTCGCTGCAACAGCCTTTGCTCATCTTCGTATAAGTTTTTCTCATTACCAGAGACAAAGTAAGGCAGCATGTGCAAGATCTGCCCTTCCCCTCGAAACTGGCTCTGATTTGCCTGTACAACTAAGTCTCGCCCACTCAACAGCGCCAACAAGGCAGGCGGTTTTCCTTCCGTATTAAAACGATTCAGCTTCCTCAGCACCTCCTGCACAAACTGCTGAGCCACCTCCGCCCCCACTTTCCCCTGCAGCGCCAACTCATCCAAGCCATCAAAAATCAATAAAACCTGCGCTTCCCCAGCCTCTTTACTCAGCGGATTCGGCGGCAACAACCCCCTAATGTCTGACTCAACAAACTGCTCC
>CALIGI010000128.1 GCA_938021205.1 uncultured Pseudanabaenaceae cyanobacterium
CTTTGTCTTCGGGCAAAAAGGCGCGGCGCAATGCCTAGAGTTCAATCCCAAGGGCAAAACCCAAATGCTGGTCATCCCCCGCGACCCAGCCCAGCCGGTCCAAAGCTTTGAAACCGATTCCTGCTTTGTCTTCCACCATGCGAACGCATTTGAGCAAGACGGTAATCTAATCGTCGATTCCATCTGCTACGACAGTTTCCCTTCAGTCGAGCCCGGCGAAGACTTTATGGAGACTGTGTTTGAAGACGTGCCCCCCGGTCAGCTCTTCCGCTTTACCGCAGACCTAGAGCAAGGCAGCGTCACCCGCGATGAAATCAGCCTGCGCCCCTGCGAGTTCCCCAGCCTTCACCCCGCCAAGGTCGGCAAAGACGCTCGCTACTACTATATCGGCTGCGTCATCGACCCCGATGTGGCCAATGCGCCGCTCCAGTCCATCATCAAGCTGGACCTCCAGGGCGAGGCGAAAACCTGGACCGCTGCACCGCGCGGTTTTATCAGTGAGCCTCTGTTTGTGCCTCGCGATCCAGCTAATGCCAATACTGCTGAGGACGATGGCTGGGTGCTCTGCTTGATCTACAACGCGGCTCGCCATGCCTCGGACCTCGTGATTCTCAACGCCCAGAACTTGCAGGAAGTCGCTCGCGTCAACCTCAAGCAACATATCCCCTATGGCCTCCATGGCAGCTTCACGGCAGAAACCTTTGGAATTGAGTCATAGCGCTGGTGCTGAGAAGGAACAAGGATTTATAAATCCCGCAGTCTGATGAGCTCTCCTTTCTCAAGGGGACTGGGGAGATCTAGCTGGGGCAAGCGAAACAACCATCCCCTTCAAATCATCCCTTGCGGTGCCTAAGCTTGCCGAAGTAAAAGGAGGAAGGCTTAAATCTAATTCTTGTGAAAAGGCAGTGTTAGTAGTTCACATCAACTACTAACACTGCCTTTTCCTCATTTTGCCCAGGGATTTATCCGTTTCCCATAGCTCAATCCTCTACTTTCATTAAAATCGTCCGAAATAGAAGGTGTCCGGCTTTACAAAAAATATAAGATACTCATGGGCAGACCCCTCGTGTCGTTTAGTCATTGACTCCGTACCTGCCTGCGGATGCCCCTGCCCATGAAACTGGCCGCCCGAATAACCCAAGTCGCCCCGTCTATGACCCTGGCCATTGCGGCGAAGGCAAAAGCTATGAAGGCGGAGGGGCTCGACATTTGTAGCTTTAGCGCCGGTGAACCGGATTTTGATACGCCGGAGCATATTAAAACGGCGGCGAAGCAGGCTTTGGATGACGGCAAGACTCGCTATGGCCCTGCGGTGGGTGAACCGGGGTTGAGAGAGGCGATCGCTCTCAAGCTCCGCAGCGACAACGGCCTCAACTACCAACAAGAAAACATCATCATCACCAATGGTGGCAAGCAGTCCCTCTATAACCTTATGCAGGTGCTGCTGGATCCTGGCGATGAGGTCATCATCCCAGCCCCCTACTGGGTGAGCTACCCAGAGATGGTCAAGCTGGCCGGGGGCAAGCCCGTGATTGTCCAAAGCACAGCTGAGCAAGACTTTAAGCCGACGCCGGAACAGCTCCAGCAGGCCATTACGCCTAAGACCCGTCTGTTGGTTTTCAACTCTCCCTCTAATCCAACGGGAATGGTCTATACGCCCGATGAAGTGAGAGCGATCGCCCAGGTCGTTGTCGACAACGACATCCTCGTGGTCTCAGACGAAATTTACGAAAAGATCCTCTACGGTGATGCCGAGCATCTCAGCATTGGCTCCATTGGTCCAGAGATTTTTGAGCGTACCATTGTGGCCCATGGCTTTGCCAAAGCCTATGCCATGACGGGCTGGCGGCTGGGTTATTTGGCAGGGCCGGTGGAGCTGATCAAGGCAGTGACCACACTACAAAGCCAGAGCACATCAAATGTTTGTACCTTTGCGCAGTATGGGGCGATCGCCGCGCTCGAAGGCTCCCAAGACTGCGTCCAAACCATGCTGGCAGCCTTTTCTAAGCGTCGCATCGTCATGCTGGAAGGACTCAATGCCATTCCCGGCGTCTATTGCCCGGAACCCAAAGGCGCATTCTACGCCTTCCCTAACATTGGCAAAACCGGCTTAGGCTCGATTGATTTTTGTCAGCGGTTGCTGGAAGAAAAGCATGTGGCAGCAGTGCCCGGTGTGGCCTTTGGCAATGATAGTTGTATTCGCATGTCCTATGCCACAGACTTGGCCACGATTGAGAAAGGACTGGATCGTTTAGCAGAGTTTATGGGTTCCTTGTAGGTCCCAGCCTGGTGGGTTGACTTAGGTGGAGCCTACCAGGCGGGTAGAAAGATGACGATACTCCACAGCATACAAATTCCGGCCATCACCGCCGCCCACATGGGATGACCGCGCTGGGAAGACTTGCCCCCGCTCGTCGTCCGAATCTGCTCTACATCCAGCCAGATCGTGGCTCCGCGACGCAGCCAACCACTGACAATGACCTCACGATTGAGCAAAAAGCTAGGTCGCAAAAACTTAGGCCAGAGATTGCCCGCAGGCCCCAGGGGTGAACACCAATGCAATCGCAATGGCCCCTGTTCACTCAGCAACAGCAAGTCTTGACCCAGCCAATTTGCCACGCCGGGCCGACCGACGAGCTTGCCGCTAAATTCGACGGGTTCTGCGGCAATGGGGAGCTTCTCGGGATCTGGCAAAAGAGTGGCAGCGGCAGCGATCGGGGACTTCTCACGATTGGTGCGCTGGGGGAAGAAGGCATTGGTGCGAATAATCAGGCCAATGCCAACGCCGAGGGGAATGCAGCCCCGTAGGAGCTGGCGATCGCCATACATCCAATCAAACCACCAGGCCCCAAACAGGCTAGCTGTCGCACCGAAGGCCCAAAGCCCAAAGCCAAAGGCTAAACCTAGGATTGCGCCATAAAACGGGAAACCTTGATAGAGCAGCGGTTTCCAGGTGGCGAAGGTTTCGTTGAGGAGCTTGCGGCGTTTATTTCTGTTGGCCTTTAGAACGGTGAACGGATTGAGGATTTTGGTGGATTTAGTTGCTAGATCAACTTCTCGAGGCACTTGACTACGCTTGGCATAGGTGGCAATGTGGGCGAGGCGATCGCCCAAGGGTTCATGGCTGTTATTCAAGCCCAGCCAGCGGCGGTAGGGACTGGTGGCTCCCCAACGAAATCGCTCCTCGCGGGGCAGGGTTGTGGGCGCAAAACTGGCGGTGAGGGCATCGGGCAGGCCCAGGGGCAGAACCAACTCAAAGGCTTCTAATATCGGAGGGGTTTGCTCTACAGTTGTTACCGCACCTGCCAGGGCTTGACCATAAGCAATCAGAGCCCGGCTGTAGACATTGGGGTCGCCCAAAAGGTCCACCGCAGCACGATCGCCATAGGCTAATCGCTGTCGGCTAATCCACAGCAGGGGCCAGCGCCAGAGCTTAAAAAAGCCATAGGCGATCGCCCCAACTAGGCCACTTAACACAAGGCCGCTGCGATAGAGAAAACGCCAGCCCGCATCCATGGGGCTTTTCAGTTTAGTCTGGCAGAAGTTACCGAGTCTGAACAGAATGGCGTAAACCCCAAAGGGCAGCTGCAAAAAAGCATTAAGCCAGGGCAGCACCACAAAGGTTTGGCTTTGGATTTGTCCTAATTCTCCTGCAATCAAGGCTGCAATTTGCTCACCATTGAGGCGGGCTAGGAGACCTTGACTCAGAACAATGCGGGCGGTGCGAGGACGATGGCCGTAGCTAGTGATGAATGGAATCGGGCTCTCCAAACACAGTAGCTTAGGCAACTGAACATTGTGCTGGCTGCGGAAGAACTTACGCAGCAGGGGTTTGGTGGCAGGGCTAAATGCTTCCAGTTCAGCGGGTGTCAGCGTTTGCCAGGGTCCGTACAGGCGTAACAGGAAGCTCAAGCTCCAGGGAAGACCAATTAGCATCGGTAATCCGACGAAGAGTAAGACTTCTTTGAGGTCATTGGGGGGCTGGATATAGGGATGCCCAAAGGGGACTTTGACGAGGATGCTGTTGATGAGGCGGATGACGGTGGGAATGGAGAAGGGAACTAGCCAACCGAGGATGAGGAGGGTGAGGATTTCCTGGAGCCGGAGCTTGAGCGGGCCTGCAGTTCGCTCGATTTTGCGGTGGTTGATCCAGAGGATGCCGTAGGCGATCGCGCCCAGCACACTCACAACCCAAATGCTGTGGTTGCCGATGAAGCCAGGCCAGAATTTGGCATCGTTGATGAGCTTGAGTGCCCAGAGGCTGAGAAGGAATAGCCCTGCCCAGGTCCAGCGGCTGGTGGGGATGGGAGGAAGCGATTTCCAGCGGCTCGGGGCAGGGGCATTTTTGAAAGGAAGGGTTTGGGATTGGAGTAAGGGAGGGTCAGTCTCATCTCGCTTTTGTAGAGGGATTGACTGAGGGGCAGTTTTTCCCCGTAGAAAGCTTCCTAAGCTTTTCAGGGGCTGGGGTAACAGAGCTGTGAGTTGGGCTAGCTTTTCGCTTGGCTTTGTAGCAGAAGCTGAAGTCTTAGATGTGCTGGTTTGAGTTTGGGGTTTGGGCGATGAGCTACGGCTAGGCTTCCCCCCCTCGTTCCTTCCTTCGTAAGGGGGGAGGCTGGAGGCTGGTTGGGGGGTGATTTTTGGGGTTGCTTGAACGGCGCGGTTTTGGAGTTTGGCGAGGCTTTTCTTGGCCCATTGGCGGGTTTCGGGTTTGGCGCTGGTGAGCAGGGGCTGGCAGTGGGCGATCGCATC
>CALIGI010000129.1 GCA_938021205.1 uncultured Pseudanabaenaceae cyanobacterium
CCCACGTTGATGCCATCCTTCTTGAGGCGCTCAACCGCATCCAAGGCACGGTAAACCGCGTCACCAAAGGCAACGATGTAGCCCGCATCGCCTTCGCGAATCACGTCATCTTTACCTGAGACAAACTTGTAGTCGCCGCCAAAGAAGTCATTGCCGTTCTCGTCCAGCACCATGGGTACCTTAGAGCGGGTGGAGAAGATAAAGCGTAGGCCGGGGTCGTTGAAGACAGACTTAACACAGGCTGTCATCTGGTTGGCATCAACGGGGAAGTAAAGGTTGGTGGGGTAACCATCATCCAAACCATTGTCAGCAAACATGTTGTTGATACCGAAGTGGCAGGTGTTGTCTGCCATGTCGTCGATGCCAGCGTGGGAGAAGTGGCACAGCAGGTTGGAGTTGTTCAGGCGAGCCATGGTGATCTCGGAAATACACATTTCCAAGAAGGCGCTGAAGGTGGCGAAGATGCCTTGCTTACCTTTTTCCATGCCGAAGCCAGCCGCTGCAGAGAGGTTGCCCCGCTCCTGAATACCGCCGCTGATGAAGACTTCAGGATAAGCATTGCGGATGTGAACCAAGCCGCAGGAGCCTTCCAGGTCGCTATCAACAACCAGAACGCTGTCCTTACGTTCCTGCTCGCTCATGTCACCCAGCACTTCCACGACCGCTTGGCCGAAGACGTTGCGGTTGGATCCCATCTTGTCTGAAGCACCGAGGAACTCGTAATCGTTCTTGGGTGCGACAGTGTTCTTGAGAATTTCTGCGGCTTTGGGGTGACCCTTGGACTCTAGGTAGGTGATGGCCGCAGGCACGGAAATCACATCGTGGCCGTGGTTTGAGCCTTCCAAGCCTTCAATGCCGGGGCACATGGGGCGCTTGATGATCACAGCGAAGGGACCAGGGGTGTTGATGGCTTCACAGATGCAGGCGTAAAGCGCATCGAGGTCTTCGCCGTTGCACTCATTGGTCTTGAGGCCATGACCTTCCAGGGTCTGCTTGACGCTGTAGCCACCCAGGTACTTGGAGGGGTTACCGGCGATGGTGACGTCGTTGTCGTCAATCAGTAGCTTGACGTTGATCTGCTGAGCCACGGCGAGGCGAGCAGCCTCAGCATCGTTACCTTCTTGCTGGGAGCCGTCGGAGCCCAGGCAGAATGCAATCTTGCCAGGGTTCGCCAGGGCGACGCCGTTAACATAGGGCCACATGTGACCGAGGCGACCGGAGCTGAACTTAACGCCGGGGGTGAGGCCAAGCTCGGGGTGACCCGGCAGCTTGGAGTTAGCTGCGCGGTATTGCATCAACTGCTCAGCAGGCAGGTCACCAGCCAGGGTGGACATCAAATACTGGGTGCCGACGCGGTGTCCCGCTTCGTCGAAGAAGGTGGGGATGTAGCTGTCGGGCTGGCTCTTGAAGAGTGCGTCGAGGATCATGACCTCGGGGACGGTGTCATAAGGACCGCCGGTGTGGCCACCCACGCCGCGAGCTGCGCCGGTTGCGGTGAAGAATACGAGAGCATCGCGGCAAAGCTGGATATTGGCCTTCAGCGCTTCCCGCTGCTCGTTGGTCAAGGCTGCAACGGAGGGGTCGAGCGAGACGGATTTGTACTGGTTCAAATCGATCGGGAAAGTGCCGAGGTCAAGACCCATAGCTTTGGTATCTCCTAAATAGTGAGGTCGTCTGCGTCTTCAAGACGCGGTTCACAGTGAACTTAACAATTGTTCAATATGAACCTTTGGACTATCTTCGGTGATTTTGGAGCCGGGGTCTACCCGATCCGGGCAAAGTCTGTCCAGCAAGGGGGCTCAAAGGTCATGGGATGCTTGCATTTATTGCATGGCGATCGCTTTGCAGCATTCTTTTCTTCACATGACCCCATAGCTCCACAGGTAATCAACAGCCAGACCGCCCACCTTTCTCAACTCCAAGACAACTCGGCAGAAAGTCTCGACTCGGTTTGCTGAGGGGTTAACCATCATTTAGATGGCAAATATACGAGAGCATAGTGGTTTTGAGTACAACCGTTTTGGGCGTAAGCACCTGCAATGGCAAGAAAATCTGGACAGCCCAGAACTGTCCAGAGAGTAGATTTACGCTGACCAGAGTTGATGGACTCGCTGTCGCTTGAAACAAGTCTTGGAACATCGGTTGCTTCAACAACCTTGCTTGGGTTAAGTCCAGCCCGCCCGGTCCATAATCTTGACTGCAACAGCATTGTAACGACCGTAGCGAACCACGTTAATGGCATCGGACTTGAAGTTGCCAAAGCCAGCCACGATGGGGTCTAGGGGAACACCCGGCATGGCCGGATACTCGTTATTGCCTTGGGCAAAGAAGACTTGGGCTAGAGGGCTGGCTAGATATTCCAGTAGGGCGATCGCTTCAGCCCGGTGGGGAGCTGTCTTCACCATGCCTGCACCACTAATATTGATATGGGCACCTCGGCCTCCCTGGTTAGGGAAGAAGACTTTCATTTGATTGAAAATCGCCTGCTTTTTGGGATCGCTATCCTTGGCATAGCGGGGGAGGTAATAGGTGTTGGCGATCGCTAAATCTGCAATACCTGCCGCCGCCGCTTCGATCTGGGCGCGGTCATTGCCCTTGGGCTTACGGGCAAAGTTTGCCACTAAACCTTTGGCCCATTGTTCTGCTTGCCGTTCGCCCAGGGTGGCCACCATGGAAGCCATTAGGGACTGGTTATAAATGTTGCCAGATGAGCGAATGGCAATTTTGCCACGCCATTTGGAGCTAGCCAGATCTTCATAGGTGGAGAGTTGAGCAGCACTGACGCGGTTGCGGTTGTACATCACCACCCTGGCTCGCTTCGAAAAGCCAAACCACAGACCATTGGGGTGACGAAGATTCTCGGGAATGCGCTTATTGATTTCTGCCGAGGCTACAGCTCGGAACAAGCCTTGCTGCTCTGCTCGCCAGAGACGACTGGCATCTACGGTCATAAAGACGTCAGCTGGACTACGTGCTCCTTCATTCTTGATGCGCTCTATCAGCGCATCAGCTTTACCCTCAATCAGGTTGACCTTAATGCCAGTTTTTAGTGTGAAGGTGTTGTATAGCTCGTCATCAGTGTTGTAGTGACGGGATGAATAGAGATTGACGACGCGCTTGGCATTACGTTGAGCTGAGGCCGTTTGAGGCTTTAAAACTTGGCTAGCAGCAAGACCTGCAGCCGCAGCGGAGCTAGCGCTCAGCAGGGAACGTCTGGAAAATTTCATGGTGACTGGCAAAAGTTGTGATGGTGTTGCAAATTCGTTGTGATGCCGGAGCAGCATTCTGGACTGCTGCATCAACATCTCTAGACGGGAAACCAGTACCAGCTCAGCGACATGAATCTCTCAGTGCTAAACATACTCTTATTGAGATGTTTTGTCACTAATGATGAGGGAAAAACTATAGGGCTTCAGCCCCACTCGTTGATATGACTGGCTTTGAGCCAACTGGCAGCCCTGCGCTAGTAACGACTTAAAATTTGAGCTTGCCTCTGTTTCTATTTGCGCAATCACAATGAGAGAAATTCACAAGAATGACTAAACACTGTCAGAACGGAAGCAAGGATCCTCGCCATGTCAAAGGTGACTGCCATCTGTTTAACCATCTAGGGCAGTACCCTTCTTACAGTTAGAAGCCAGTGACTACAGTGTGTTGAGCAAAAATAGACCTAGCCTCAAGACTGGCATCGCTCACCCAAACAATTGAAATATTTTCTACTTGACAGCACTTCTCAATTAGTTTTATGCTTTAGCTATCGCATCTTGTTGACAACCAGTCTCATAGGTTTGAATCTCTCTTCTTACCTAACTTTCTGGCTTTGGTCTTGTAATCTTTACCTCTAGCTTAGGGGCTTAAACGCATTGTGAAGATCGCTTCCTAAGCGTGGGCTACCTTACAAAAAAGGAGAGGGATTGCATATTTGTTGAAACTGTTGGTCAATAACGGGATGATTTTCCTGAAACCGTGGTTTGACTCATGCTCCTTCGTGATTCTCGACGTTCTGATTAGCATCGTTCACCATGACACTCATCTCTACTGTCCAGTCTTCAGCTCCTCTTGCTAAAGCCTCTCCCCCGGGTCAACCCAGTACCGCAACTTTACTACTGGCTATTTCCTTTGTTCCCTTTGCTGCATGGGTGCTTTGGACATCCTGGCAGTGGCGTAAAGAGCGGCATCACCCGCATTAAGGCCCCAGGCTTTTGCCAGACAGGCTGATCCGCGATCTACAAAGCTCATGGTTTTATGTGCTGAGTCCAGCTTTCTTCACCCGCTTTATTATCGTTACGTCAGGTTTTCTTCCATGGGCCACTCTCATGCTTCGAGCTTTTGTGTGGTTGGGCAATTCTTGGGCTATGAGCTTAAGGGCCACAAAATATATCGAGTTCACCTTCATCAGGGGCAAGACGAATATCGTCTGAAGCTTAGTAGTGGTGCTCGGGATGATCTGCTGAGAGCAGCCCTAGATGGAAATCTGAAAATTGGAGACTGGATGCGAGTCTCGGGCTTGCAGGAGATGGATCGTAAGAAGGGTTTAAAGCTGAAAGCTCATAGCCTTTCTCGTTGTGGTAAACCAAAAAAAAAGTCTAAATCCTCCTCCTTCCAAGGGGAGTCTAATCCTATGAACGTTTTAGTCTGCCAAAAATCAAACTGTCGAAAGCGTGGTGGTAAGGCTGTAATGAAGCAACTTCAAAAGGTCGCGAGCGATCGCCAGTTTAGCAAAAAAGTCTCGATTAAAAGCGCAGGTTGCATGGGCAAGTGTAGTAAGGGGCCATCTATGATGATTGGCAAAACCAAATATCGTAAAGTAAAAGCGACTAAAGCATCTTATTTGGTCGAGCAATATCTGAAAAGTAAGCACAATCGTAAATAGACTAGATATCATTTAGCAGTCTTTAAAATTCATATAAATTAAATTAAGCCAAGTCGTTTCTCATATGGCTTGGCTTTTTATATGCCGAAAGTCTTCGCATCAGTTCAGCTATTGCCTGGGTTACATCTATGTCTTCTTGAAGTTAAATATTCTCTGTGACGTGTGTTGGCTTCAACACAAACGGTCCTATAGCGAGCAGACGACAGCATCCACAACATGTACTTCGCCTTCGATGCATGCAGCAGGATTGTGGTGACTCATTCTGCAAAGAACAGATGACATAAAGTCCCAACAGTAGCAAGACGAAAATGATTGTTCTCTTGAAGCTTGGTCTTGTCTCAGTGATATAGAGCAAAAAGCCTGGAATTCCCTAATCTAGAGAGCTTTGGAGATAAAATTTCACGATTAGGTCGGGTTTAATTTATTTATCTGGGCGTACTATGGCGGACGATCTTGTTGACCTTTATTGAGAATCACTCTAAACTATATTTTGTTGGCTTATTGATTTTGTATCTCATTAAGAGGTTCCTTGAAGTCAGACTCTGGTAGGCCGGTATGACAGTCATTAAGTCAGTATTCCTCTCAAAACAGGGTCTTTCATTTGAGGGTTGTTTGAGCCATTCACTCCACTCTCAAATGGAAGCTTTTTTACTATTGTTTCTGTGCTTGCGAAAGATGAATCGATACCAGTCTTCCAAAAGAAGCTGTTCCATGCAGCGACTAGTTTTAGACTCACTTTCTTTTAAAGATAAAACCATTAATCTCTTATCTGTTGCCTCTCTGGATCGATTAAGAGATTGTCGATTTTTCTAGCAGAAATGTGACTTACCTTAGCCCCGGCGACCCAGTGAGTTACGGTGAAAACTTCCAAGATGCGATGGGATCGCCAGAAGAAAAAATTAGTGAGCTTGGAGAGAAACGATGGGATATTGGCTCACGGATGGCTATGGCTATGAAGCTTTTAAAGCCATTAAAGAAGGTCACTTTGTAGGCCTAGCCTTAGACGAAGAAAATCAGTCTCAACTGACAGAAGATCGCATTCAAACTTAGATAGCTCAGTTAAAAATAACCTTTTCTCTGTGAGTTAAGACCGTCTGATTCAACCATCTTACCCATTCAAAGAGTTATGTACCGCCCTTCAACGTTGTTACATCAACAAGCAACCTCTATTCACCCAGCAGTCTCTGTCTCAACCGAGGAAGCTGATGCCCTCTGGGTGACTGTAAGCCCCACCCTCGGCATTTTGGATCAGCCTCTCCAGCGCTGCCTTGGGAGCCAGATCACCTTGGCTAAATGGCAATATGCCCAAGATGCTGATGAATCCTGCGAGATTAATAAGGCAGTGAGCCTGCTCCAAGCCTATATGGAAACCCTTGTAAAACCAATCCATTTACTGGGCCATGGCCTGGGCGGAGCTGTTGCTCTGATCTATGCTCGGCTTTATCCCGATCGCGTCAAATCCCTCACCCTTTTTGCCGTCGCTGAACAGCCTGCGGTGACCTGGCATGCCCATTATTACGTCCAGCGCCACCTTGTCCCTTGCTCCCAAACCCGAGTCTTGGCTCAAATGGCAAGCAGTCTGTTCCATCAACAGCCCTATGCCCCTGCCAAACTCGTAGAAGCACTGCGACAGGATCTCAACAAAGCCCCTTTACTGCACTCCGCCTGTCATTTAGAGTCCCTGCCCCAAGGCGGTGTAGATGTTCCCTTGATGGTTTGTGGCGCGACAGATGATGCCGTGGTTCATCCCGCAGCATTGGCCGATTGGTCCCACTGGTTTAAGCCGGGCGATCGCCAGTATCTCTGCGCCAATGGAGGCCATTTTTTCCATTATTCCAATCCAGATCGTTTGGCTCAAGAAATCATTAGCTTTTGGCAATTCTAAGTCCCTGTGTTGCTGATTGACCGAGCCCTAGGCAGGCTCATTCAGGACCGTTCCCAGTGGACTGAAATCTTCGTACTGTCACCATGAGACTCTGTAAAGCAATGGCATTTTTTGATGATTCTGGTATGGACGATACCGATGATCGCTTATCTGATATTTGGTCAATAGAAGACAAAATAGAGAAATTTCACTCACCATCCTCTACTCCTAGTTCTCCTAAGTCAGCCTTGAAAACGGCCCATAAAGCAGAGACTATAGTTCAGCTCCGTCGCCGCGAAACTCTTACGGTTGTACAAGGTCAGCTCTGGGAAATTAAGCAGGGATTTGTTAAAGCCTTAACCTGGGATGAGCAAGGCTGCCTGCTGACCTTGGGTATCTGGGGACCAGGAGATTCTGTGGGTTTACCTTTGGGTAATATTGCTCCCTACCAGCTCCTTTGTGTAACAGCTGTAAAAGTACAAAGTATTCAGCTTAATGGGAGCTATCCCTATGAATTTCTTTGGAACCAAGCTCAGCAAACCCAGGAGCTTTTGAGTCTTTTCCGCTGCCGCTGTCTAGAAAATCGCTTACTGGATCTGCTTTGGTGGTTGGCCAATCGTTTTGGTGATGTGGTGCCTGGCGGTCACCGCACGGGTATCCCCTTGACCCATCAGGAAATCGCGGACTTGCTCGGTTCAACACGGGTAACGATGACTCGGATGTTACGCCAGTTAGCCGATGCTGGCGAGCTAGAGCGCTTGGTGGACCGACAGTTACTCCTCAAAAATCCACGGTATTTAAACATGAGGCAACTCCAGTCATAGCGCAAATGCTGAGGCTGTTGCTATATTCTGGCCAGGCTAGGCTCTGTCAAGGTAAGGGGCTATCTTGAAATGAGGGACGAATGGATTTCTATAAAACAGGCTGGTTATCGCTTTCTCAAAGATCTTCATCCTAGCAATCAACAATGCTTGTTTAAGCATCTTTTTAGCAAGAAGATGATTGAACAGTAGACTCTGAAATAGCAAGGGTGCCTGACTTTACTTGAGTCCGATGGGCACCCCATGCAATCAAAGGTTTTTACAACTGGCGGCTGGTTTTAGCATCTGTAACCGAGGAAAGAAAGAGGTTCGTCATTTTAGCTAACCCATGACCCAGTTTCTAACCTTATTGAACCGTTACGGGACTCGATAGCGTTAGCGTTAGATCTGTCTCCGGATCGATGACGAATAGCTCGCTCTTACTGCGACCGTTGAAGACGCCGAAGATGGCACCCGCACCGGCACCGCCAAGAACTTCCACGGCTCCAATTTTGCGATCGCCCGTCACCCCAGAAATCACGGCAGCGGCCCCAGCACCAATGGCAGCATCCCGCACAATGCGACCCGCACTGGCACCTTTGCGAATGACTTCCTGGGTCGTAACCACCTGGGAGGTTGCATCGAGACTATAGACTTCGCCGCTGGCGAGCTTCAACTGCTCGGCAAAGAACTGGGCTCCGTCGTCATCGGATTGTAAAAAGCCCATGATCTCACTGCCCAGGGGAACCAGAATACGACCATCCTGGGTTTGGATATCCTGAGCGGTGGTAAGCGTGACTGGCACAGGATTGGGCTCGTTGGGTGCAACGTAGATTTTCTCAGCGGTGTCGTAGCGTACCGCTAGGCTTGTACCTGCCGGAATGGCCACAGGTGCATTGGCAATGGGAGCAACGGCCAGGCTAGCCACATAGGGAGAGTTGAGACGGGAGACTTGGGATTGGTTTGTCAATGCTTGATAAATGAAGGCCGCCACTTCGGCGCGGGTGGCGCGGCGGTTGGGGTTGAGTTGATTGACGTTGGGGTAGTTGACGACCAGATCGCTGTCTGTAGCAGCGGCGATGCTGCGGGTGGCGTAGTTGGGGATGGAGCCTGCGTCTTGGTAGAGACCGAGACTATCGACGATCGCGTTACTCGGCTCATAGCCCAAGCCATTGGCTAGGGATACAAGCACCTGTACCCGAGGAATATTCTCACCGGGGCGGAACTCGCTGCCGGGATAGCCGCTGAGGAAGCCAGTTGTATAGGCCGATTCAATCGCAGGGGCAGCCCAGAACTCACTACGCACATCGCCGAAGGGCTGGTAGCTGCGGTTAGGTGCGATGGAGAAGGCTTTATCCACAATGGCCGCATATTGGGCGCGGGTGACGGGCTCATTGGGGCGGAAGCTGCCGTCGGGGAAGCCGCTGACGATGCCCCGCTGGGAGAGGGCCTCGATGTAGGTTGCCGCCCAGTCGCTGGATTGGACATCGGTGAATTGGGCCTGGGCAGGGGCTGCGGTGAGTAGGCTGGCGGCGATCGCCGCAGGTGCAGCAGCCACTAAGCCAAGATTTGGGCCGAGGCCAGCTCCAAAGCGAAAGCTAAAGCCGAAGTTGGGGATAAAGTTCATCGCGTAAAGTCCTGGGTTGTGGGATTGAGGATGTAACACCGGGAAGTTGTTGCACGGGTCCCATCACTTAGAACCTTCATGCCTGTAAACCCTGAAGATGGCAGGCAGTGATGTGACAAGCAAGCGTCCTACGTAAGTTAGGCCGTTTCTATATGAGCTATTGAATTGTCATCGACCCCAGATGTTCCGGACAATCCCGAATCTCCATCTTTCGGCTCAACCGTTAGGCCAATCGATCTAGGATTAGATTTGCTGCGCGATCGCAGGCCCCTGGCTCACCTAGGGCCTGCCGCATTCGGCCATAGCCTGCCAGGATTTTGGCCCGCTCGTCGCCCTCTATCAAGGCCTTCGCTTCTGCGTAGATCCGCTCTACCGTGGCTTCTTTTTGCAACAGCTCTGGCACGATCGCCTCCATGGTGATCAGATTAGCGGGGGACATAAAGGGGATGGAAAAGCGCAGAATTTTGTAAGCCACCCAGGCGGTAAAGGCATTGAGGCGATAGACCACGACCTGGGGGACGTTTTGCAGGGCGATTTCCAGGTTCGCGGTGCCGGATTTCGTGATGGCGAGGTCGGCGGCGGCGATGGCGCTCTGCGGGTCTTCTGCAATCAGCCTGGCTCGCAGACCATACTTTGCGACCGCCGCTTCCATCTCAACTCGGTACTTTTCCAAAGCGAGGGGGATGAGGAACTCGATGCGATCGTCCTCCGCCTGAAGCCGCTGGGCCGCTGCAAAAATATTTGGCAGCAGATACTTCATCTCCTGGGCACGGGAGGCGGGCAACAAAGCGATGGTGATTTGCGCTTCTGGAATGGCCAAGGTTTGACGAGCCGTAGCCCGGTCTACCTGCTCCGCCATCTTATCCATCAAGGGATGTCCCACATAGGTCACAGCTGCCCCTTTGGACTGGTAATAGCTGGCCTCACCAGGAAAAATCGCCAGGATTTCATCAGCAAACCCAACAATTTGAGTTGTATTACCATCCCCAAAAGACCAAACCCATTCCTGGGGAGCAATGTAGTACAGGATTGACAGGTCTTTAGATTGCTGACGTAGGTAATTGCCAAAGACAATGTTCGGCGTCATATAGTCGATCATCACTGCGGCATCGGGCAGGTTCTCCCGCAGGAACTTCTTCGTTTTACGCTGGAGTTGCAGGGTAGGGATGATGTAGGGAATGGATTCCACTAGACCCATGGAGCCGATCGTAGTTGTATTTCCAATCAGCTTGGCCCCAGCAGCTTCCATGCGATCGCCCCCCAGGGCCACAATCTCCAGGTCAAGATTTCGCACTTTAGCCTGACGCCACAATGCCTCAATCAACAGCGCACCCTGAAGGTCGCCGGAAACTTCGCCGGTGCTAATGAAAAGCCGCTTCATGGTAGATGGGGAATAGCTGGGATTGATCGTGATTAGAGGCAGCGGTAAAAAACTTAAGCACTAGATTATTTCCCTGGAATTAACCCCCGCCGTCCGTCCGTCTGACTCGATAGTCTTACAAAGTTATAGAGGTGCCGAACAGCAGGAACGTGAAGCAGAGGTTCCACATCCACTAACGCTTCTTCCAGGCTCTTACCCGAGCGAAAGATGGTGCGATAGGCCTTTTTCAAGGCTGTATAGGAAGCTCCCCCATCGCTCTCTTGTAAACCCGATCGCTTGAGCCCAAGAATATTGAGCGTTCGTACTCGTGAAGGACTACCCTCCACCAAGGTAAAAGGAGGCACATCGCGATCAATACGACTCATGGCACCGACCATCGCCAGCTCCCCCACATGCACAAACTGGTGGAATCCTGCCATACCCCCAATCACAGCACGAGATTCAATCTCCACATGGCCCGCTAGAGACACCGCATTGGCAATGACAATCTTGTCTTGCAAAATGCAGTTATGGGCAACATGGACATAGGCCATCAGCAAGTTACCATTGCCAAGTCGAGTAACTTCGCCTGCCTTCGTTGCCTTATTAATGGTGACGCATTCACGAATGCGATTGTCATCCCCAATTTTCACCAAGGTGTCATCCCCGGAATACTTCAAATCCTGAGGATCCATACCAATTGCCGCCCCCGGAAAGAAGCGGTTTCTGGCTCCAATTTCCGTCCAACCGTCAATCACGACATTGGCCATCACCTCGGTTTGAGCCCCAATTTTGACCCGTTCACCAATAACGGCATGGGGACCAATCTTTGCAGTGGGGTGGATCTCAGCACCGGGATGCACCACGGCTGTGGGATGAATCTGGGGCGTCAAGGGGATACTCCGCTCGGAAACTGCTGTAGAACTGCGCAGGGGGGGATTGCCAATGGCCATTTCTAACGGGACGAGGCTATTTGAACTGCATTAAACATGGCTGTGGGTTCAGCCATGGGGGAATAGGCATACCAGATTAGGAGACTGACCTTGGATTGCCCTTCAATACCCATTCCTATTCCAGTTTAGTTATCCATGAGGGAAAACATCAGCTCACCGCCTGCAACGAGCTTTCCATCCACGAAGGCCTCACCCTTAACCTTGCCAAACCGCTGGCGCTTAATGCTAATGAGCTCTGCTTTGAGAATTAGCTGGTCCCCTGGAACTACGGGACGACGGAAGCGAACCTTATCGATACCGGCAAATACAAATAGGCCTTCAGGCAAATCTGGCAATTGTTTAACCACAATGCCGCCCACCTGGGCCAAAGCTTCAATAATCAAAACCCCCGGCATGAGAGGCTTCTCAGGAAAGTGACCCTGGAAATGGGGTTCATTTACCGTCACATTCTTAATCGCTGTAGCTGACTTGCCTGGCTCCTGCTCAATCACCCGATCCACAAGGGCAAAGGGATAGCGATGGGGCAACAGACCGCGAATGGTCTCGATGGGAATGATTTGGCTAGCGTCAGAGTCAGAAGAAGTCATTCAGGTAATGCGGGAAGGGCAAAGGTTTACCGGGCTGCAGGTCGGCCTGGTTCCGATGCCACAAACAACCCAACGAGATGGGCTAGGGGGCTTGGAGCTGTGCCTGGAGCTGCCGAGCAAACTGAGTGTGGAGGGTATGGCTTGCTTTGTAAGCCAGGAAGTGAGCCCGAGGCAAACGCCCCAGTAGGCTTAGGTCCCCCACTAGATCTAAAAGTTTATGACGGGCAGGTTCATTTGCAAATCTCAAGGGAGGGTTGAGCCAGTCATCGCCATCACAAACGAGGGCGTTTTCTAGGCTCCCTCCCTGGATCAATCCCATACTTTTAAGCTGGTCAATCTGCGCCGCAAAGCCAAAGGTCCTTGCTGGAGCAATCTCCTGGATAAAGGATTCGGGGGTGAGTTCTAGGCTGTACCACTGGTTACCAATGGCAGCCTGGGGGAAATCGATACCGTAGCTGAAGCGCAGGGTTGCTGAGGGGACTGCGGTGATGAACGCATCGCCCACTTGGAGGGTTAGGGGATAACTGAGTTGAGGAAAAGGCTCTCGTGACAGTGACTCAGGGGGATGGGAACTCGCAGTGATGCCAGCAGTTGCGATCGCCTCAGCCCATTCCTTGGCCGAGCCATCCAGTAACGGCACCTCCGTCCCATCAATCTCAATCAGGGCATCATCCACCCCCATCCCCACCAGAGCAGCCAGCAAATGCTCCACCGTGCGCACTGTCGCATCCCCATCCACAAGCTCCGTCGATAACTGCGTAGGATTAACCGAGGCTAAAGTCGCAGGAATCACAGGTTGCCCCGACAAATCAACTCGCTGGAACACCCTTCCCGTGCCAGCAGTAGCAGGCTTGACTTGTACATGGGTCTTAGCTCCGCTGTGGAGCCCCACACCAGCCTTGGCAAAGCTAGTGGCAAGGGTTCGCTGGGTTGACGATACCGAACTTAATGTTGCGACCATGGTGGGTAGAAGCGGCCTGGGCTAATGGATAGAGGGTAAGTATTAAGATGCAACTATCCTAGCCTGCGTTCCCGAAGTCGAAGCGATCGCCCTTGCGATATAATTTCAGAGCCTTGCGGATGTAGTTCAGTGGTAGAACGTCAGCTTCCCAAGCTGAATGTCGTGGGTTCGAGTCCCATCATCCGCTTTAAGTAAAAAGTCCCTGAGAGGATTTCTCTCAGGGACTTTTCTTTTTCTATTCTCGGTGCTTTGCTCTTGCTTCTGGGGTAAGTCGAGTAAGCAGAATGGACGATTTTAGGTCGTTTCAGTCTCATGATTGGGGTAGATTTGGGGTGAGTTTTAATGGTGCTTATGAACTACTACCCATGACAGTCGCAAGCTCAGCTTAGAAAACATCGCAAAGCAGCCAAAGGCTCTGCAAAAGTCAAGAACTCCAATAATCGCTTAAAGCTCGTTTTTAATGTGGGAAAAGAGACGATATCTATCTACTGGATTTGGAATTATTAGGTTAGATATTAAAAATCTTGGAGCCTACTAATTTATGAAAGGAATAAGACTGCATTATTATCGCTTTTAAGAGAATATGTAATCGACCTTTCATATTGAATAGATTGGTATCTAAATAGACTAAAAGTCTAATTTTTGTTACTAATTTTTTGGGAGCCTAATTGTCAGGAAACATATCCGTCATGAAGAAGCAATAATTACAACAAGTAGATGGGCGTAAATAAGAGTGAAAGAATGGCTAGATATATTCGAGTTAATACGAAGAGGCCTGTCCCCCTACGAATAACCTTGAGTAGACGTGGAGCATAATGATGCTCGAAAAGCTCTGGGTTGCTCCTAAGCTCGTTCAACGAACTGGTCAAGATGTCAAAGGTACATAGCTTTCAGCCATAAGAGGGATGTTACTAGCATCTCTCTGAGTTACTATAGATGGATGGAAAGTTACTTTTTGGGGTAATATTCTTGCTTGCCAGAAGCGACCTTTCATTGCGAAATCGTTCTTTAACGTGGTTAATACTTCACAGCGGCAGGAGCTGGTGCATGCCTTTGACTACTCCCTTCTCTCCTCGGCGAAGCGTAAGCATATCCAGAACCAGACAGGAGAAATTCGGGCAAGGCTCCGGCGATCTGCCCAGGATATTTGGGAGATTGGTCAGCGTTTGACTGATGTGAGATCGCAGCTCAAGCACGGTCAGTTTGATGCCTGGATTAAAGCGGAGTTTGGTTGGAGCCGCCGCACGGCTTACAACTTTCTGAGCGTCTACGAGGCATTTCCTGAAAGTGCAAACTTTGCACAGGTTGATATTGCTGTCTCGGCGCTGTACTTAATGGCAGCACCCTCAACGAGCCCAAAACTTCGTAACCAAATTCTGGAGCGGGCCCAACAAGGGGAGAAGATCACCCGCAAGTTGTTG
>CALIGI010000130.1 GCA_938021205.1 uncultured Pseudanabaenaceae cyanobacterium
GCCGCCCAGTGCCATGTAGGCACAAGGGAACAGCAGCACACCAGACCAACCCACAAATACAAATCTGTCGCGCTTGAGCCAGTCATCCACAGCATCAAAGATGCCGCGATCCTGACCCACGCGTCCCATTGCGATGGTCATATTTATCTCCGAATCGTTTAGCTAATAAATAGGCAAAATTCCGCCTCTATCAACGGAGAGATGCATGAACAGCTCTGCGAAAGATGAGAGGAGTTGTTTACGATTCTTTACCTTATGACTTTTATTATAGGCGCTTATTTCAATTCGTAAATCAACTTAAGGGTTGATTAATCATTCTTCAGGGGCGATCGCCCTCTACCACAAGTTCGAAATTGCAGGTCCTCAGCGATAGCAAAGACTCACCTCTGCGTATCAAAACAAAGGCCATCCCCGTAAACCAACCCAAAACCTGACGAGAGTTGCTATGGTCATAAGCTGGGAGCCTTACTAGAGCAACGGTCCATGCACATTATCGAAATTTCTCTGAAGCTGACGGCAATGCCGATGTCAGTACAACGCAAAGAAGCGGAGGGCGCTGAAGCAGTCTATAAGCAAGTCATTGAGGCCGTTAACACCGGTTCTCCAAAGTTGCTGGAGCTCACCTGTGAGCATCAGCCTGATAAGAAAATCACACTGTTGACGAGCGAGATCTCTGCGGTGCAATCCTACGAGAAATCAGGCATGGCCCCCGGTGGCAAGCGTCCAGGCTTTGCCTTCGCGGATTAAGCCTTATCCTTATCGGAATGTAAGGACAAAGCTTGAGCGAACAGTCCTTACATTCCGCTCATTATTTAGTAGACGACAGATTCCAGTAAACACAAGAATCCCCATGGCAGACAGCGGTATCCAGGTCACAGACTTGGAGTTTCAATGGTCAAACGGCCAAACTGTCCTGGATCGCTGTAGCCTCTCGGTGCCTCGGGGAGAATTTTGGATGCTGCTAGGAGCCAATGGCTGCGGTAAATCAACCCTACTCCGCCTGATAGCGGGATTACTAGAACGCAGCAGCGGTGAAATCCAAGCCGCAGAGCCCATTGGCTTCGTCTTTCAAAATCCAGATCACCAGTTGGTCATGCCCACGGTGGGGGCAGATGTGGCCTTTGGTTTGGTCCAAGAAGCTTTACCGATCCAGCAGGTGCAGCAGCGAGTCCAGGAGGCCCTTGAAGCGGTCAATCTGAGTCATCTGCAGCGACGTCCGATTTATGCCCTGAGTGGTGGACAAAAGCAGAGAGTGGCTATTGCAGGAGCGATCGCCCGCCATTGCGAAGTCCTCCTCCTAGATGAACCCACAGCTCTCCTCGACCCCGACAGCCAAACAGAACTCGTTAAGAAAGTTTACGACCTTGTCAAACAGAAGGGTCTCACTGCCCTATGGGTGACCCATCGTTTCAACGAGCTGGACTACTGCGACGGCGCTTTCTTGCTAGAGAAAGGCAAAGTGATTGCCCAGGGTGATCCAGCTCCCCTCAAGGCTCGACTCATGGCTAGCCAGGTCTAAGGAATCATTCGAAATAAGCCGTTTTTGGAGCCGCCGCGACCCAACCTGGAAGCTGAGAAGAGCAGCTTGCCAGTTAGCCAGGTAAACTTTTATGTATGAGCCCTTCAGAAAACGAAGGGCTCCACAGTTTTTCGTGGGTGCTTCGCCATGCCATCTCCCAAACCCACATTGCTTTTTGTCGATGGTTACAACGTGATTGGTGCTCATCCAATGCTTCAGGAAATCCAAGAAGAAGATGGATTGGAAGCAGCCCGTCGTCAGCTCATCGAGCTAGTGGTTAATTACAGCGCCTCTGCCAATTACGAGACAGAGATCGTGTTTGATGCCTATAACCAAGACACTCGAACCCACCGAGAAGCACTCACCTCTCAAGTTTGGGAAGTGTACACCGACTTTCAGCAAACAGCAGATAGCTATATCGAATGGGCCTGCGCCCAGTTTTTTCGCAACGACATTCGTCGCTTTGACCAGTCCCTTGTCGTTGCCACCTCAGACCGGGCCCAGTGGCTGACCGCTGTGGGTTACGGTGCCGAGTGGATGTCTTCTCTCAAGTTGGTCAACTTGGCGCTGAGTATGGCGAAAAAAACCAGGCAGTTGCGTCAGCCCAAGAAAACCTCAAAGCGCTTCCTATCCAGTGGTCTGGATGATGGAGTACAGGCAAGACTCGCTCGATTGCGCCAGGAGCTGCTGGACCAAGGCGAGTAACAGAGGAGCTCTCAAAATACCTCAAAACTTTTTTTAGGAAAAAGCTTGCGAAAGTTATGAAGTGCCCCTATATTGAATAGGCGCTGATCCTCAGTAGCTCAGTGGTAGAGCGGTCGACTGTTAATCGATTGGTCGCAGGTTCGAATCCTGCCTGGGGAGTTTAAGGAAATGCCATCGAGTTGAATTCAACTCGATGGCATTTTTGTTTTCTCAATTCTAGACTGGCTGGCACTGCTTCCGTTAGGTAGGATTAAAGGATCCTTGTGTAGAAAGGGTGGTGGCTTTTAGGCCAAGAAACTGATTACGTACTGCCTAAATGAAAAATCAGGGTATTCAGCCATTTAGGCCTCAAAAGCTGGGTCACTCAGTCTTGAAGTAAATCCTTCTCTCCCTTGCGTATCAGCACTTTTGTTCTCCCATTCGGCGGAACCAGTGCCTTCAAGTCAGGGTTTCATAAATTAATATTTAATTTAGATTCATTGAGAATTACTCCTAAGCAGCAGTTTTTGAAGCGATTCGCGCTCACACTTGCATTAAGATGCTAGACGAACTGTTAAAATACCTTTTTAATTCCTACAACTCTGCAAACAAAACAAAATAATCTATTACATTTAGATGTGAGTCTAAGCCAAACTTGCAGGCAGACCAAGAAGCAAGTCAAGTGCCGACATTGGTTCGTAGTTCGCTTTGCTGGCCAATTGCGGTTCGCAAAACAATCACAAGGTGAACGGTACCAGGTCACTGCTCAGCAGAATGCACAGCTCTCAGCATCCCATCTGAGCAAGCCGCTTCAAAAGCGCATTGTCTTTGAGCTCTAAATAACTCACCATTGCGCCTTTGCAGTTCCAGATTTCCCCTCGCTGTTGAAGCGGATGGCATTGATACCTGACTCTCATAGTAGAGATCCAGGTCATCTAGGGACTTCTCTAGTCCGAGAAACGACCTTACTGCGGCAGAAATCCAATGAAACCCAACATCCTGGTCATCGACGACGACCCTAATATTTCAGAACTGCTTTCTATCAACCTAGAGATGGCTGGCTATGAGGTCAGTAAGGCAGAAGACGGCCTCAAGGGCCAAGCCCTAGCTATGCAGATGGTCCCTGACTTGATCATGTTGGACCTGATGCTTCCTCGCGTGGATGGTTTCACCGTTTGCCAACGACTACGCCGAGATGACCGCACTTCGGATGTGCCTATTCTCATGCTCACGGCTCTAACCCAAACCCAAGATAAGGTTGAGGGGTTTAATGCAGGGGCCGATGACTACTTAACCAAGCCTTTTGAGTTGGAAGAGATGTTGGCTAGGGTTCGCGCTCTCTTGCGTCGGACAGATCGTATTCCCCAAGCTGCCAAGCATAGCGAAATCCTCAATTACGGTCCTTTAACCCTGATTCCTGAGCGTTTCGAGGTAATCTGGTTTGAGAAGATCGTCAAGTTGACCCACCTAGAATTTGACCTCATTCACTGCCTCCTGCAGCGCCACGGTCAAACGGTGTCTCCCCAAGAGATCCTCAAGGAAGTATGGGGTTACGATCCTAATGACGATATTGAGACGATCCGCGTTCATGTTCGCCACCTGCGAACCAAGCTAGAGCCAGATCCTCGCCATCCTCGCTTCATCAAAACGGTCTATGGGGCGGGTTATTGCTTAGAGTTGCCCGCTGAGTCTAGAGTTCCAGTAGCCGCAGAGGAAGCATAGGGACGGTTAATCCTTTCGCCCCAAAGGGCTTTCGGAAAGTATCAACGCGTTAGATAGATGTCTTTCATAGCGATGGCTTCAACCACTGTGGAAGGCATCTATTTTTAATAGAGCCACGGTCATCTTGCTTAGGAAACAGAATTAAATTAAACCTTCCTTATTCCTGAGGACATAACCGTCTGCCACACCTAGCAGACGGTTATGTGTGTTGAAATCCCCTAGCTAGTGAGGCTGTTGTCATAGCTAAAAGCCCTAAAGATTGCCAATGCAAAACGGATATCTAAAACGGCTCGGACCAGAGCTGAGCCATGGGAGGATTTTCAGACCGGTTAGAACGCACAACATTCAGCAACATCACCTCCCAGACCAGGAGAGGTTGAACATAGCGCAGCAACATGCGCCGAGATTCTTCTAAGGATTTCAAATGCTGACCGATGGTGGAGCAAGCATCCTTGGGGATTGACCAGCCAGTCTCCCCTGACTTTGTACAGCCTTGCCATAGCTGATATTGCAGGTAATTCATCAGCCAAACCTGACCCGGCATGTCCAATTCTTTCGTCACAAGGGCAGCTAGGGTTAAGGCTGCTTTCGGAGAACCGCGCCCCTCTAACCACTGGGGAATCTCATCCAGGGCAGTCATTATTTCTGCTGGCATGGTTTTCAGGCGCTCCCATTGGGCGATCGCTCTCCCAGGACTGCCCTCTGCCAAAGCCACCATCGCGGTCGATGCCAGTAGCTCTTGCTGGTCTAACTGACCCAGAACCTGACGCAGCTGAGCTTCTCCCAGGGCCGAAAATAGCAGACCATGACTGCGAGAGACCAGTGTAGGGAGCAAGGACTCAAAACTAGGAGCGAGCAGAATCAAGGTGGCCTGGCCCGGTTCCTCTAAGGTCTTAAGCAGCCCATTAGCTGCGGCTTCGGCCATGGTCTCGGCTTGTTCAATCACCACAATGCTGCGAGAGGCTTCTAGGGGAGGACGACTGACAAAGCGAGCAATATCACGAATTTGGGACAGACGGATTTGGGGGGCTGTTTTGCGCTTGAGCCCGGTTTCTTCGGCCTGCTGAGCAGTAAAGGTCTTACCTTGGTGGAGAAAAGTGGGCTCAACCCAGAGCAAATCCGGATGGTTACCCTGGGCGAGGCGATGGGCGATTCCTGCGGAAGCTTGCGAGGTAATCGCGTTATGAAGCGCCGGAGCATTGATAGACCCCTGGGCAAAAATCAACTGGGCAAAGCAGCGAGCCGCCAGGCTACGACCAACGCCCTCTGGCCCAGCAAAGAGATAGGCAGGGGCAATTCTCCGCTGCATGGCCGCTTGGGTCAGCATTATCTTGGGCTTGTTATGGCCAATGAGAGGTGCAAAGGCTGGCGCAATTTCCATAGTGGCGAGAACAAGGGGGCCGAGAAAACGAGTGTGGAGAAAACGGGTGACGCGATCGCAGGTCAAGATTGAATGCTGGTGGGAGATCGCGGGAGACCGTCGGTTAATGACTGACTCAAGCTGAATGCATCTTGCTTCGGCGAGCCCAAGTGCTGACGGCCTGCTGAATGCGCTCAGCCACGGTGTCTTCATCACCATCAGCATCAATGCGCAGCGTGCGATCGCCATGACGTTCGGCAAGTTCCCTAAAGCCCTGGCGAACCCGCTGATGGAACGCGGCATCAGCCTGTTCCATTCGATCCACAGCACCGCGATCGCACAATCGCTGTCGAGTTTGTTCTAGGTCCAAGTCTAGCCACAGGGTCAAATCGGCTTGGAGACCGCCAGTGGCAATGCCATTAAGTTGGTCGATCAGGGTTAGATCCAAACCTCGCCCCAAGCCCTGGTAAGCCCAAGTAGAATCTTCATAGCGATCGCACAAAACCCACCCCCCTGCTTCTAGCTCTGGCCTAAGCTGCCGAGCAACATGCTGGGCTCGATCCGCCGCATAAAGCAGCAACTCGGCAGTGGGGTCCATGGCCTCAAACTCATTCGGCGTCAACAAAAGCTGACGCAGAGCAGTCCCTAGCTGAGTTGCTCCGGGCTCCTTGGTTACCCAGATTCTCGAAGGGGGTGGCAAGAGTTCCAAAGGCCAAGTCGGCTGGCTCAGCCATTGCTCTAAGCGTCGGAGTTGCGTTGTTTTACCACAACCATCAATTCCTTCAAAAACGATCAACTGCCCCGTCATCTAATTTCCACCGAAAATGCCATTGTGGATAAACTATTAGTATCCTATGTAGAGTCAAGCAGTAGATCAGGTTTTGTATGGCGCGCTACCCACTTTTGGCCACCGCAGTTCCCGACGAGAGCCTGCATCAATCCCTGCTTGATGTCTTGCAATCCTGTCAATTAGAAATTATCCATGACACCGCAGACTACGTGATGGCCAGGGAAAAGCCCAGCGGTATTCCCTATGCCAAGTTGGTCACCGTGGAAGGCTTGATCGATAAAACCGGTGCTACACGGGATCAAATCCGTGTCGAAGTGGTGATCAAAAACGAAGAGCTTCCCGTGCATAGCGATAACCATTGCAGTCGTATGCGCGATTCCGTTTACCAAGCCTTGGAAGACAGTAGCCACTGGAGTATCGTAGCGAGCTAGTCGACAGTCAAGAAAGCCAAGGCCAGATCGAGCAAAAATGCGATGCAGTCCATACTGCATCGCATTTTTGGTATAGGCAGGCCGCTTCTGCAGATGACTTAAAAAATGCCGGACTGGCCACTGGTGTCATCGTCCACCATATTGGGACTAATCAAGGTGATGTCGAATTCATCGGGAGGAACCGTCGCGATCGCATCTCGCTGCAAGTAGTAATAAATCGCCCGCACCCGAGGTCCAAAGACAATTTCATCCTCATTCTTGAGATCATGGGCCTGAGCTTTCTGGCCATTGACCAAGATGCCATTGGAACTCGGCTTGCCCTTAAGGTTGCCGTCAATAATGCGGTAGTGGCAACCACCATCACCATCGGGTAGCTGAACGACCGTGGCATGGCGACGAGAAACAAACTGAGAGATGAGACGCACATCGCACTGGGGATCGCGCCCAATACTGTACATAGAGCGGTCGAGAATAAACTCTCGACGGCCTTTGTCATCTTCAATAATTAAAAGATGTCCATAGTGCGGTTCTACAGGCATCGCAGGACCCAAACCTTGATGTGACTGAAGCATGGTCTATGGGTAGCTTAGCGCTGAGCAACAACATTTAGATTCGGCTATTTAACCGACATTCTAGAGAATCAATGCTACCTCGATTCTCTAGAGGGTACGACAGCCACGAAATAACAGTATAAATGCGGTAACGGTAGAAGAGCATCAACTGAATTAAGCTTGCCCGAAACCGCAACCAGTGTAGCAAGTTTGGGCAAGCCCTTAGCGAGAATGATAAGGACGGGGCAAGCGGCGCAACAGAAGTGAATTGGTGACAACGCTAACGGAACTAAAGGCCATCAAAGCACCGGCCAAGGCGGGGCTAAGAGCAAATCCGAAGCTGGGCAAGAGAAGTCCAGCAGCTACGGGTAGGGCAATCACGTTGTAGCCAAAGGCCCAGAACAAGTTTTGTCGAATCTTTTTCAGGGTGAACTGACTGAGGCGGAAGGCTTCCACGACATCGCCGAGGCGATCGCCCATGAGCACCACCTGGGCCGTTTCCATGGCCACCTCTGTACCGGAGCGGAGTGCGATGCCCACATTGGCCTGGGCCAGGGCCGGAGCATCGTTAATGCCATCACCGACCATGGCGACGCAGCGACCCTCACTTTGCAATTGTTCGATCACGGCAGCTTTGTCCCCAGGGAGAACGTCAGCGGTGATTTGTGCGGTTGCTAAGCCCAGTTCCGTCGCGATCGCCTGGGCAGTCGCCCGGCGATCACCCGTAAGCAATTGCACTTGCTGCCCCTGGGCTTGAAGCGTTGCAATGGTGTCCGCCGCATCGACCCGTAGCGTATCTTCCACCGCGATCAGTCCCACCGCTTGCTGCTCTACAGCCAGATAAACAACCGTTTTACCCGAGGTTCCATAGGAATCTGCCTGGCGCTGCAATCCTTCGGAGCAAGCAATGTCTCCTTCAGAGGAGAGCCAATCCCCTTTGCCCAAGCGCAACAACTGGCCCCCGACAAAACCCTGCACCCCCAAGCCCGCTATGGTTTGGCTCTCTGCCACGGAGAGTAATTCCAAGCCTGAATCCTGAGCTTGACGCTGAATCGCTAAACCTAGGGGATGACAAGTGCCCGCTTCCAAACTGGCAGCGAGCTGAAGCAGGTGAGAGAGACTCAGCTCCTCTTGTCCAAACTTGGCCCCCGCTTCTAACCACAGCTCATGAACCTGGGGCTGCCCCGTCGTCAAAGTTCCAGTCTTATCCAGCACCACCGTATCGACTTGCTCCAACTGCTCCAACACATCGCCACCCCGAATCAACAACCCCCACTCCGCCCCCAAGCTGGAGCCCACCAGCATCGCCGTGGGGGTCGCCAAGCCCAGAGAGCAGGGACAGGCAATAACCAGGACGGCGATCGCCAATTTCAGCCCCAACAACAGCGGCGAAGTTTCAGCGCCTTCGCCCATCCCCATCATTCCGGCATGGGCCATGCCATGGTGCATCCCCATCATCCAGCTGTCCTGGTGGGCCAAAACCTGGGGCCAAACCTGAGAGCCAATCGCCCACCAGAACAGGAACGTTCCCAGGGCTAGGACCATAACGCCATAGCTAAACCAACCTGCCACCCGATCGGCCAACTGCTGAATGGGAGCCTTACGGGCCTGGGCATTCTCCACCAGTTCCACAATGCGGGCTAGGGTTGTTTCTGCCCCCGTCCGCGTTACTTCAATCACGAGGGGACTCGACAAGTTGAGGCTACCCGCCGTCACACCATCCTCCAAAGCTTTAGCAACCGGCTCAAATTCTCCGGTCAGCATAGATTCATCCACACTACTCTGGCCTGCAAGCACCTTGCCATCCACCGGAATACGCTCACTGGGCAGCACCCGCAATTGCTCGCCCACCTGAAGTTGTTCCACCGCGATTGCAACCACAGGTCGCTGGAGCAATCCGGCAGAATGCGCGACAAAATCTGTAGCGGCATCGGAGCCCAAAGGAATGAGGACCTGGGCGATCGCCGGTTGCAGCGCCAGCAAAGCCCGCAAGGACTGGCTCGCTCGGTGCCTTGCTTGCTGCTCCAAAGTCCGCCCCAAGAGAATGAAACCCAGCATCATCACCGGCTCATCAAAAAAGCACTCCCAGCCCAACTGAGGCCACAACAGCGCTACCAAGCTGGCACTGTAGGCACTCACCGCCCCCAAACCCACCAGGGTATTCATATTGGGAAATCCCTGGCGCAGACCTCGCCAGCCATTGGCCAAAATGTCCCGGCACAGCAGTAGCGTCGCCGTCGCCAAGCTCCAATGCAGCCAAATATTGTCTAGAGCCAACCAGTGAAACCCTAAACGCGGCCCTAGAAACTGGTCAAGATGGCCCAGGCTCGAAAACAAAATGAGAAGTCCAGCTAGGGCTAGCTGCCCCCAGCGCTGGCTAAGGGGTGAAGGCTTAGCTTCATCGGTTCGGGCCTGGGACCGGTCTCGACGACTGCTGGGAAAGCCAATCTCCGTCAACTGTTGCGCCAGAACATCACCGCTCACCTGGTCCGGGTCCAGCGTTACAGTGGCGACCTTTGTCACCAAATTGACCATGGCAGCCTCTACGCCAGATTGCTGCAACAGCTTGCGCTCCACCGCCGAGGAACAGCCCGCACATTTCATCCCCTCCACAGCCAAGGAGAGAATCTCAAAATCCTGACCGTCAGACTGATGGTCAGATTGGGCCTCGGTCGATGGGGGATTAGTCTCAGCAGAGGCTGGCGAAACGGTCGAAAACGGAGCCATGGAAACACCCTTAACCAAATAAACGAGCACGGCTGAAGCGTTAGATCGTGCGACGATTTTAGAATCGAGGAACACTGCATCCACTTCCCTTAAAATAGAGCTATTGCCCCGGTGACGCAGTCGCCAGTCACCTAACCTCTATAGTTTACGGATTTCCACCGCCATGGCAGAGAACGGCAACCAAACCCATCCCCAGTGGAGCAAGGACCGTGCCACCTTGGACGGTATCCTCAACGGCGAGGCCAGCGATCTCAACCTGGTCGAACTCGCCCGCCTCGCCATTCGCTACAACGGTTTCCCCGGTGCTCCAGATATTAAACGTGACCTTGCTAAGGCGATGGAACGCTGGGATTACAACGAAGACACCCTCTTTACCAAGACGAGGGAGATCCACGCCACAGGCCGAGCTTACGCGGGCGAGGATGGCGATCGCGAAGACTGGAGCTAAAGGATTTAGAACTAGTTCCCCTCCAACAACCGCCAAACCCCATTCACAACCTGCTGAACCACTCCTTCAAAAAACACCCGATCCACCTGAGCTAACCCATCAGACGGCTGGTGATAGTGAGGATTGCGCAAATTCGCTGTATCCGTCACCAGCACCGCCCCAACACCATTAAGCCAAAACGCCGCATGGTCACTGCGCAGAACATCCGGCGTCAGCAAGCCCTTAAACGGCACGGGCACCCGCAGAACATCCGGCAAAGCACTCTGCGAGGCCTCTCCAGGAAGCCCAACAGCCTCCGTAGTACCAAACGCCCCCAGCAAGCCGGGGCGCTCCGCTTCTCCAACCACAGCAATGAAATCGCCCACATCACTCAGATGTTGCCCCTCCACAAGTTGGTCCAAAAACTCAGGATATTGCTGGCAGCCTGGCTCCCCACAGCTCGCCCCCAACATGTCCAGCACTACCGCACTATGAATCGATTCCAAATTCCCCGGCTCCGCCGTAAAAGCCAGGCTCCCTAGGAGCCCCTGCTCCTCTTGATCAAAAAACACCAGCGTTAGATCTCGCTGACTAATGCTTGGCAGATTTTTGGCCTGAGCCTGCGCCAAAGAACCAGACCGAGCCTGCTCGTCATACAGTACTGCCATCTCTAAAAGCGCCGCAACTCCCGTGGCGTTATCATCTGCCCCCGGTGATCCCTGCACGGTGTCGTAATGGGCTCCCACTAGAATCTGCTGAGTCGCAACTCCTCCACCGCGTTCAGAAGAATAAGTCGCAATCAAATTAATGCCCTGCTCAAAGATCTGTTCTTGAACCTCCCACCCCGAAGCCACCAGAGATTCCGTAATCTTCTGTCTGATAGCAGCTCGCTCTTCTACCCAATAATGCTGGCCCACCAGGGATTCCAAATGAGTCCAGAGGCGATCGCCCACAATTAACGGAGGCTCCCCGACTGAAGTTAACTCTCCCATCTCCAGAACCTCTAGCTCCCGTGGTGAAGCGATAGCCTCTCCCCCTGATTCAGCCTCTCGCCAGGACTCCTCCCCCTGTCCATGCCCAGAGTCCACAGCCTGGCAGCCCCCTATCCCCAAGCTGGATAGAGCACCCAATAGAACACCACATAAACCGACTCTGAGAAGCGATCGCTGAATATATCTCTTTTTCTGACGATGCCTCACCTCTCATAACCCCAAGCGATAGACTAAGAAACATTAAAGACTGCCAAGACTGGAAGCGAGTGCCCCAAAGGATTTGGCTAGCTGTTCTCCAGTGATTGCAATCCAGCACTCCCCTGCGTCCTTGTAACCCTCAACAAATCCCTTTTACCTAATCGGCGAGCCATGCCAAGATCCCAGCGTAACGACAACTTCATCGACAAGTCCTTTACGGTCATGGCAGACCTCATCCTCAAGGCCATGCCCACCAATAAGCGGTCAAAAGAGGCCTTTGCCTACTACCGTGATGGCATGTCAGCCCAAGCC
Organism: uncultured Pseudanabaenaceae cyanobacterium; assembly: GCA_938021205.1. Classification (GTDB taxonomy): domain Bacteria; phylum Cyanobacteriota; class Cyanobacteriia; order PCC-9006; family JAAUQQ01; genus JAAUQQ01. The sequence goes on from CALIGI010000130.1 coordinate 11,714, forward strand.
GACGGTGAATATGCCGAAGCCCTGGACAACTATGAAGAAGCCCTCAAGTTAGAAGAAGATCCCTACGATCGCAGCTACGTGCTTTACAACATCGGCCTAATCCACGCCAGTAACGGCGAACATGCCAGGGCGATCGAGGTTTATAACCAAGCCGTAGACCTCAACCCCCGCATGCCCCAGGCCCTCAACAACCTAGCCGTCATCCACCACTACCAGGGTGAGCGCGAGAAGGAAAACGGTAAAACCGACGAAGCAGAAGCCCTCTTCGACATCGCTGCCGACTACTGGCTGCGAGCACTGCGCATCGCTCCCAACAACTACATCGAAGCGCAGAACTGGCTCAAGACCACAGGCCGCGCCAAGATCGACGCCTTCTTCTAGGTTTTATTCTTCTAGGGCTTATTCTCTTAGAATAATGACGGAGCTTAAACCCTCCCCCTTTCTAGCTTTAATTCCCATGATTGATCGCGAGCAAGTTCACCACGTTGCTAACCTCTCCCGCCTCGCCCTAACCGAGACCGAAGAGACCGAGCTAACCGGGCAACTCAACAGCATCCTGGACTACTTCGAGCAGCTCAGCGAGCTAGACACGGAAGGAATCGAGCCCACCACCCGGGCGATCGACGTCAGCAACGTCGCCCGCAAGGACGAACTCAACCCCGCTCCCAACCGCGAAGAAATCCTCGACTGTGCCCCCGAGCGTGACGGCGACTTCATTCGCGTTCCCCAAATCATGGGCGATAGTTAAAAAAGCGACGGCATAACAATCCCACCTTTTCCATGGGGTTACCCTGACCAGCAGGGTGGCCCCATATTTTATTAACTGCTCCAGTTCTTACAACACGCTGGATGCCCAATTCAGAACTCAGCAATTTATCTAAGCCCCCCAAGGCCCCAACGACATCCCATGACCGACTGGCTAGAGCACAGCGTCCAAATTGAAGTCCCCACCCCCGTCGATCAAGTCTGGGCACTGTGGTCTGACCTGGAGCAAATGCCCAAGTGGATGAAATGGATAAACACCGTTTCTATTTCACCCGAAGATCCCAATCTATCGGTGTGGCAGCTCAAGGCCAGCGGCTTTGAATTTAGCTGGCGATCGCGCATCGTCAAGCTCGTCACCAACCAAATTATTCAGTGGGAATCAGTGGATGGCTTACCCAATCGCGGAGCCATTCGCTTTTACGATCGCAAGTCCAGCAGCATCGTAAAACTCACCATTGCCTACGGCGTCCCAGACTTCCTCGCCCCACTAATGGGAAACTTGCCGATCGGCAAAGTCGTCGAATCTAACCTACAGGCCGACTTAGAACGCTTCCGCGAATACGCCCTCCAGCAAGAGTCCTGAAAAAGTCAACAACTTTCCCCGGACAATTTGGCCCCACTTGCCTGTAGTCCTACTGGCAAGTGGGGCAAAAGACCCAGGGCAACATCATCCCGATTTAGCAACATTGCGATTGGACGAACAAACCAAGAGCAAGTTCCCTAGCTTCAGATATTCATATTCATTCGGGAGCATTCATAAATGTCTTATGAAGGAAATATTGATCTGTTCAGAACAACTGATAATGTTCAAAAGATATTTGTTTGTCGGTTTACTTCAATCTTCCGGAAACGGTGAATCGTAGAAGAAACCTGCAAACACTCAATCTGTGTCAGGTGGTAGTTCGGTATAAACCAGGTTGTTTAAACGCCTTCTAGCCACGATATTGAAAACTACGCCAGCCCCCCTGCACTTCCCAACGCCAACCGTCCTAGTCCCATGGCTTGTCCATAACTAATGCGGCGATTCCACAGAATTGGAACTTGGGAAACGGTTCGTTTTTGACATTGCAACAGGTTTAGACTCGGCATGCAAACGATTCGCAGCAGCGATCAGCTCAAGCAGCAAAGCCTAGAACTTCTACAGCGCTATCGTGACTCCCCTTCTGCGGTGTTACGGAATCGACTCGTAGAATTGAACTTCGGCCTCGTACGCCGTGAGGCCATTCACTGGGTGCAGCAATGTACTGAGAACTATGATGACTTAGTCCAGGTCGGCAGCCTAGGACTAATTCGGGCCGTAGAACGCTTTGACGTTCAGCGGGGTCGTGCCTTTAGTTCTTTTGCCATTCCTTACATCCGTGGCGAAATTCAGCATTACTTACGCGATCGCGGCACCACCATTCGCATTCCGCGCCGCTGGCAAGAATTCCGCCAAAAAGCCGCTGGCTTCGTACGCAAGATCCATAGTTTAGAGCACCGACTCCCCGCAGACTCCGAAATCGCCGAATACCTAGACATCGACCTGCGAGAATGGCAAGAAGTTAAGCTGGCCCACAGCAACCGCTCTCCCCTCAGCCTCGATGCTCCGATGCAGGACGCCGACGACAGTTCGACCTCAATGGGGCAACTCCTTGCAGATCCTCGCTACAAGAGCTTTCAGCTCGCCCAGGAAGACCAAATTCGCCTTCAGCAAGCCCTCGCAACCGTCGAAAACCGCACTCGCGAAATCCTTGAATTTGTCTTCCTTCAAGACCTCACACAGCGTGAAACCGCTGAGCGAATGGGCATCAGCACCGTCACCGTCTCTCGTCGCGTCAAAAAAGGCTTAGGATTACTAAAGATCGCCCTAACCCACGACGACCAGAAGCTAGAAGAAGCCAAGATAGTAGAGGATTCCTAAGGCCAACGAGAATCTGATGGTTTCCCTAGTAAACCCCCGGACCTGTGCTACAGGTCCGGGGGTTTACTGATGAGTATTTAGGCATGACTAAATCAACGATGGAGGATGGCTTAGCAACCCCATCATCCAAACAATGAAACATGCCCCTTTAGTAAATCCGACTCACCACATAGTCCGCCAAATCAATCAGTGACTGCCGTGAAGGCGAAGAAGGTAGACTCTGCAGAGACGCAACCGCCAGCTTCGCATGGTGAGAAGCCAAAGTTCGAGTACGCTCAATCCCCTGACTATTGCGAACCAACGCCAAAGCTGTCTCCCAATCACCTTCCGTGGAAAACTCACGGTCAATAAATTGCTTCAGCGTTGGCTCTTCTTCCATCGCATAGAGTACAGGGGCAGTCAGATTACCGCTCCGCATATCAGAAGCTGCAGGCTTACCCAAAACATCCTCTGAGCCCGTGAAGTCCAAAATATCGTCAACGATCTGAAAGGCAAGACCAAGATTTCGACCGTACTGGTATAGGTCCTCCTGAATGTTCTCAGACATATCACTCAAAACGCCTGCGGCCTTAGCACTGTTGGCAATCAGAGATGCCGTTTTGAAGTAGCTTTTCTCCAAATAGGCTTCCATAGAGAGATCTGCTCCAAAACAATTCAGCCCCTGAAGAATCTCTCCTTCAGCCAAATCCATAATCACCTGAGAAAGCAGCTTAACCACTTGGAGGTTATCAAGGTTAGCCAAATACCAGGAGGACTGGGCAAAGAGAAAATCACCCGCTAGCACCGCAACCCGATTGTCAAAACTGCTATTGACCGTAGGAACTCCCCGCCGCAAAGAAGATTCATCCACGACATCGTCATGGACCAAGCTCGCCGTATGAATCATTTCAGTGATTTCGGCTAAACGGCGATGGCGAGCCGTAACGTCCTTGCCATCCATCGTGGCTCGGGAAATGAGAAACACCACTGCAGGTCTTAGCCGCTTACCCCCCGCACCAAATAAATGCTCTGCCGCCGCATGCAGGATCGGATGGCGCGCCCCAATGAGTTCTTTCAAGTTCTTGGAAAGTAACTCTAGGTCTGCCTCGACCGAAGCAAATAGGGAGGTGGTTGAGGTCATGGATAAGCCTGCTCGGGCGTTACGAAATTTTACAGTTTCTTACTATTAATTCTAAGGCACGCCTCCGCTTCTGGCACTGAAGCCACTTGAATTCAATTGTTTCGCAGATTGTTATGGAACCTTAAGCAACCAGGGCCACTTTGTTTTAGATAGCTTTATAGCCTTACAGGACAACGATTCTCAGCCAAAACTCAGGTCCACAGTCCAAAATCAGAACCAGACAAAAGAATCTCCACAGACCTGAACAAAATCAGAGGATTGTGCATCAATGCGCCCTCATAAAAGCCCTTGACAATCTCAGGGGACTGACATGAGTGATTACTCATGTCAGTCCCCTGAGAGATAGCTCACCCCACTCACCACAAAGCAACATACAAAAAACAATGACTGCCCAGTCAACAGACAGGACAGTCACAGTTCGATATATCAGGGTTCTGGCTATTGCAGCACAGTGGAGACCCAGAGAATCCCTCAGACAAACAACGCCATACAGCACGAGTCCATCAACTCAACTGAACTTCAGCAGCAGCGGCCATGGGTAAAGCTAAAGTCGGTAGTACAACATGATGAACTTGGGGACAATAACCCAGCATTTGAGTGGCCATATCCGCAAAGGGCTCCGGCTCACCGCTCACACCAAACAAAGTGGGAGCAGGCTGGGACAGGCTTCTTAAGCCCATCGCATCCAACTCCTTAGCAGCAGCAGCCACCACATGGGCTGCCGGGTCTACCAGTTTCACAGACTCAGGTAACACTTTCCTTAAGACAGGCTCCAGGTAAGGATAGTGAGTACAGCCATATACGAGGGTGTCAATCTGGTCATCCAGCAAAGGAGTCACATAGTCCCGAACCACCTGCTCAGTCTCAGGTTCATGAATTCGATTGCCTTCGATCAAAGGCACAAACTTAGGACATCCAACCTGCCAAACCTTGGCTAGGGGATTCACTTCATTGACTGCTTGGGCATAGGCCTGGCTTTTTGCCGTAGCTTCCGTAGAGATGACCCCAATCCGACTTCCAGCACGCGCTGCTGCGCGAGCGCCTGGCAGAATCAATCCTAAAACGGGGAAATCATACTGATCACGAACTGCCTCTAAAGCCAATGCAGAGCTGGTGTTACAGGCCATAATCACCATTTTGGTTCCCTGCTGCCGCATCCACTCCAGGATTTCATGGACATAGTCAATGATCTCTTCAGCGGAACGCTTGCCATAAGGCAAACGAGCAGTGTCCCCAAAATACACCACTGACTCGTTTGGCATCTGTTCGTAAAGCTCTCGTAGAACAGTAACTCCTCCAACGCCACTATCAAAGAGACCAATCGGTGCAGACTCAGGTGAATCTGCCGCTCCTCCTGGCTCAGGAGAGAGATGCCCATCATCCCAACTTGGCGACGGAGCTTTAATGAGCCGCTGCATTTACTTGCACTCCTCACTGAAATCTAGTAGCTATTCGCGGTAGCAACGTAATTTAACGGCTTTCGCGAAATAACCCAGTACTCACACACTTTTCCTTTGCGTCAGCGATGCAGCGAGATCCCGAATCTCTATAGGGAGCCCTATGGCTAACACAAGACCCAGAGAAAGAACCACGCTTTAGGCAACGGAGACTATAGGTCATTTGATTCGTATCCTAAAGACACAAACCAGATTGTCAAGAGCTTATCATGAGCCTCTGAAGGAGTCTCTTAGATCCCTAGGACTTTTAAGACTTCCTTAAGAGCATTCAGGCCAATAGACCCAAAAAGGCTTCCCTGGAGGCAATTTTAAGGAATGTGGAGCAGACAAAAAATCTGATAACAGACAATTCTGCCATTTCACCCAGCCATCCTAATACTGAGCGATCTGAAATTTCAATGGCTCCTCAAAATGGCCAAATCATCAAAAAACCGGCATTCCGAAGAACACCGGTTGAGGCATTAAACTCACTGTCACTCAAAAGAATGACATTGCATGATGAAACCTATTCAGCATCAATACTGTCTTGAACGGTTTCTCCTGAATCTCCTAACTCGTCAGCAGTAGACGTATCAGGATCAAAATTAGGCACAAGGCTCAAGAAACCTTCGAAGCTATCTTCAAGCTGGGCAAAGTTTTTAGCCGTCTGGGAAACATTCTTATCCTTGGAGGCCGCATCAATACGCTCGACCAAAGACATCAGTTGTTTAGCCTGCTTACGAGCTTTTTTTTGCTCCTTAGCAGGCAGATTACGATTGATCGTGGCAGCTTCACGGCGCAGGTCACCTAGGGGACCATGGATAAAGTTACCGGTGTAAGTCCAATCTTGGGCGTTGATATAGTCACCCAGTTCACCCAAACGCTCCTGGGCAGTGGCTATCTGGTTGCGAGCTGTGCGAATTTGAGTAATTTGGCTGTCGCTGAAGTTCTCAACAGAACTTTTTGTAGCCGCTAGAGCAGCATTGCCCCAGCTCAACCAAGCCACAGACAGAGCTAATAGGCAACCCAGGAAACGGTGTCCAAGGCTTGGAAAACGATTCGAAAAAAGTCGCATCATGGGGTTCTGTAGCTGTCTGAAAAAGGTTTGAAGCAGTTTCAAGAAACGTTGGGCTAGGGATAAGAGCTGCATGGTGGCCATAGAATAAACTAGACGCGATCGCGCATCTGTTCATCCCGTCAAGTAGCCCTTATTCCGAAGTGGGCGTTTCCTGATGCAATATAAATTTAAGTTTAATGTCCTGACCCACAGAAATCCAAGGAATCTGTCGGGTATCTCAACTCAGTGATACCTAACTGAGTTGAGCTGAGCAATTGGGTCACCTGTGAAGCCAAACTGCATCGCTTTATGGCTCGTGAGAGAGGGCTCCCAGAAATCTGAAGGGGATGATTAACCAATATCAATAGATGAAATCGCTATTGGTTAATTCCTAAACGTTGAAATTCCTGACAATAGCTCTCAACCAAGACCCTCATGCTCTCTAAGGGGGACTCAGGGTTACAGCAGTATTGATTACGATAAAAAGAGCAGGTTTGGCAGCAGTCTGTGGGGCGTCGGTTCTGACTCCCAGTGACTCTCCCTCGATCCATCAGTTTTTGTGGTGAGATGCCACGAATCAATAATCCATCTCCCTGCCACTCAATCTCTAGGAGCCCTGTTTCAGCCAGCGCCTGCCAACGAGGGTCCAAGGCAATCTCATCAGCCAACTCCAAACGAATGCCATCGCCATCCTTCTGGAGTTCCCCGCCATAGCACTGCTCCAGCATAGGGCCCTCGAATGAAGACTCGCTGAGCGAAAGAGCAACTTCCCTCCTCGGCTTTGCAACATGGACTTGATATCGACTACGTAACTCTTCTAGGTGGCTGAGCTGCTGGAGCGCATCCGGGCTCCCGCCATGGACCAGCAATAAATGTTGGGGTCTAAGATTATGGATAAGCTGGGTCGTACCCAGACCATCACAATGGTCTGTGAGCTGATAACTATTGAGACGTAGCTCTCCTGTCTGTAGACGAGTTGCGAGAACTTGCAGACTATCGGGAGATTGGTGAGTGAACGCCCGGTGGGTTGCCCAACCAGAGGCAGTGGAAGAGAGCTTATCCGTACGATCCAACCATAGCTCCCAATCCATACCAAGACTCCCCACAAATTGCCCCCAATTTGACTCGAAATGAACCAAGAAAAGCCCTGGGCGAACTGCGACATCAGCCGCCAAATCTAAAGGTAGAGCGGCTAAACGACGGACATAGGGGCGCACCCGGTCATCCCAAAACAAGGACTGATTGCTGGCAAAGTTTTGCGTTGCAACCGGCATTTCATCCAGTAGGTCCAGGTAGCGATCGCAGCCCTGGGCAATCGGCTCATCCACCCAAATATCAAATTCCTGCCCCGTACAAAGGTGATGGCTGCGCAGCAAAACAATCACTTCCTGGGCAATGCCCAAGGTCGGAACCGGCATCAGCACGAAGCGTCCCTGGGCCCGCACCTGGAGGAACTGCTCCACAAGTTCATTTTCCTGCTGCCGACGGCGAGGATAACGATCTGTGCCGTAGCTCCCCTCAGTGATCAGCAACTCTGGCTTGAGCCCCCGTAAAGCATCCAGGTCAAGACCAGGAGTACATCGGGTGGGTGACAGGGCACCATCTCCTAGATAGACCACACGGATCGGTTTCACTGAAGGATCCCCAGGAATGAGGGGCGCAGGCGAGTAAGTGACTACAATCAGTGCCGCACCTAGCAGATGACCAGCTGGAAATAGCGCCACGGACAGGTCATCCGCCAGAACTTGAGGCTCTCCCCAGGGCAATCCTTGGCAAAAATCAGCAACGTTCAGCCCAGGCCAATTCAGCGACAGCAAATGGCTCGTCGCTTGGCTGGCCAAAATTGGCAATCTAGGCCAAGCCCTGTGCAGTGCTAAGAGACCCTGGGCATGGTCTCCATGGGCATGGCTACAAAAAACAAAATTGATAGCTGGCTCTAACTGAATCGGGGCAAGCTCAGCACCGTACTTCAAAATGCTGTCTAAATCAGCCTCTCCATCTACACCGTCTGTAGATAGCTGATGTTGCTCCTGTGGGTCAGCTAACAAAGCCCGAGCCGTTGCGACTCCACAATCAAATAACAGTTGGTAAGGTCCCAATCGCAAGCGAATCCCTAGACCATCAGCTCCAGCTCGAACGGTGGCATCGCCATACAGCTCAAAAGTAAGAGGCACCTCATAACAGGGATTCACCGGTTCCCGATTGTGAGACGGGAGCGCAGATTCAGACCATCGTTTTTGGGTTGATCGAGCCATGGCTTAGCCTGCTCCCCTGGACGCTCTAGATTGAAGACCTTGTGCAGCCAGAACAAATGGGCCATTACTCAAGCAACGACCCACAGCTTTAATCAAATCTGAAGCTGCTACAAATGTGCTCCAAGTGAGATAGCCAGGCTCCATGACAAGTGCCTAATGGGCAGAACCGTTGCCATGGTAATTATCGGTATCGTAGTAACCGTTCTTAGTCCCAAAGAACAGTGTGGTGGCCGTAAATAGGGCAGTTAGACCAAACAGAATGAGCTCAGCTTTCACAAGAAATCCTCACAGGTAAGCAATGGACTCCATTGAGCCCAATGCTCATTGTCACTAAGATCCTTGGCTTTGCGGGGCTTTCTATCAGTATGTAAAGCCTGCGGTTAAAGGCTTTACCTAAAAAAGGGCGATCCCAAGCAAGCCGTAATCCCTTTTAAAAGGATAGTCATACTCGCTGGGATCACAGGCCAAACATGGCTCCTAATCTCCGCAGTATGCTGGGAGCATCCCCCTTTAATGGACGAGCGATCGCATCAAACTTTTCATTAAAAGACAAACGAAAAACAGCAACCTCAGCCAAGCGTTAGGCTTGATCAATCACTGGGTCTCATCACCAAGAACCCAGATTTCTCTCACTCCTATAACCTTATGGTTGACCGCGATCGCTGGCTGACCGAGAACAGCCTCTTCTCAGCACTCTCTCCACCAGCCCGCCAAGCCTTAGCCACAGCGCTCACCGAGGTCAAATTTGCTGCCAATCGACGCCTTATCCTAGAAGACAGCCAACCCAAGCAGCTAATCATTCTCCGCAAAGGTCAACTAGAAGCCTATCGAACGCGACTTCTGGGACCAGCAGAATTAACCCTGCTGGGGCCTGGTGCGGTCTTAGGTCTGCGATCGCTCCTCCTCGATCAACCCAACCCTCGAACCGTCAATAGTGAAACGGACTGCATTTTGTGGCAGCTGGATGGCGATCGCCTCCTAGCCCTAGCGGAAGCCTATCCCGAATTTCGCGACCTGGTTTCCCAAGATATGGCAGCAGAGCTAGCCAGTCTCTCCGCCCAGCTCGCCTACGAAAAAGATCGCCAGCAGGCCCTGCGCTCCTACGAGGTTAGCCGCGTTAGACGAGGCGTGATTGGTCGCAGCCGCTACGCCCAGCGGCTCCGGCAGAACGTGCGCGATGCCTCCCAAGCAGTGATTGATCCAAACACCAAAAGGCGTTCTCCCCTCGTCATAACAGGCGAACCGGGTCTCAATAAGGACAATCTGGCAGCCCTGATCCACTTCGGCTCCGGCAATCGTCGCAATCCCATGATTCGTGTCGATTGCCAAACCCTGCGTCCCCAGGATCTCTTTGGCCGGGACGAACAGCCGGGCCTGCTGGATTGGCTCGGAGAAGGCACGCTGTTACTCAACAATCTCCAAGATCTACCTAACGCTTTTCTCCCTGCCATCAGCCAGCTCATTGGCAGCGGCACCTATCAAAGCCAAACTCAAATCAAGCAATCCAGGCCAACGATTCAACAGCCGCAACCGACACCAGCAGCACAGCCGTCGGCATCGCTCAGACCAAATAGCCAAGCCTCGGCCAGCCAAGGTCTGATCAGCCAAAACCAGGCAACGACGAAAACAGCTCCCATCGAACATTCCAACGGCCTTCGCACCAGCCGCGCCTGGATTATGGTCGTCGCGGAACGTAGCTTGCCCGAAGTCACCTCCCTGATTCCCACCCAAATCAAAGTACCGCCCCTACGGGTTCGAAAAGCAGACATCAAAGCCCAGATCAACTATTACCTTGCCCTGCAATGCCGTAGCTGTGGCGAACAACGCCCCCAAGTCACCCTCGAAGCCCTGCGCAGCCTACAGGGCTATGACTTTCCTGGCAATCTCACAGAACTCGATAACCTGCTCGAGCGAGCCATGCGCCAGCGAGAAGCAAATGCTCCTCTGACAGAAGATATTTTTTGGTCCACCGGCAGCAAAAAGCAACGCTTTCGCTTCAACCTGCTCAATGCTGACCCCACCCTGCGTCAGTTCCTGCGCAGCCCAGCCTGGCCCGATCGCCTCAACTACGGCTTCACCGCACCGACTTACGCGATCGTCGTTGCCCTACTCTTCTTTGGACCCCAAACCCGCGACCATAACTTCGCCCTCAACCTCTTCTGGGCCTGGTGGTGGCCCCTAATCCTGCTCAGCTTCCCCTTTGTCGGCAGGCTCTGGTGCTCCGTTTGCCCCTTTATGATCTACGGCGAAATCACCCAGTGGTTACGACAAAAGCTCTGGCCGGGCTCCCTTCTGCCCTGGCCAAGGAAATGGGCTGACCGCTGGGGGGGCTGGATTCTCTTTGGCGGCTTCGCTGCCATTCTCCTCTGGGAGGAGCTGTGGAATCTCGAAAACACGGCTTACCTCTCCGCCTGGCTATTGGTCATCATCACTGCCGGAGCCATGATTTGCTCCGCCCTGTTTGAGCGACGCTTCTGGTGTCGATACCTTTGCCCCATCGGCGGCATGAACGGCCTCTTCGCCAAGCTCGCTATGACAGAATTACGCGCCCAGCAGGGCATCTGCGCTGCAAGCTGCAACACTTACCAATGCTACAAAGGCGGCCCAGCCCTGGGAGAGGGCCAAAAAACCAATGGCTGCCCCCTCTACTCCCACCCCGCCCAGCTCAATGACAACCGCAACTGCGTCCTTTGCATGACCTGCCTCCAGGCCTGCCCCCACCGTTCCATCGCCGTGAATCTTCGGCCACCCGGCATTGAGTTATGGACTAGCCATTTGCCGCTCAGCTATGAAGTGGCCCTACTGTTTTTACTGCTCGGAGCTGTGCCGCTGCATCACTTGCCGGAGCTGGTGCAAGTATTGGGCTTCTCAACCGATGTTTTAACAAGATTTGGGGTTCATGCTGGTTGGTCCGTTGTGGCGTTAGTCTTGCCGGGCGCGATCGCCCTTCTAACCCAAACCCTCATCCAACTTCTCCCCCACCTGCTCAAAGCAATCCAACCAAACCTTTGCCGTCCCCGCAGCTTCACCCAATTGGCTTACGGCTACTTACCTCTGGTTCTGGCTGCAAACCTGGCCCATTATCTAAATCTGGGCCTCGCCGAAGCGGGGCAAATCTGGCCTGTGACCCTCGCCACCTTTGGCTTTTCTGGTAGCAACTCAATGACCTGGGTTGCTGACCCAGCAGTTATTACTTTTCTCCAGGGAACCACCTTACTATCTGGGCTATTACTCAGCATTGTTCTGACCCAGAAAATTGCGATGCAGCGTTTGGGGCAGCTGTGGCCGCAGCATCTGGGCGCGATAGCCATTACCGCGAGCATTTGGCAACTCATTGAGACCTCTCTCTAACCTGAGTTCGACAAGAGGCAATACATCCTCTCCCCTAGCCCTTACTCCTAAGGTCACGGGGAACCGAGACAAGTTGAAAACCCTCGGTTTTGCGTTCGGTTCCCTTGCTCCTTTAGGAGTAAGGGCTAGGGAAAGAGGTCGGCTGTTTGGCTGTCGAACTCAGGT
>CALIGI010000131.1 GCA_938021205.1 uncultured Pseudanabaenaceae cyanobacterium
ACTTCGGATGCTTTATTCCTAGGGAGTCCCTTAGGCGAACTTCAACAAGGATTTGACATTCAACAAATTTTATATAGCTTCGACTGTTTATTGCTGTGAGCTAAACTTCATGGCTCAGAACTCAACCCTGCTGAAGCTGACTAAATGTCTTACTGATTTTGGTTAGAGCTTCGGCTCCAGCCAACTCCACTCTAACGCCTGGGAGCTCATGCCAAGGCTAGCTGGGAAGTGCTGGCAGCATTTTTTCTGAACTTAGGTTCTTCAACCAGGAGACCGCATCAAAGTCTCGCGCTGGCCCGCCAATTCTCCCACTCAGTAACCTCCACTCAGGGGTGGAAGCCCAAAGCCAAAAATAACAATAGCCCTAGGCAAAGGTGCCCAGGGCTATTGAAACAATAGAACGCAATTCAATTCAACCAAGCTATGTACAAAATGAATAACTAGAAGTGGACAGAGTGACAGCGACTCCCTCAGTCAGAGATGCCTAAGGCTCAAATAGCCTCTTGATTATTTGAGTTTACTTGCCATGCGACTTTGCACTTTTAATAGTAAACAAGCAGCGCAGAAGGTGACAATCGCAAACCCTTAATATGGGCATTCAAAGGTAAAGCTAGAGCTGCGAGAACAAAGCAGGAGACACAGGCTTTGTCGCTCAGATTCTGTTGGGAAAGCAGTTGTTAGGTGCTCTTTGTGTCTGCAATTAAATTATCACTTCTTGTCTACCATTCGTGAATTCGTAAAACTTCTTTATGAAGCCCAAAATACTGCTTCTCAGAGTTCAGAAATAGTTTTAAACAGCAAATAGCCCCAAGCGGTTGGCTTGAGGCTAGAGACACAATAGAACGTGATTCAGTTCAATCAAACTATTTACGGTTGCTTACTAGAGTTAACAAACCACAATTGCTTCAGTTGTTGTTGACGCCAAAACCTCTTAGGAGGTCAGTGAGCTTAGGATCTACACTTCATCGGTTCAAGTTGTCACGAATGACTCGGGACCTAAACCCGAAAGGGAGGTGTAGAGGGCCTCAAGGGAGACGTTCAAGATTCGAAAGCGATGGGCTGAGAAATGGACAGGAGGCACGGGTTCATCTCTCGGTATTTTCTGAAGAGGACGTTTTGTTTTGTCCTGTGCCTTGAATTCAATCTAACAATGCTGCTGTTCTATGGCAAGTCAACTTTAGGAAGCGAAAACTGTCATGAGTGAAGCCGTCAGGTGATGTATCTTTTCGCGGGACTCCGTTGACATGCGCGAGACATTTGCTAGCTGGCTTCACTGGGCTTTGATTCGAAAGCGGCGGAAGTCTTCGTCGTCCTGGCTGAGTTGGCTCCAGGCAATGCCCTGTTGCTGGAAGCGCTGAATCAGCTTGGCGCAGGCGGGGCGTTCTGAAGCATAGTGGCCGGAGTCGATCAGGATGAGATTGCGATCGCGCGCTTCCTGAAACTGATGAAACTTACAATCTGCCGTCAAATACACCTGAGCCCCCGTCTTGCACACCGCTCCGATATAGCTGGCCCCAGAGCCCCCCAGTACCGCTACCTGTTCAATGGTTTGCTGCAAGTCCGCAGCCGGAGAGTAAAGCAGCTCTGGAGGCTCTAACTGAGCCTGAATCTTGGCCAGTAGTTGTTCAAGGGTTAATGCCGGTGCCAAAGTCCCTACTCGGCCATAGCCCAAGCCATCCTGGGTCGCTTCCACGGGGGCGCAGTCTTGCAAGTCCAATAACTGAGCCAAAACATCCGCAGTTCCGTCATCCACTTGGTCAAAATTGGTATGGGCACTATAGACCCCAATGCCATGGGCCATGGCGAGGTGAACCATTTCACCAATGGGGTCACCCCGTTTGATCGACTTCAGTGCACCGAAGATCAGAGGATGGTGGGCAAAGATGAGGTTGACGGGCTGGCCTTGGGACTTGAGGGCGATCGCCTCTTTCATCACAGCCAAAGTCGGCGTTAAGCAAACTAAGACTCCCACGGGCTGCTCCAAAACCCCCGGTTCAATTTGCCAGCCACAGTTATCCCACTTTTCTTGCCAGGCAGGATCGGCCCAGGCTTCAAACTGAGCAATGAAATCGCGAATGTTCATGGGGACAAATATCCTTAAATCCTAGGTGATGTTACCTGGGGGAATCGCTTGCTCCCATTAGGTTAGAGCTAAATGATCCGGCATTCTACGGCAGCCGAGAGCAGTTTCGAAAATATCACAATTGAAGTAGGGTCTTGCCCCCTATCAGTCTTATTCGGGAGCCCCCCTGCACCTCGCTTGAAGTCGCAATATATTAGGCGCAATTCCTGAAGGTGCAATGTTGTAAATCGTACTCTTTTCCTAAAGCTATCTACGGAATGTATAGGGAGAATGGCGTATTTTTGCAGCAATAGCGTAAATCATCCTGACCCAATCTCACTCGGATTGATGTTTCTAGGGGATAGCGCACATTTATAGGGACTCAGGCCCGCTTATCCTCCCAAGTAAGGACACAGTGATGCATCGTTCTGATTTTATATTTGAGACTATTGGCGCGGTAGGGATTGATCCCTCTAGCTACAGCCAGCCCAGCATTCATGAGTGGCTGAGCCAAACCATTACGAAATTGAGTCGCCAGGCTCGCAGTACGAATACAAGCTGTCGTCCCAGTCAGCGCAGTGGCTATTACCATGTCACCCATGGTCAAACGACCCACCATTTGAATGCCTATGACGCCTATCGCTTTTTGCAGTCCATTCTGTGGCTGTATGACATTAATGAAGCGGATGCCTAAAGCTGTCGCTCCCCTGTCTTAAAAGGGCCCTTAAAAGTTGACGTAATCAAGGGGGGGCGGTCGGTCGGAAGCTGACCGGCCCCCCTTGGAGAGGGGAAGGGTTGAGGAGGTTATTTGCTGTGGCGCTCGATCGCAAAACCAATCAACTGGTCCACTAAGGCCTCAAAGGAAACCCCGCTGGCTCCCCACAGTTGGGGATACATGCTCAATGCGGTGAAGCCCGGTAGTGTGTTGATCTCATTGATAAACAACTCCCCCGTGGCCTCCACGTAGAAAAAGTCCACGCGGCTCAATCCTGAGGCATCGACTGCCTTGAAGGCACGAACCGCCATGTCTTGGATGCGGCTTATGATCTCTGCGGGCAGCTTGGACGGAATGATCAACTGGGCAAGACCGTCAGTGTATTTGGTTTCGTAGTCGTAGAATTCGGCGTCGTAGGTGATCTCGCCAACGACGGAAGCCTTGGGGAAATCGTTGCCCAGGACAGCGCATTCCACTTCGCGCATGCCATTGAGGCCCGCTTCTACCATGAGGCGGCGATCGTAGCCCGCAGCGTCATCCAGAGCTTTTTCCAGATCCGATTGGGTTTTGGCTTTGGCAATGCCCACGGAGGAGCCTAGGTTGGCGGGTTTGACGAAGCAGGGATAGCCCAGCTCTGCTTCTACTTTCTCAATCAGGCTGGTGAAGCGGCAGGGGTCGGACCAGACTTCGGCTCGGTCCACGTCCAGGTACTTGACCTGGGGCAGTCCCGCCTGGGTGAAAATCATGCGCATGATGGTTTTGTCCATGCCCGCAGAGGAGCCCAGGGCACTGGAGCCGACGAAGGGCACCTGCATGAGCTGGAGCAGGCCTTGGATGGTGCCATCTTCGCCGTTGGGGCCGTGAAGGATGGGAAACCAGACGTCGACTTCTGCTGCGCTAGGGGGAAAGTTCCAGAGCTGGGCGCGGTCTTCGGCGCTATCCCCGACATCAATTGATTGACCACTGTCTAGAACAGCTTTGGCTGCGTCACCGCCGACCCAAACGCCATCCTTGCGAATGTAGAAGGGCTGGAGTTCGTATTTGTCTGCATTGGCTGGGGCGGTGAGGCCTTTGGCGATCGCCCCAGCTGAAATAATCGAAACCTCATGCTCGCCCGAACGTCCACCAAACAGAAGTCCAACCCGCTGCTTTGCCATTTTGTCTTTAGCCTTTCTATTGCACACCAATAATCCAGGAGACTATATCTCCCCAAGGCCCGATCCGTCAGCTTTGGGCTTGTCATTTTACCTTTTGCTCCAGGGTTTGGCCGCAAAATTTAGGTGATTGAGAGAGGGTTTGGTTTGGTCTAGAGTTGCCCTGTCCCTGCTTTCTTAAAGTGTGTAGGTGAAGTCCTCAATCAGCGCGCCGGGTGTCCAGGTGCCGCCCAGGTCACGGTGCTCATAGGTATCCACTGCGGGGACTAGTTCTTGCTGTTGGGTTAGGGCAATTAAGTTATCTCCCCAGAAGTTAAACAGCGTGTCGTCAAAGCGCAGGTCATTAATCGGTGCAATAATCTCGCCTTGCTCCACCCAGAAGCAGGCGTAGCGAGTCATGCCAGTGATGCGGCCCGCAGGGCGATCGCTCCAGTTCAAGTAATGCAAGTTGGACAAATACAAGCCGGTATCTAGCGTCTTGAGAATATCTGCCTCTGCCAAATCCCCAGCATCCACCTCAGCGGCTCTCAGGTCTTCGCTATCCGAAGCACCGTTGGAGATGACGTCATATTCCTGGGCAGTGCGACCGTTTATAGTTGTATTGACAATTTTTCCCTGCTCAATTAAGGGCAGGTTATCCGGAGCCATTTCGCTATCGCTGTTGAACTGGGGCACCAGACCACGGGAGAAGTTTTCCCGCAGGGTGAACTTGGGGGAGAGCTGACGCTTGCCGACCCGAAGCTGTTCCATGGGGCTACCGCCCTGGCGAATGGCGGCTTCGCTGGTGCAGCTCCAGGACATCATCAAGATCAGCTCGGACATGGCGGCGGGGGCCAGGTAGGTGCGGTATTGGCCTTTGGAGACGGCCTTGACCGGTCGGTCCATAAGCTGGAGCTGCTGCTGGGCTCGGGCCACGTTGGCCTTGTAAGCGACGGAGTCCCAGGTGCGATCGGCGAAGGTGCCTTTCACGGCCTGTCCCTTGAGGTCGAAGAGGGAGTAATCCAGGGTGAAGGATTCCGTGGCGAACCAATGGCGCTGGCCTGCGGAGTCGGACTGGGCGCGGACGGAGAGCCCGGCGGCGTAGATGCCGACGAAGTCGAGGCCTTGGACGGGGCCGAGAAGTTCGGCGATCGCCCGGTCCCGGTCCAATAGATTGCCGCGATAAACTGCCCGACTCTTTCCTTTACTCCCCGCCACCCGCTGGGGCAAAACAATAAAGGGATCTTCCGGTAGCTGGTCAATTTCTTGACGCAAATCATTGAGTGCTGGCTTCACTGCTGCCCAGTCTTCCGCCCAGTTGCCGGTAAAGGGCAAATCGCGATAGCAGGTGCGCTGGTTCGCAATCCAGGTGAGCTTCACTGCCCCATCCACCACCTGGCCAGACTGCCGTACCCGCGCCCGATTCATGCGGGTGAACTGGCTATCTTCCGCCACCAGGGACAGGGTGAAATGCTCACCGGCTCGGCATTCCCCCTGGAGAGCATCGCTGAGGCGATAAAAGGTTTGCTCCCACAATTCCAGGCGCTCGGTGGCGAGGGTGCGGGATTGGGATGCAACGGCGGCGGTAGACAGGGAGAAAATCACAGAGGGTAGTTGCAGGTGAACAATTGGACCGTAGCGAGGGGAGCATCTGACTCAAAGACGTCCCCGTTAACAAAAGACAGTCACTCAGGGACTGTTCTGGACGAATCAATCGATCAGGGTCTAAATCAAAAGGCCGGGTCAGCCTTGGGCAGACTACTCGCCGCCGCCAAAGACCTCGATATTGTCGAAGGCGCAAACGGGAGAGGCATGGCCTACCCAGATGATTTGATTGGGTTCGCCTTTGCCGCACACAGGAGTTCCAAACATTTCCCAGGTGCTGCGATCGCCCACTTGGCTCAGGCTCTGCCAGAAGTCTGAGGTGGTGGAGCGATAGTTGGGATTGCGAACGGTTTGGGTGATTTCGCCGTTCTCAATGAGTTGGGCATATTCGCAGCCGAACTGGAACTTGTAGCGCTGGTCGTCGATGGACCAGGAGGAATTGGCCTGCATAAACACGCCCTTCTCAATCTTGGAAATCATGTCCTTGAAGGAGGTCTCACCCGGCTCCAAATTGATGTTCGCCATGCGATCGATGGGGGGGCGATTCCAGGAGCAGGCTCTTGCATTGGCAACACCGGGGAGGCCGCTACGAAGCTGGCTTTCCACGCTGCCCAGGCCCCGCTGGAGTACGCCATCCTTGACCAAATGCTCCCTGCGGGCCGTTACCCCTGTGTCATCTGACCCATAACTGGCTAGCTCCCCTTGCACTGTGGGATCAAATGTGACATTCATTAGTGGGGAACCGTAGGTCAAGTGACCAAAATCCTTTGGCTGCACGAAGCTGCCGCCCGCATAGTTGCGTTCATCGCCCAGAATTCGGTCCAGTTCCAGTGGATGGCCAACGCTCTCATGGAGTTGCAGCATCATCTGGTCTGGAGCCAGAACCAGGGTGCGGGTATCGCTAGGACATTCCGGTGCGGTGAGCAGCTCAATGGCCTGCTCGCCCGTACGTTGAACCTCTTCCCAAAGTTGCGGCGTCAACAGCCATTCCCAGCCGCCTTGGTAGGCGCGGGCAAACCAGCCATTGGCACCTCGTCGCTGGGTGACCAGGCCCTCTTTGGCCGTGGCTTCGTAGTCCATTACCACCGAGGCACTGCTCTGGTAGGCATCGGAGCCGTTGCTGCTGGCAAACCAGGTTTCTCGCTGGGTGGCGATCGCCGTGGCACTGGTTTGAATAATCTGGTCTGACAGCTTCAGGGTGTAGCAAATGCGGATCAATAGATCATTGATTTCCTTGGGGCTCAGGGAATCTAAAGCTCTCTCCGGAGCAGTAATTTGATTGCCCTTCACCACCGGACGAATTTGCTCTGTAAAGGGATACAGCCCCCAAGCCGCTGCGGCATGGGCCTGGAGAATAGCGGCATCGGCAGCGGCCTGGAGTCCCTTCGTAGAGAGGTCTACCGTGGCACCGTAGCCAATCTGACCATCCACTAGCACCTCCACCATGGCGCCATAGCGAACTTGGCTGCCATTAGCTTTGGGCTTTTGGTCTCTCACGCCCCGAAGGGTTTCTGTTGTTTTAACGACGCGAAGCCCCACCCAATCTGCCGAAGCATGGATGGACTGAAGCATCCGCTGAGGTTCGATACGAACCGTGGTGCGGGGAGTTGAAAGCATGTCCTGACTCTAAAGAAAGTCTGATAGCGGGCAAGCGGACGTCGTAGGCTGCACCTCAAACGTTGTAGGACCTCCCGAAGGCGAGGGCTGGCAACATGAGTGGACAGGTAGACGGTAGATGATGATGAACCTGGATGATTCGGATCGGTAGATGCGTTTGAAAGATACAGCAAGAACTGTAAATTTTGAACAAGATGCTGAATTTGACCCAGAGCATACTCCAAACCGGGCAATTCCCCGTAGAGTTCTGCCACTATTCGCAATCAGTTTGCCCCAAGGCTTTTTCAATCGATGGGAGGATTGCGGAAATTGCGGACCTAAGCCCCCAATTCGGGCAATCACCATAGCAGACTTTGGCGAATTAAAATGCACTCTTACAGTACCGCATTTATACGTAAGTGAAGTGGTGAAAGCCTTTGAAGTCGAGGCGATCGCGATTTTGGTAAGATTTTTTGGAATGGCTGGACCCAGTCTCGTTGAATTCAACACTCTCATCAGAAAATAAGTCAAACCCAGCGCTCACCTCAAATCCTGGAATTGCGATGCCATTCAGCCCAGTTTCTACATGGCAATACGCAGTGTCTAGGGCCGCTACTCGGGAAATTACGGAGTTATTGCTCGATGCGCTCTTTTTGCGCCATTGGCAACAGCATTATTCTTCGGTATTGAGCCGTAGTTACGTCACCCATCAGAGTTTCAACACTGCCATTAGGACAGTGATGTCGTAGCCCTCTGGACTTATTTAGGGCGACCTTTTAATTTCTGAGAATGGTGACAAGCTTTAGCCTTGTTGTGCTGTTTTGCTCCCACTCCGCATCCAGGCTTAGGTGCCAGCCCAGCGATACATCACTATTCATTGCCGATGGTTCAGGAAACCGGCAGCGATTCCTATACTGAACTGTCATGTCATTCTTCAGGGAACTATGCAACGTTTTTGGCTCGTAGGAATTGCGGCGGTTCTCGCTACCATTCTGCTTTTTCCTGCTACTGCTCTAGCCCAGACAGCTCCAGCCGCTTCTCCAGCTTCTGCAATTGATGCTGCGCTGCTGTTTGAGCAGAGTTGTGCGGCCTGTCATGTGGGTGGGGGCAATATCGTTCGCCGGGGCAAGAATCTCAAGACCAAGGCATTGAAGCGGTATGGCATGGATAGCCAGGAGGCGATCGCCAATATCATCACCAATGGCAAGGGCATTATGTCGGCCTACGGTGAGGACGCGAAGAATGGCGCGCCAATCCGGCTGACTGCGCCGGAGATTGAGGCTTTGGCGGATTACGTTTTGGTCCAGGCTGCGGCGGATTGGCAATAGTTCCAGCGAATCGCTAAGCATTCCAAACAAACCTGAATAAACGTTCCCAAGGCTTCTCGGTAAACAGTTTGCCGAGGAGCCTTGGTCTAGGATTTTGAGGTAGCGCTATGTGTATGGGCTGCAACTCAGATCCCAGGGAGCACCGCCATGACCGACCCCATCAGTGCCGTTGAGCAACGCCATCCCCATCCACCGATGCCCCCTGTGGATGACAATGCGATCGCCCGCTTCTTCGGCTTTGCTCGCCATGGCACGGACCTGCGTACGGAGGTGTTGGCGGGGCTGACGACCTTTATGACGATGGCCTACATCCTGGTGGTGAATCCGA
>CALIGI010000132.1 GCA_938021205.1 uncultured Pseudanabaenaceae cyanobacterium
GCTGGTGTTGAGCATTGCGATCTCGAATCCGCCGATTGTGGCGATCGGAGCGGGTGTGTTCGAAGGAGGCAAGATGCTGCTGGGAGTGGCGCTGCTGGGGACGTTTGGCTTAGCGTTGCTGACGGGCTATTTGAAGAAGCGCAACCCTGATGCTGTGGGCTAGGAATTGAGAGCTGTGGTGACGGTGGCACGTACAGCTTTGAGGTGGCAGTCGCGATAGAAGTCGCTGGCGAAGGGGGAGTCATCGTCGCTGGGGATGTCTGCGGGATTTATGGAAGTCTCGAAGGCTAAGTCAAGGGCTTCGGGTAAGTCTTTTCGGGTGAGCCAGTCTGAGGGGAGTTTGTTTTGACTCATTGCCTCTGCGACGCCTCTTTCCAGTATTTGGAAGTAGTCGATATTTTGTTGGAGTAGGTCTGGGCTGTGGGTGCCGCCGTGGGAGGGCAGGATGTATTGGGCATTGAGCTGTTGAAGCTGGGCGAAAGACTGGCGCATTGCGAGCAGACTATCGTTGGTTCCCACTTCGGGGATGGGCTTTTCGATCGCATCTGCCGCAATCAGTACTCGGATTTCTGGAATCCAGAGACAGAGGTGATCCGCTGTGTGGCCTGGGGTGTGGATGAGTTCGAGGGTGAGGTCGCCGCCGTGGATTGTGAGGCGATCGCTAAAGGTCACATTAGGCGGAATGATCTGAACATTCTCGAAACGTGCATCGGACTGCTGCTGGTTTTGTAATGCAACTGCTTCCTTACGGATGCGGGCCAGCATGTGCTCTTGGCCAATGATGGGAGCGGGATAGGGACCGGCAGCGGTGAAGATGCTGTTGCCCCAGAAGTGGTCCCAGTCGGCATGGCTGTTGATGACGAGGAGCTGACGGGCTGCCAAATCCGCCTGTACTGTTTCCATCAATTCCAGGGCCAGCTCTGGTGTGGCGAAGGTATCGACGACGACGAGATAGCGCTGGGTGGTGATGACATAGGCATCGACTTCTTGGCCAAAGCGGAAGATGCGAACCCGAGGGTCCATGGCGGGGTGGCGGATTTTGGTCAGATTGGCCATGGCGGGAAATAATTGTGAAAAGCTGGGAGTTGGCAGGGGGCTGATGCGGCGACCTTGTCTAGGATTTCCAATGTACTTTCGTAGCTGTGCGCTTGGGGGAACGGATTAATGGCAAATTATGCTCGGGTGTTGGTGGCAGGTGCCAGTCGCGGTGTGGGTCTTGAGGTCGTCAAGGTATTGCGCGCTCAGGGAGTTGAGGTTGTCGGGCTGTTGCGATCGCCCACAGCCCAAGCGGAGTTGGAAGCGCTGGGGACCAAGGTGGTGATGGGGGATGCTCTCGATGCCGCAGCTATGGAGCAGGCCGTGGCTCAGAGCAATGTGGATGCTGTTATTAGTACCGTCGGTGGACTAGCTGAGAATGGCGATCGCTCGGACTATGTGGGCAATCGCAATTTAATGGATGCTGCTGTCAAGGCTGGGGTGAAGCGGTTTGTGCTGGTGTCTTCGATTGGGGCTGGGGATAGCGTGGGAGCATTGTCGGCCCAAGTCTTAGCGGCGTTGAAGCCTGCGCTGATCGAGAAGGAGAAGGCAGAGGCCCATTTGGCCCAGAGTGGCTTGAGCTATACGGTGGTGCGACCAGGCGGGCTGAAGTCTGAGCCTGGGACGGGGAATGCGGTGTTGACCCAGGATGTGCGGGTGTCTGGGATGGTTCACCGGGCGGATGTGGCGGCGTTGGTTTGCCGCTGTTTGGAGAGTGAGCAGGCTGTTGGCCAGGTGCTCTCGGCGCTGGATCCGAATCAGCGATTTGTGGAAATTGAGTTTGAGCCGTTTGATCTTTAGAAAATGCGATCTTGGGTTGCGAGTGCAACTTAAATCTGATTCCCCTTCAGAGATTTTGTTGCCAGCTCAACTGTGTCGTTCTGGCAGTCGCTCCTTCGCCCACAACGGTGTTATGGCTTGCGCTGTAGCACCAGGCTGGATATGGGTTGAGTGCTAGGTGTTTGGGGGGCACTATTGAGGGTGATGCCCCAAAGGCCTAGGAAAATGGCGATGAGTACCAGGGGGACAATCAGCGTATTGAGATTGAGGCGGGCGTGATTGGCTTGGCCTGATACGGTGCGGCGAGCTTGGCCTTTGAGGTTGTTTAGCTCTTGCTCGATGTCTGCATGCCACTGATTTGTCGTATCGGTTTGGGAGGGGCCAGGCGCTTTGATAGATTGGCCGGTGGCGCGCAGGTAACCCCAATAGCCTAGGGCGATCGCGATCGCAATAATCCACAACCAAACCCTAAAGGGCACATAGGAAAAGAAGACAATGCGAGTCTTGGAGGCCATCCAGGAGAGAAAGAGATAGGCCGCCGCAATTATGGCCAAGCCCTGGAACATGCGGAAGGCGGGGATGCGATCTAGGGGCAGGCGCTGTTTGGAGACCCAGAGGGAGGTGCCGACGTAATAGAGCGGTGCGAACAGCAGCAAGATGTCGGCTTGCTCAATGACTTGCTCCCAGCCGCCCGTGCTGCTGGCGTAGGCCAGGTATCCGGCCCAGAGCACGAGGGTGAGGGCGGAGAGGAGGAGGTTGGCGCTGAGCAGCAGGGGCTCTTCTCGCTGCCCCGGTATGGCAATGCAGATGAGCCAGGTGAGCCAGGGGGCCGCAAAGATTAGCCCTGCAATGACTGCGCGATATTCAAAGAGGAGGAGGAAGAAGTCTTGGAATGTCATGGCGTGGGTGCTGTTGCTGCGCAAGCTTCCGAGGGAATCGCTGCCGAATACTTATGGACTGGGCAGAGCAAGCTTAGTTTATTTTTCCCAAGATGAAGGCCTGGAAGCTTATGAACGGGGGCTGCTGCATCCGGAATTTGCTTGAGAAAATCAAAATAAAAAACGAATTATACGGAGATGGAGTGTCGGAATTTAGGAGGCGATCGCTGTTGAGACTCCCAAGGCTTTATTGCATTACTTCTCTATTTCAATAGTTATTTAACCCATGAAGAAGACTATTTTCCGTCTTGCTGCCACGACCGCTGTTGTCGCTTTGGGCCTATTATCCAATTCTAAGACCACTCTGGCTGGGGACAACTTGGTGTTTGAGCTGTCAAACTCTTCAGCTTTTACTATTACAGAGTTCTATGCGTCTCCTTCAGAGATTGATCATTGGGAAGAGAACATTTTGGCAGGTGCGGATGTTTATCCCTACGAAAGCATGAACATCAATATTAATGATGGTCGTGATGTTTGTTACTACGATGTGATGACGGTGTTTAGCGATGGCGAGTACATCGAAGAATACGACGTTGATCTGTGCGATCTAGACGGCGGCTATTACGAGATCACTGAGGATTAAGGTCTCAACGACTTAGCCGCCAGCTTTTGGCAGGTGTGCAAGGCCAGGGCAATAGATACTTGACGTTGATACCTATTGAGGGGAAGGCAACAGGGTAGATATTGCCCGCTGAGAACTCTTCTCTGGCGTGATAGATGCCGTCTATGGGCTGACGGAACACGATAACTTTGTTGGCTCTGAGGTCTACGATCCAATACTCCGATATTCCAGCAGCGGCGTAAGCATCTCGCTTTTCGCCTAGATCTTTTGGTATTTATTTCTGCATTTCGCTCGCCAGTTTCTCCCCACGTTAAGGACATAATGACCAGTTCTACCTGGGCCGTGCGCTCAAACCTAAGATCTCGGTTATTGCCACAAATTTGTGCAAACTGAGCATCCGTCAATGCAAGGGTAGGCTGAAGATTGAGCGTAACGACCATGGGCGAGGCTCT
Organism: uncultured Pseudanabaenaceae cyanobacterium; assembly: GCA_938021205.1. GTDB lineage: Bacteria > Cyanobacteriota > Cyanobacteriia > PCC-9006 > JAAUQQ01 > JAAUQQ01. Next base: position 3,768 of record CALIGI010000132.1, read on the forward strand.
TGCTCTCCTGTAAACCCACCAGGTACCAGGTGTTTGCGTTGAATTCATGCTTCCATAACCACTCTAGCGAAACACTTTGTGTCTCAGGGGAGATGGATAGCAAGGTGCTATTTGGCGAAGCGGGTCAAAATTCCAAGCAGGAGTTCGACTGGCGATGCGAAGTACTGAGTCGAGTCAATGGAAATTGTTCTTTGACCATTTATGGACTCTAGCTTGAGAAAACGCCATAGGTCCCCAGTGGTCACGCAGCCAAAAATATAGGCCAGCTCATTCTCTTCTTGGCGGTTGAAAATTTCTGCGGCGATCATCTCTGCCATGCATTGGCCGATTCCCGCATTGATGCGATCGTTTTTGGTTTCGACTAGGGCGAGAACTGGGGCTGAGAGACTGTATTGCGATCGCGATTGACTAACAATGTAATCGCAACGCCCCATCAAGCCCTGGGCCTTATCGACATTGAATTCAATCCCCGAGAACAGACTGATTTCTCGTTGCACCAGTTCCCTTGCTGCTGAGAGAATGGGCGCGACAATAAATTCTGACTTGGCTTTTTCAGTTCCGATTGCATCAGCCAGGGGCAAATGAATCGCTAAAAACTCTTTGAGCCATGGGGGCGAGTCAACTGGCTTAATACTTTCGAAGAGCGCCTGATCCTCGATGAGCTCCACGGCAAACTGCTTTTTAACTGCGTTAATCGTAAAGTCGCTGTAAGCCATAACGAGACACCCAGGATAAAGGGCCAAAAAGCAGACACCGGGTGTTTGCGTTAAATCAATGTTTCCACATCAATTCTAGCGAAACACCCGGTGTCTCAAAGCTCGAAGCTTAGATGGCTATCTGTAATTACGTTATCTGCAATTACTTCTTATAGCCCACTTCAGCCAGCACTCGCTCCATCGCTGCCAACAGCGTCACCACATTCTCTGGGCGGCTGTTGAAGCCCATCAGGCCAATGCGCCAAACCTGGCCACCCAGCTCACCCAGACCGTTACCGATCTCGATGTTGTAGTCGTTCAGCAACTTGCTGGTCACTGCCTTGGCATCCACGCCGGTCGGAATCCGCACGGTGGTCAGCGTGGGCAGGCGGTATTCCTTAGCCACGTGCATCTCTAGACCCAAGCCTTCCAAGCCTTCCCACAGCAGTTCCACATTGTCCTGGTGGCGCTTCCAACGAGCCTCTAGGCCTTCCTGGGCGATTAGGCGCAGGGCCTCCCGGATGGCGTAGTTCATGTTGATGGGCGCGGTGTGGTGGTAGGTGCGCTCCGCTCCCCAATACTTGCCTACGAGGGACATGTCGAGGTACCAGTTGGGAACCTTGCCTTCGCGCTTGCCCAGCTTCTCTAGGGCGCGGTCATTCATGGTGAAGGGCGAAGCACCGGGAGGGCAGCTTAGGCCCTTTTGGCTACAGCTGTAGGCCAAGTCCACGCCCCACTCATCGAGATATAGGGGAACGCCACCCAGACTGGTGACGGTGTCGGCAATCAGTAGGCAGTCGTACTGCTTACACAGATCACCCACGCCTTCCAGGGGCTGGCGAGCGCCAGTGGAGGTTTCGGCATGAACGAGGCCAAGAACCTTCGGGCGGTGCTCTTCCATGGCCGCTTTCAGCTCATCGAGGCTAAAGACTTCGCCCCAGGGCTTTTTGATCGTGCGCACATCGGCCTGGTAGCGGCTCGCCATGTCTTCCATGCGATTGCCGAAGTAGCCCATGTTACCGATCAACATGACTTCGCCGGGTTCGATCACGTTGGCGATGGTGGCTTCCATGGCCGCGCTACCGGTGGCGCTGACGGGGATGGTGATGCGGTTTTCGGTCTGCCAGGCGTAGCGCAACAGCTCCTGGACTTCGCTCATCATGTTGAGGAAGCTGGGGTCGAGGTGACCGACCTGACGCAGGCCCAGGGCTTGCAGCACGGCAGGGTGAGCATTAGAGGGGCCAGGGCCGAGTAGGAGGCGCGGGGGCATTTCCAGGGGGCCAACTGATTTGCGGTGGGCTTCGTTGATCTGGGGCATAGGGTTGGGATTTCTCTTCGGTTGGCGTAGCAGGGGCTACCGGATGCGGATCAAGTTTGCCAAATTTCGTGCGATCGCGGGAAGGTTCCGGTCGGAATTAGGAGTTTTCTGGCTAATAGGGGAGGGCTTCTGTGGTGGAGAGCGATCGCAATTGCTCCAGGAAGTCCATCATTTCCGCGTCGGTCAGATCTTTGCGGGTTGCCTTGTTGTAGGTGGCTTTGAGGAAGTCGCTGCCCTGGCGATTTTTCCAGCCGAGCTGTTTGCAGAGGCGGGCGGTTTCGTCCATCATCTCGCTGCGGGTCAGACCTTCGGCGGGTGCTTGGCTTGCGGCGGGAGGTTGGCTTGCGGGAACCTCTGGCTCTTCGTCAAGTGGTTCTTCGTCTGGCCCATCATCAGCAATCTCGATTTCCGGCTCCGGCTCCCGCACGATGATGTCGTCTTGAGCATCTGAGGCTTCAGTTGGTGTTGCAGGCGTCTCTACTTCTTGCACTGTCAGAGCCACGGCGGGTGGTGGAGCGGGTATTTCTGCGCCTGATTTCAGCCCTGCGCTGGCCATGAGTTCGCTGACGGATTTGGGGGCCAGGTCTGCTTTATCCACGCTGAGGCCGGTATCGGCAATGGGGCCATCATCCTCTGCTTCTGAGTGCTCCTCAAAGTAGGATGGCAAGGCTTGGAGGTAGCCGAGGTAGTCCATCAGCTCGCCATGGTCGATGATGTCGTCGCGGGAAGATTTGTTGAAGGTTCGCTGGAGGTATTCCTGCTCCTGCTTGCTATCCCAGTTGAGACGTTTGAGCTCCACGGAGATCTGGGCTAGGTCTTCGGACCAGTCCGCGACAAATTCCTGGGCGGGGGCTTCCTCAATGGGAGCCTCAGTAGCAGGAGATGTTTCTGGTGCTGCGGCTTCTGAGACTGGAGCTGTATCTGCTTGAACGGAGGGAGTCTTGGCTGAGGCTTGCTCTTTTGATTTTGTACCTTTCGGCTTTGGTTTCGGCTTGGTTTTCGATTTGGGGCTGGCTTTGAGGGGCTCAGTCTCCCCGACCTCTGCCATCGGTCCCAGATTAATCATCGTCTCCCCGAGGCCATCATCGCCGCTGTAGTCGTACTGCCCCGTTGAGGGCGCTGCCATTGCAGGGGCATTACTGGGGGGAGTCGCGAGCGGCTGAGCTGCCATCGCGATCGGAGATGGAACAAGGCTGACGGAGGCTGAACTTGCGCCTACCACGGCTTCGGCTAGGGCCAGATTGCGCAGGCGTGCCAAATCCTCCGCTGCTTCAATACTGGGAGCTGCGGCCAAGCTGCTCACTAGGGGCCGACTGTCCAAACTGATGGTTGCCCGCACCACGTATTCTGTCGCCCCGGCGGCATTGACGGCAGGACCGCTCTCCAGCACGGCAGTGAGGCTGCTGTGGGCATGTTGCTGACGGAAGCGAGCAAACCGTTCGTGGATTTGCTGGGTGAGGGGTGAGGGCATGGGCGTTACCGTCGAGTCATGGGGCACAGTTGCTGCAGAGACGTTTGGGGACGGTGATAGAGACATAGGAACAGTGACGATTGGACGGGCCTGGGGCAAAATTCTGGAGGATGTTCTGGAAAAAATGGAATCTCTTTTAGAGATAGGGGTAAGCCATCTTCGTTTCTATTCTAAGAAGTGAAAGCGCTAGCTTGATATGTAACAGAACGTTAAGCTGGTGCTCATGCCTGTATCAGACTGCAATCTATACATTGGGCAATGTGACGATTGGCGGCGATCGCTTCATCCCTGAGCATTCAGCCTGATTGACTGGTTTTGCAGACTGGCATTAGCGGCTCGACCGCATTCGCATCCTTGGGAGCCCATGCTGGATCAGATTCTTGCTCCGTTTGAATTTTTTAGCAGCGATACGCTGATTCTCCTGCCGCTGCTGATTGGTTTGGAGGCAGTGTTGTCTGCGGATAATGCCATTGCCCTCGCGGCGATCGCCCAGAATCTACCGGATGGCCAAATGCAGCGCCGGGCCTTGGATATTGGCTTGATCGTTGCCTTTACTCTGCGGGTGTTGCTGATTCTTACGGCTACTTGGGTGACGAAGTACTGGCAGTTTGAGCTAGCCGGGGCGCTCTATTTAATATGGCTGGTCATCCAACATTTCTTTTTGACCGACGACAGCGAAGAGGCGGCGGGTGGACGGCAGCTCAAGAGTCTCTGGGCAGCTATTCCGATGATCGCTCTGACGGATTTAGCGTTTTCTTTGGATAGCGTGACAACGGCGATCGCCCTGTCAAAGGAGACTTGGCTGGTGATTACGGGGGGGGCGATCGGTGTGATTACCCTACGCTTCATGGCGGGGCTGTTTATCCGCTGGTTGGAGGAGTACACCTACCTGGAAGATGCAGGCTATGTGGCGGTGGCTCTGGTTTCAAGTCGCTTGATGTTGCGGGTTACCAATGATAATTGGGTTCCACCGGAGTGGGTGATGGTCGCCCTGATTGCTTTAGTGTTTGTTTGGGGCTTCTCCAAGCGGATGGATGAATCGGATCCGCTTGGTCCTGCAACGATAGCTGAGGGCAAGGATGCTGTTCCGGCGGCAGCCCATGCACTTGCCAGTGATGATCGTCAGCAAATGAGTAATGCCGCATCATCATCATCATCATCATCATCAGCGGCCCCCAGTGATGTTCCCAGTGATGTGAGAGTCACGGAGGAGACACTGGGTTAGTTTGTGCATGCGAGCTAGCTTGCCCTAGCTGAGGTCGTTGCTTGGCAGGTCATCTGGGCATTGTGCCAGGCTGCTTCAAGGGTTGCGCTAGGGTCCCTGACTGCACTACCTAGGGTTAAGGGGAAGGCTGAGATTTCGAGTTCTGCTTTAATACGATTGACGAGGCGAATGAGCCGTTCTGGCTCGGTTTCCACGGCAATAATGCCAAGTTGGTTCTCCTCTACGCGGGCAACGATATCCTCTTCGCGCAGGATGGAGCGAAGGAGCTGGGCGATTGCTTTAATCCAAGTTTCTGCTGGGCTAGAGCCATAGGCGAAATCTGCAGCTTTCAGGTCAAGTTGTAAGTTGATCAAGCAGGCATCCCGGCCATAACGATGGCAGCGGCTATCCTCCACAGACAAAAAGTGTTGCCAGGCCTGACGGTTATAAAGACCGGTTAATTGATCGCGCCAGCGGTCTGCCTGGCTGCGCTCAACTTGCCGCTTTTGCTTCAGCAGTTTGAGGTCACTGTCTAGGAGTGAGACCAATAGTTGCACTAGTACCTTGAGAAGCGGCTGTTGGGCCTCCATGCTAGCTGGCTTGGCTTCCGAGTGGAAGGCGCAGAGCGTTCCAAATAGGGTCCCATCACCATGGAACAACGGCATGCTGATGTAGGCCGCAATATTGAACTGCTTGGTTAGGGGGGCATTGGCATAGGCCTCTACCGTAGAAACATCCGGTGTGATGTTGCCGCCTTGACCTGTGACCATGGAATAGCAGAGCGTATTTTCCCAAGGGAAAACGGTCCCTGTCTTCATGCCGTAGCGCTGGTCTTCGACATTTAGCACAATCCACTGCCCGTCTTTGACTCTCGTTACCATGCAGAGATCGAAGCCGAGGTGCCTTTGGAGAAATTTTAAAACAGCGCCTGTGGCTGCGTGAAAATTATGAAAGGGCTGGAGCAGGAGGGACGTGGGAGCAGAGGTTATCATCTCAGGTTGGCTTTAAGTCAGGGATAGGTTTAGACGCGTGACTCCGGGGAACCTGGTAGATTGCTGGGTCAATTAGAGGGGCTGATATAGCCCAAATTGACCGTGATTTGTTTGGGTAAAGTAAAGCGCACAGCTCTACAACTCTTGTCCAGGCTAAGAAGTGAGACTGGCGCGGAGGAGCTTTCAATCGACCTGCTTCAGAGTCAATAGACCTGCTTAAGATTCCCAAATACGCGACTCAAGCTGCTTGAACCATGTAAATTCGGCCTTCAAGGTATCGAAAGGCACTGAAAAGGATCTTTCTTCCTGAGACTTTTAGGAGAGGAAAAAGATATTTTGTGGTTGATCTTTTGATAAAGACTTTTGTGAAAACCTTGTGGCAGTGAGACTTTTGCTATGGCAGCTAAGCTCTGCAATGTTATTCTCTTGTCTAAATTGATATTACTTACCTGGGCTGTTCAAAGACTCTGGGTACCAGCCAGTTTTTCTGGGCCTGATCCTCGGACTTTATTTATTCACTGCTGTTTATTCCATTTTCTTTTATGTCTTCTTTCCTTGGAATTATTCTTATTGTTTTTGTTCTGTTTTGTGGGTTGGCATTGCGGCCTCAGGGGTCACTTAAAGCTAGGGCTCAGGAGCGCTATCGGCGCGATCGCAAGGCCACGCGGCAGCGCGATCGCATGACCCAGCGCTAGAGCATTGCGCGATGAGTGAGTCGTCGAATATGCCTTGTGCTTAGGCGCTGAACTGCTGGGCGTAATAGCCTGCATAGCGCCCCCCTTGGCCTAGTAAGTCATTGTGGTTGCCAGATTCGACAATTTGGCCTTTCTCTAAGACAAGGATGCGATCGGCTCGGCGCACGGTGGCAAGGCGGTGGGCAATGATGAAGACGGTGCGATTCTGCATCAGGCGCTCCAGGGCCTCTTGGACGAGGGCTTCGGATTCGGAGTCCAGGGCAGAGGTGGCTTCGTCGAGGATTAGGATGCGAGGGTTGAGCAGGACGGCGCGGGCGATCGCAATTCTCTGCCGCTGCCCCCCCGATAGATTGACGCCCCGTTCGCCCACGTAGGTGTTGTAGCCATCGGGCAGTTGGCTGATGAACTGGTGGGCATTGGCGACCTTCGCGGCTTCTTCCACGGCGGCGAGGTCAATGTTGTGCTGACCAAAGGCGATGTTTTGGGCGATGGTGCCGGAGAAGAGGATGGTTTCCTGGGGGACGATGCCGATTTGGCGACGGAGGCTGCGCAGGGTGACGCTGCGGATGTTGATGCCGTCGATCAGGATTTCGCCGCCCTGGGGGTCGTAGAAGCGGGGCAGCAGGTTGACGAGGGTGGTTTTGCCTGCGCCGGAGGCTCCTACTAGGGCGATCGCTTCCCCGGGCAAGGCAATCAGGCCAATCTCGCGCAACACTGGATAGTCAGAATCGTAGGAAAAGCTGACATTACGCAGCTCCACCTTGCCATCCACGGTGGGCATGGCTTTGGCGTCGGGATGCTCCAGCACCGCAGGCTCAATGGCCATAATCTCAAACACCCGATCCACTGAGGCTTCAGCCTGTTTGAACAGGTTGTAATTCTCCGTCATGTGGGCGATGGGGTCTACGAGCATGACTACCGCAGCGATGTAGCTGACGAAGCTGGTGCCGGTGAGATTGCCTTCGGAGATTTGCCAGGTGCCCAGGAGCAGCACGATTAGGATGCTCATGGCGTAAAGAAAGCCGATGACGGGATGCTGGACGGCCTGGAGCCAGGCGGCGGAGTAGTTGGCCTTGCGATTTTCCTCGGCGATATTGCGAAAGCGCTCTTCTTCGTAATCCTCGGCAGCAAAGGCGCGGATGAGGCGAATGCCGGAGAAGACCTCGGTGAGGAGAGAGGATAGGTCAGAAATTCGATTTTGGCTGCGACGGGAGAAGCGCAATAGCTGTTCGCCAAACCAGCTCACCAGGGCGGCCATTAGCGGTGCAATCAGGAATGCTGAAAGGGTGAGCTGCCAGTTGAGGTACAGCATGTAGGCCAGGACCAGGACCAGTTGCAAAATGCAGGGGGCAAAGTCATGGAAAAGCTTCTTGACCACTTCGCCGACGCGGTCCACGTCTTCGGTGAGGCGATAGGTGAGGTCGCCAGTTTTGGCAGATTCGAAATAGCCCAGGTCTAGCTTTTGCAGGTGGGCGTAGAGGGCACGGCGTAGGTCTAGGGCGATCGCTAGGGCTGCCTTAGCCATGAGCGAATCCTGGCCGTATTGAGCGACCTTATGGATGAGAAAGGCGATCGCCAGAACCCCTGCCAGCTTTGCCATCTCCCGCACTTGCCCATTGCCCAAGTACTCCGCCACGGAGCCAAAGAGCTGGGCCAGGATGGGCCAAAAAATGCTGAAAATAATTGTGCAGCCCAGTGCCCTTAGAATGCGCCCGGTTTGGGGCTTGAGGAAGGGGAGGAGATTCCAGTAATTAGAGCGGCGATCGTGGGTCACTCCCTCACGGTGGCGGGTTTGATTTGATTGGAGGGTGGTCAAAGGGAAATCCTCAGGGGAGCGCGGTTTCCCCTTCCTGGGGAGCAATTTAAAGGGCGTTCAGCAGCTACGGTGTGAGTATGCTTTGCAAGCTTATGAGGGAACTGCCCCATCAAAATTCGTTTCTGAGCTGAGCTTGCCATCCCAAACCCTATCAAAATAAGGGGGCTGGGCAGAAGTGTAGCTCTTACTCACTCTCGACCTAGCGATGCCCCAAGATCGAACCAATTTTTTTAGAGACTGTATTTGATGAGTGACGAGAAAAAGCCGATCAAGTTGGACCAATTCCTTAAGTTTCAGAACCTTGTGGGCAGTGGTGGCGAGGCCAAAACCCTGATTCAGGACGGATTGGTGATGGTGAATGACGAGGTAGAAATCCGGCGAGGACGGAAACTGGTGGCGGGCGATCGCGTCACGATTGATGGTCAAACCTGGACGGTGGAGTAGTTTTCAAAACTGCTGAAAGTGAGTGGGTCGTAGGTAATAGGCCTCATAATCCCTGTTACCAATTACCCATCGCTGACAAACCTCCTCCGATCCCCACCACCGCTGTCATATAGACTAGCTAATGCCCTTTTGAAGTAGATACCCCCTAAGCTGTGCGCAAAATCGTAATCGCTGGCAACTGGAAGATGTTTAAAACCCGCCATGAAACGACTGAGTTTCTCAATGGGTTCCTACCGAAGCTAGAGAATACGCCTGAGGGTCGTGAGGTGATTCTCTGTGTACCGTTTACAGATTTGGCGGTGCTATCCAAGAACCTCCATGGCAGTCGCGTTCGAGTCGGCGCACAGAATGTCCATTGGGCAGAGAATGGTGCCTACACTGGCGAGATTTCGGCTGAGATGCTTACTGAGTTAAGTGTGAGCTACGTCATTGTTGGCCATAGCGAGCGGCGACAGTATTTTGGTGAAACCGATGAGACGGTCAACCAGCGTCTTCGGGCTGCCCAGGCGGCGGGACTGACCCCGATTCTTTGCGTTGGTGAGAGCAAGCAGCAGCGCGATTCGGGTGAAACGGAAAATGTGATTTTTGACCAGCTCAGGAATGGTTTGGCCGGTGTGGACCAGAGTAATTTGATCATTGCCTATGAGCCGATTTGGGCGATTGGTACGGGGCTGACCTGTGCTAGCGATGAGGCCAATCGGGTGATTGGTTTGATTCGCGGCAAGCTACACAATGCCGATGTGCCGATTCAGTACGGCGGTTCCGTGAAGCCGGGCAATGTGGATGAGATTATGGCTCAGCCAGAGATTGATGGAGCTCTGGTGGGTGGTGCCAGCTTGGAGCCGGATAGCTTTGCACGACTGGTGAACTTCCAGTAGCTGAATATCTTACTGAGCTTGCTAGCGACTTAGAAACCCGGCTTCTTTGAGAAGCCGGGTTTCTGGTTTTAGGTATTGTGCTCTCAAAGGGGCTCTCAAATTTCGGCAGGGCGTGCAGTTGCGGGGGAAAATGGGCTATGGGAGATCACGTGACTGATTTCTTCTCCATTTAACCGGCATAAATTCCCTATGGCTGCCACGGAACTCACTACGGATGATTCCAGTTTTCGCTGGGGCGATCGCACCTATCTCATGGGCGTCATCAACGTCACGCCGGATAGCTTTAGCGATGGGGGCCAGTTCAATAGCGTCGATGCCGCCGTGGCCCAGGCGCGGCGCATGGTTAAGGCTGGGGTCGATATTTTGGACATTGGTGGCCAATCGACTCGGCCTGGGGCAGCACAGATTTCTTTGGAAGAAGAGCTGGAACGCACGGTGCCGGTGATTGAGGCTATCTGCCGCAATGTCAGGGGCCGCACCACGATTTCCATCGATACGACGCGGGTGGCCGTGGCGCGGGCGGCGATCGCCGCCGGAGCAGATTGGCTCAATGACATCTCGGGGGGCACCTACGAGCCGGAAATGCTCAGCCTCCCCGCTGAGCTAAACGCCCCTATCGTGCTCATGCACCTGCGAGGGACGCCGGAGACGATGCAGTCCCTGACGGACTATGACGACCTTATGGGGGAGATGGTGGCGGGCTTGAAGGGCCAGGCTGAGAAAGCGATCGCCGCCGGAGCCATCCCGGAGCAAATCATCCTCGACCCCGGCATAGGCTTTGCCAAGACCTACGAGCAGAACATTGAGATTTTGCAGCAGTTGCCGAAGCTGAGGGCATTGGGCTATCCATTACTTGTGGGGCCGTCCCGCAAGAGCTTTATTGGCAAAATTCTTGACCAGCCCGACCCGAAGCAGCGGGTTTGGGGGACGGCGGCGGCTTGCTGTGGGGCGATCGCAGGTGGTGCTGACATCCTACGCATCCATGACGTGGCGGAAATGCATGACGTTTGCCGCGTGGCAGATGCAATTTGGCGTTAAGGTATTTCCCATCACTTGGCATCACCAACGGCACAACCCCCATGGCCTGGCGGAAAAATCTTCAGCAACTAAAACGCAATCCTTTGGCTCGCATTGGTGCGGCCATTTTGATTACGTTCTACACGGCAGTGATTTTTGCGGGATTCGTTGGCCCCTATAGCCCCTACGACTCCCAGCCCAATGGCTCTTTGCTGCCGCCCACCCCCATTTACATGCGCGATGTCGCTGGGGATTGGATTGGCCCCCATGTGTATCCCACAACCCAGGGGCCTGTGGATCTAGAGACCGGCGATCGCCCCATTCTCGTAGACCGCAGCCAACCTTCCCCTATCCGCCTTTTTGCTCAAGGCCCCGAGTATAAGTTCTGGGGCCTCATCCCCACGGAACGCCACCTCTTCGGCACCGAGGGAGCAGGCTATTTGAATCTCCTGGGTACCGATGACCAAGCCCGCGACCAGCTCAGCCGTCTGCTTTACGGTGGTCGCGTCAGCCTTTTTATTGGCTTAGTAGGCGTGGCGGTCTCTTTTCCCCTGGGCCTACTGGTGGGAGGGATCTCGGGCTACTTCGGCGGCTGGATCGATGCCGTGCTGATGCGCTTTGCGGAGGTGCTGATGACGATTCCTAGTCTTTATCTGCTGGTGGCTTTGGCTGCTGTTCTGCCAGCGGGCCTCAGCAGCGCCCAGCGCTTCTTGCTGATTGTGATGATTGTCTCGCTGATTAGCTGGGCGGGCCTAGCGCGGGTGATTCGAGGGCAGGTTCTCTCTATTAAGCAGCGTACCTTTGTCCAGGCCGCTAAGGCCATGGGAGCAGGGAACTTGAGCATCATCTTTCGCCATGTGTTGCCCCAGACTGCCACCTACATCATCACGGCGGCGACGCTGACGATTCCCAGTTTCATCGTCACCGAATCCATTCTCAGCATCGTGGGCCTCGGCATTCAGCAGCCTGACCCCTCCTGGGGCAATATGCTGTCGGTGGCCAGTAATCCATCCATTATTGTGTTGCAGCCCTGGTTGATTTGGCCCCCTGCGGTGTTGATTGTCTTGACGGTTCTGGCGTTCAATTTGCTAGGGGATGGCCTGCGGGATGTGCTGGACCCCCGTAATTCGCAAACGCCTTCCTAGGCT
>CALIGI010000133.1 GCA_938021205.1 uncultured Pseudanabaenaceae cyanobacterium
GGCTCTGGGCTTCTAGTATCATTCGACACGGACGGCATCAGTAAACTCGTTCTGGACTCTGCCCAGGGCTCAAATACTAATAAAGGAATTGGATACGCAATCGACAATCTACAAGTCGAGACTAGCCAATCCGTTCCCGAGCCCACATCAGTGATGAGCCTGTTGGCAGTCGGAGCATTAGGCGCGGGTGCGTTGCGCAAGCGTCAGCAGCAAGCTTCAGTGAAAGCGAGCTAGAAAAGCTTGAGTTGATTAGAAGTGCAAGTCACTCTGCTTAAAACTTGAAAGCGTTTGGTATCTCAGTCGAGCGCTTTCAAGTTTCTTTGATGTCTTCGAGCTGAACATCTTCATAGAGGGTGGCGATCGCTATCTCAAATCCCAAACTTTCCAACCTCACCATCTCCCCTTCTTCAAAAGCCTCATAAATCCAAAACCGGCCCTCGCTGCGCCGAAAGCATTCCACTAGCATCGACTCGTAATCCACCAGCACATATTCCTGGAGCGTCTCGCTGCGCTGGAGTTCGCGAAACTTCTTGCCCCGGTCCTTTGATGCTGTACCTGGAGATAGGACTTCCACAACCAGCTTTGGATAGCGAATTAGCTTTGTGGATGCTAAGTCTCGTTGATCGCAGCTGACAACAAGATCGGGATAGTAATAAGGCCCTTTCTCTTGAACCTGAACCTTGGCATCCGCCATGTTGATGCGGCAGCCTCGGGCTTTCACATGGGGACGCAACGCGGTTAAAAGGTTGATAGCTAAATCATTGTGGGGCAACGTCCCGCCAGTCATTGCTGTGATTTCGCCGCTGTCATATTCGTAACGCAGCTCCTGCTCCGCTTCCCAGGCGAGGTATTCCTCGGGGGTCATTATTGGAGGCGTTTGAGGGTAGGGGCTAGCGATCATGACTGTTCTCGCAAAGCTAGATGAGTGGAGAAATTGACTGAATTGGAGCGACCTGGATACGAGCCCCTGTCATTCTCTATCGGTGGCCTAGACCCAATCAACTCCATTCTAAGCGGTTCATCTAGATCGCTTCACCATTGATACCTCTGAGACAGATAGGCCAAACTAAAATTCCCATTGTCACAGCCCCTATTACAACGCCTCAAATCGATGCTGTTCTGGCGGTACACTGGGAGTCGCGCAAATTTTGAGCCCTATCTTCGAGCAGTGTTATGGCGGTCTTCCTATTAGAAGTTGGAACAGAAGAATTACCGGCTTCCTTTGTCGGCGAGGCGATCGCCCAATGGCAGGCCGCCATCCCCACGAGTCTGAGCGAGCAATTTCTCTCCCCTGACGACATTTCCGTTTACGCCACGCCTCGGCGGATTTCGGTGCGGATTTCAGGGCTTCCCGACCAGCAAGACGATCGTGAAGAAGAGGTCAAAGGCCCCCCAGCAAAAGCGGCTTTTAGAGATGGCGAGCCCACTAAAGCAGCAGAAGGCTTTGCCCGCAAGCAGGGTGTCGATGTCAAAGATCTTGAAGTGCGTCCCACGCCCAAGGGGGACTTTGTCTTTGTCCTCAAAAAGACGGCTGGGCGCAAGACCGCTGAGATTTTGACTGAGCTGATTCCGGGCTGGATTAGTGGCTTGGATGGCAAGCGCTTTATGCGCTGGGGCGAGGGTGAGATGCGGTTTTCTCGGCCGATTCGCTGGTTGGTAGTGCTGATGGACAAGCAGGTTTTGCCTTTGACCATTGATAACCAGGACGTGCAGATTGTTAGCGATCGCACCTCCAGAGGCCACCGCGTTCTCCACCCCGAGCCCATCACGATTAAGTCCGCAAGCGATTACGTCGAGGCCATGCGCAAAGCTTTCGTCATGGTGGACCCGACTGAGCGTTTGCAAGTGCTAACGGAGCAAACCGTTGCAGCCGCAAAGAAGCTTAAGGGCGATGTGGAAATGCCAGGCAGCTTGGTTGCGGAAGTCACGAATCTGATTGAATGGCCCACTGCGGTTGTCGGCACCTTCGAGGATAGCTATCTCAGCCTGCCACCGGAAGTGATTACGGAGGTGATGATTAGTCACCAGCGCTACTTCCCATTGAGGGTGAAGGGAGCGGCGGATAGTGCCACGGCGATTGATGCCAAGAAGACGCTGTTGCCGAAGTTTGTCACCATCTCCAACGGTGACCCGGCGAAGTCTGAAATCATCGCCGAGGGCAATGCCCGCGTGGTTCGGGCTCGCCTAGCCGATGGCGAGTATTTCTATAAGAGTGATGCGGAGCAGTCTTTAGAGTCCTTTTTGCCCAAGTTGGATACCGTGACCTTCCAGGCTGATCTAGGTTCCATGTCCGCCAAGGTCGAGCGCATCGAAGCCATTACTGGGCTAGTCGCTGATCAGCTGGGCTTGAAAAAGCAGGCTAAGAGCAATGCCATGCGGGCAGCGAAGCTCTGTAAAGCTGACTTGATGAGCCAGATGGTGTATGAATTCCCTGAGCTTCAGGGGGTGATGGGCCAAAAGTACGCCTTGGTGGATGGCGAAGAAGCTGATGTGGCTGCGGCCATGGTGGAGCATTACTTGCCCAAAGGCGCTGGGGATTCCATGCCAAAGACGCAGACGGGCCAGGTCGTTGGTATTGCTGATCGTCTGGATACCTTGGTGAGTATCTTCGGTTTGGGTCAGATTCCGTCGGGGTCTTCAGATCCTTTTGCGCTGCGGCGGTCGGCTCAGGCGATTGTGAATATCGTTTGGGATGGTGAGCTGAAGCTGAATTTGAATGAGCTGATTGAGCAATCTGTGGCTCAGTTTGCCAAGGGCTTTGGGGAGTTGATGAAGTCGAAGGAGACTTCAGCGGATAAGTTGGTACAGCAGTTGCGGGACTTTTTCTTGCAGCGGATCAGGACGCTGTTGCAGGAGGACCAGAGCATTGATTATGACTTGGTGAATGCGGTGGTGGGTGATGGCGATGCAGATTATGCCCAGCGGGCGTTGGAGGATTTGTTGGATGTGGGCGATCGCGCGCGTTTCCTCCAAACCATTCGGGATGATAAGCGTTTGGATGCGATTTATCCCACTGTCAATCGCTCTGCCAAGCTCGCTGTGAAGGGTGACTTGGATACGGCTCAGCTGGATCCGAAGGGATTGGTAAACGCGAAGTTGTTTGAGCAATCCAGTGAAGGTGAATTCCTCACGGGATTAGAAGCGCTATTACCCAAGACTGAGGCGGCTCAGGCCAGCCGTGACTATAGCCAGTTGGTTGCTGCTCTCACTGAAATTGCGCCTACTGTCAGTGAGTTTTTTGATGGTGAGAATAGTGTGATGGTGATGGCTGAGGATGCCGCTGTGAAGGCAAATCGCTTGAATTTGCTGGGGTTGTTGCGGAATCATGCGCGGGTGTTGGCGGATTTTGGGGCGATTGTGAAAGGGCAATAAATATCGCGTAACGCATGTCGCGTAGTCGCGTAGGGTGCGTTTCTGCGCAGCAAAACGAACCAAATCAGGAGGGTTGAGGTTTTAGGCAGGGCTCTGCAAGAAACAAGCCGCAAATCCATGAGGGCCAGCCCTCAAACTCCCGCCGGATGGGACGGGCGCGTCCCCTACGGATCACCCCTCCGAAAAAGCTAGGTTGCTTCACTATGTTCTGTGGTCATTTTGAGCGGTGTTACACTTTCCAGCGATGTTGTGAGGTGAGACGGGGAGAAATGGATGCCGATGGGTTTGCTTTCGAGATTGCTAAAGCTTCGGCTATTTCTTGAGTGGAGCCGAAACGATATACCCACCCGTACGCCCCAACACTTCGATCCGCGTAAGCGGTAGCCCAACAGTCACGACCAGCCCAGAGAAACGCAAAACATCCTCTCACCGCTCAACCGGGAAAGTCCTGAGCCGCTAGGTTGGGAGGGGTGATCCGTAGGGGACGCCGTCGTCCCATCCGGTGGGGGATTGGGGGCTAGCCCCCATGGCTGCTGGATTTGCCTCTGGAGGCTGTCGGCCTTGGTGTTGATACGTTTGCATTGGTGCGTTGCCCTGCGGGACAACAGCACCCTACGTCATGCCCATGGTTACGATCGCAACTCAACCTTGAACTTCTTCTCCAACTGCGCTCGCACCTTCTGATGCACCGGATCCACATCTTTGTCTTTAAGAGTGCGATCACCCGCCTTATAAATCAACCTAAACGCCAAACTCCGCTGCCCCTCCGGCACCCCCTTACCCCGGTAATCATCAAACAACTCCACCGAATCTAGCAGCTTGCCACCTGTCTTCGTCATCGCCGTCATCAAATCCGACACTGGCACCGACACATCTGCGAAAAATGCTAAGTCGCGGCTTGAGCCAGGAAAACTGCTAAACGTCTTCAGCGTCGAAACCTTCCGCCCACCATCGTCATCCATCGCCGTCAGCAACATCGACAGATTGATATCGAACAAATAGACTTCGCTAGGTAAATCGCGATCTCGAGCTACCGCCGGATGCAACTGCCCAAAGACCCCCTGAGGATCCCCGCGCAAAATCAACGCTGCCGTCCGTCCTGGATGGAACATCTCATTACTTGAATCAGCCTTCCAGCCCACCTGGAGACCCAAACGCTGGAACACACCTTCCACAATGCCCTTCGCCTCATACCAAGTCAGGGGCTTCTCCTTCCCCCCGCGAATCCAGCCCGCCGTCGAAGCATCCCCCCCGAGAATGCCAGCCAGGCGATCGCTCTCACTCAAAGCACCATCATCTGCAGCGGCAAAAACCCGCCCCGTCTCAAAGCCCCACAGCGCCCCATTACCCTGCTCTTGGTTAAAGACAAAGGCATCAACCAGCCCTGTCAACATCTCCGTCCGCAACGCCGAATACTCTGCCAAAAGAGGGTTGGACAACTTGATCTTGCCCTCACCCTCCGGCGATCCCAGGGAATAATGCTGCAATTCCGTTAGGCCAGCCCCCCGGAAAGACTCCCTCAGTTTGCGCAGCAAGCGCTGCTCCGTAGACAGCTTACCCAGGTCCGACTGACCCGGCAGGGTGTCCTTAAACTTCTCATAGCCATAGAGGCGAGCCACCTCTTCAATTAGGTCAATCTCCCGCTCCAAATCGCGGTAGCGGTAAGGCGGCACCGTCACCGTCCAAGTCCCGTCACCCTTATCTTTCAGCTCACAACCTAGAGCCGTCAGCGTCTGCTCCACATCCGCTGCACTCAGCTCACCATTCTTGCCATCGACAAAGGTTGGGCCGAGGATCTGATTCACCCGAGCCAACCGCAGCTCCACTACATTGGACCACTGGCGATCCTGATCAGAGCGCTCCGCAGCCTGGCAAACCACCTTGCCCCCCGCCACTTCAACAATCAAGTCAATGGCTCGCTGACAGGCCATCTCCAGCTCAGCTCGGTTAACGCCGCGCTCATAGCGGGTCGAAGCCTCACTGCGCAGGCTCTGCCCCCGAGCGGAACGGCGCACAGCGACGGGGTCAAACCAAGCCGCTTCTAGCACCAGATTCGTTGTGCTGTCGTTAACTTCGCTCTCTTCGCCCCCCATAACACCACCTAGGGCCACAACCTTATCGTTGGCGGTGATGACTAGGCTTTGGTCTTTTAGCTTGCGGTCTTGGCCGTCCAGGGTCTTAAGGGTTTCGCCTTCTTTGCCGAAGCGGACGCCGATTTCTAGAGCCTTGTCACCAGTGAGAGATTGCAGGCGATCGCGGTCAAATGCATGTAACGGCTGCCCCCACTCCAACAGAACATAGTTGGTCACATCCACCACATTATTAATCGAACGAACGCCCGCCGCCTCAATGCGCTGACTCAACCAGCCCGGCGAAGGGCCAATCTTCACGCCCTCAATCACCGTACCGATATACACCGGGCAGGCTTCTTTTTCAGTGACACTGACTGTCAGTTGCTGATCACTGGCATAGTCCTCCACCGCAATCTTGGGCAAGCTCAAAGGCGCATCAGTCAGTGCCTTCACCTCCCGCGCAATGCCCACCATGCTCAGGGCATCGGCCCGGTTCGCTGTGGAACTTAGGTCTAGGATGGCATCGCTCAATCCCAATAAAGGTCGCACATCCTCACCCACCGTCAGATCGCCAGCAAAGATGTGAATGCCTGAAGATTCCTTTTCCAATCCCAGTTCTTTAAGAGAGCAAATCATGCCCTGGGACGGCACTCCCCGCAATTTGGTGGGCTTGAGCTTCAGCCCTACCTTAGGTAATTCAGTGCCCACCGTAGCCACTGCCACCTGCAAGTCTGCCGCTATGTTCTTGGCGCCACAAACAATACTAAGCGGCTCATCCCGACCCACATCCACGGTGCAGACACTGAGGCGATCGGCATCGGGATGCTGCTCTAGCGTCAGCACCTTACCGACCACAACGCCATCAGCCCAGCTGCGCTGGTCTTCAACATCTTCAACCTCAAAGCCAGCCATCGTGAGACGGTGAGCTAGATCTTCTACTTCAAGCCCGTCTTGGACGAGGGTTCTGAGCCAGTTGAGGGAGATATGCATGAATTGTGGAGTCGTTCGAAAGCGCTGAGGTCCAGTGGTTCATTCTACTATCGCGACTCTACAAATCGTTGCTAGCTTTGATGAGGCCCTTGACGCAGCTTCTTCGCGTTCAATCACCTTGACTGGATTAACTGAGTATTATTTCGGGGGGCACATCCTTATTGAAGGTGATGACCTTTACTCCGCTTGAATAAACTTCGAGTACACTTTAATCACCCGCACTGACACCTCAAATCTAAGTGGCTATTTAGGTGACTAAAGATACGGTGAGGGCATTTCCCGACTTCCTAGGCTGTTGCTTAGAGGCGTGATTTGCCTAAATAGACGGGAAGACTAAGATTGGATTGCTAGCCAGATACTCTGGTGTTACTGAAGCATCGTTCCTGAGGTACCTATCTATGGGGTGCTCTCCGGGATTGAGGTTTCAGTCGGCACTAGATGGAAAGTTTCTGAGCAAAAGGTCCTCTGTTTTTGCGACAAGCTGACTGTTGAATGGCCCTCTGCGTCAATCCAGACTGTAAGAATACTGAGAACCCTTCGGGCAGGGAAACCTGCCAGTTTTGTGGATCAGAAATGTTGTTGAACGGACGTTATGAGATCGTCCGCTCGCTGGGGCAAGGTGGCTTTGGCGCAACTTTTCTGGCGCGTAATACCCCTTTACCGGGCAAGCCTTACTGCGTCATTAAGCAGCTACGGCCTAACTCGACTGCGCCCAATGTGTTGCGCATGGCTCGGGATTTGTTCAAACGGGAAGCGGCAACGCTGGGGAAAATTGGCAGCCATCCCCAGATCCCAACCCTGATGGATTATTTTGAGGATGCGACGGAGTTCTATCTCGTCCAAGAATTTATTAAGGGCCTGACGCTCCATCAAGAAGTCAAGCGTCAAGGTCCATTCTCCGAAGCTGGGGTCAAGCAGCTGCTAAGTGAGCTGATGCCAATGATGGAGTACCTTCACAACCATCAGGTTATTCACCGAGATGTAAAGCCCGCGAATATTATTCGCCGAGCCCAGGATCGCAAGCTGGTGATGATTGACTTTGGTGCGGTGAAGGATAAGGTCAATCCCATTTCCGCGACGGCTTCAGAACAGACTGCGCTAACTTCCTATGCGATCGGAACACCGGGTTATGCGCCGCCGGAGCAGATGGCGATGCGCCCGGTCTATAGCAGCGATATCTATGCTGTGGGGGTCACTTGTATTTATCTGCTGACGGCGAAGTCACCGAAGGATATGAACTATAACCCCGCCACAGGGGAAATCATGTGGCAAAACTACGTCCATGTTAGCGATCACTTCGCTGAGGTGCTGCGCAAGATGCTGGAGGTCTCGGTCAAGCATCGTTACCAATCAGCCAAGGAAGTGCTCCAAGCCATGAAGCTGGAGCCCTACATGGACAGCCTGAATCAAGGCATGATGTCCAAGCCCATTCGCAACTCTTTGGAACTGACCGAGGACATTCCTCAGCCTTCTTCGCCTTCAGCTCGCATGGCCCAGCAAATTCGTGCGCGCAAGCAGTCCCGTCAGGGGAAGCTAGGACAACGCCCCGACTTTACCCAAATGCGCTCGACGAATACGACAGGGGGGGCTCGCTCCCAGCCTTCGACCTACTCCTCCATGACGAGTCAATCCCGACGCACGGGGAACTTTACGACGAGTGGGGGTCGAACAGGGCAGCCTCAGCGGCTACACCCCCAGGAGCTACAAAAACGCTATGACCGGGGCGATCGCGATTTCACCGGCGTGGACTTCCGGGCCTCCAACCTCCAACGCTTGGGCCTCTCTGGTTCCAATTTCCACGAAACCAATTTCTCTGGTGCGAATCTTCAGGGAGCGAACCTCTCCAATACCGATTTTGGTCATGCAGGATTATCCCAAGCGCGTCTTAAGGATGCCAGCTTAGTGAAAGCTTATTTGAGCCATGCCAATCTTCAGGAAGCTGACCTGCGTGGTGCGAACTTGAGCAATGCCTACTTGAGCAATGCCAATCTGCGGGGAGCCAACCTGGGTGGAGCCAATCTGACCGGAGCTAAAGTCACCGACGAGCAATTGGCCCTAGCAAAGTTGAGCTGGAATACGATTTTCCCCAACGGACGGCGCGGCGGAATTTTTGGCAGTCCGTAGTATTTGGCTGGCAATGTAATCGAAGGCATCGGTAGGGGCAAAGCATTTCGCCAAAGTGTCTGCTGAACTAGTCCAGTTTTCCAGCGGAATGCTTTGCCCTCATGCAGAGCCAAAGCCGAGTTAAGCAAGCCCCCGCTGTTTGTCTGTCCGAGTGCAAATGCTGCTGGTTTAACGAGGCATGTGGGGCACCAATACCTCCACTTGCTCGCCCGCTGCGATCGCCTTCGTCCCCACGCTCAGCTTGGCGAGCCCGTTCGTCCCTGCCAAGTTAATCAAATTGCCTGAACTATGGCTGCCGCCTGCCTTAGCAAAGCGATAGCCATCGCCCTCCCAGCGCAGCTTTCCCCAGAGGTAGGTTTCTCGCTGTCCGCCGCTGCGTAGCTCCGTCTCGGCGATCGCCTTCACAAACTGCGGCTGCCAATCCTGCAATCCCGACATTTGCCGCAGGGCAGGCTGCACAAAGCGCCAAAAGCTAACGAGGGCTGACACAGGATTGCCCGGTAGGCCAAAGTAAAGCAGCGGTGGGCCATCAACATTTGGACGGGGCAGAGTTGCTACCGTCAGTGGCTTACCCGGCTTTACTGCCACGGAACGAACGTGGAGCGTTGCGCCGAGTTCGGTCAGGATTTCGTCCACATAGTCGTAGTCGCCGACGGAGACCCCGCCAGTGGACAGCACGACGTCGAGATTTGGATTGGCTTGGACAGCGGCAATGGCAGCTCTCAAGGCATCTCGATCATCCCGCAGGCGATCTAGGGGATGGGCGATCGCACCGCTGGCTTTCACAGCTGCGGCTAGGGCATAGCCATTCGAATCAACAATTTGCCCTGGCCCCATCGGTTTATCAATATCGACAAGCTCATTGCCGGTGGAGAGCAGGCCAACGTTAGGCTGAGCAAAGACTTCGAGCTGAGCAATCTGAGCAGCAGCTAATACAGCGATCTCTGGGGCTTGGAGACGGACGCCAGGTTCCAGCAGAGTCTGCCCTGCTTGGTGAAAGCTGCCCTTTCGGCGGATGAAGTTGCCTGGTTCAGCAGTTTGAAGAATTTGAACGGTGGGCGTGGCCTCGGGATCAGCCTCTACAACGGCAGTGTTCTCCTGCATAACGATGCAGTCTGCTCCATCGGGGAGCATAGCTCCGGTGAAGATGCGGGCTGCCTCACCGGGGTGGAGCGATCGCTGCGGCACTTGCCCCGCCGCCACTTCCATCACCACTGGTAGCACCGCAGGATTGTCGGAGGTGACCGAGGCAATATCATCGGCTCGGACGGCATAACCATCCATGGCAGAGTTGTCCCAATGGGGAAAGTCTAGTGGGCTGGCAACGGTTTGGGCCAGGACCAGCCCAATGCTTTGCGTGAGGCTCGTGGTTTCGGTGACTGAACTTTGAGAGTGATTGAGAATCCCCCTAACGAGATGTGCTACGCGAGTTTCTGCATCTTGGACCGTGAGCATGGCAGTTAGAAGAGAGGGCTGGTCGTGCTGGTGGGCTAATTGGGCGGACAGGCTGGCTTGACGAAAAGTATTACAGTCACGAGCTAAGCATTGCATCTGCCACATGCTCTACTAATTCCCGAGGTGGCGATCAGGTTTAGTAGGCTAGCCATTGGCTCAGATGGCTTCATTATCTATAATGTGAAACTGCACAGATTTTTCTTTGGGAATGCCCAGGCCAAGACATTGGCATTTGCTCAGCCAAGGCAAGAATTTCGTTCAAATTCTGCTTAAACCTTGCTGAGACGGGATGCCTGTGAAATGATAGATGATTGTGTTTGATCGACGAATTTAGTCCAGCAAAAAGTTGGTTCGATACCCATGGCCAAAAGTAAAGGCGTCCGCATCGTAATAACCCTGGAATGTACGGAATGCCGCACGAACACCGATAAGCGTTCAGCTGGCGTTTCCCGTTACACCACCATGAAAAACCGTCGTAATACGACGTCACGCTTGGAGCTGAAGAAATTCTGCCGCCATTGCAACAGCCACACCACCCATAAGGAAACCAAGTAGTCCTCGGATTACTGTTTCCCATAGCGACCCGCTTTGACGAGTCGCCTCGGCGCTTACTGTCTGAGTCCAAATTTTTGAGTTAAGTAGAAGAGTTCCATGTCTTTTTCCCGCCGCCGCCTGTCTCCCATTAAGCCCACCGATCCAATCGACTACAAGGATGTGGATTTGCTGCGCAAGTTCATCACCGAGCGGGGCAAGATCCTGCCCCGCCGCATTTCTGGTTTGACGGCGAAGCAGCAGCGGGATCTTACCGTTGCGATCAAACGTGCTCGCATCATCGCTTTGCTGCCCTTCATTAACCGCGAAGGCTAAGCTGACTCGATCAAATCTTTAGGATGGCCAATTTGTTGGCCTGGGGTGGACTCAGCCATAGCTAGGTCCACCTTTTTTTATGCTCTTTTAGAGAGCAATTGACTACAATTGACGGGCCTCTGTTCTGATCTAGCATGGTCACATCACTTGTAACATTCATGGACTGTCTCACTGGGAAGTGACTGGCGGCGATGTGAATCGTGATGGAGCTAGCAGGGGCTTGTCGTAGAAAACTGGGTGGGTGCTAATCGCGATGGCCCATCAAGCTGAAAATCAAGCTGCAAACCTGGCTCAAGCCATCTTAGATAAAGGCGTAACCGTGGAAAAGGGACAACTGGTGGAATTTAAGAAGGGCAGCGATCGCCGCTTGGCCGTCTTGGACCGTCCAGAAGGGAAAAAACATTGGGTTGCCTTAGATGAGCGAGGCACGTCCCATAAAATCCAGCCCCGAGATATTACGTTTGAGCTTCCCGGTGGGGGCTTTGAGCAAGAAGATATTCAGCGCATCCAGTCTGAACTGGAGGAATTCCTTGACCCCTCCGTACTGGAGGTGGCCTGGGAACTACTAATCGAAGATAACGAAACCACAACCCCCGCCGCCCTAGCACAGCTGTTGTTCTCTGACCAAAGCCTGGTGCCTTGTTACGCCTCTCATAAGTTGCTGAGCGAAGACAAGGTGTTCTTTAAGCAGCGCAAGGATGGCTATGGCCCTCGTCCTGCTAGCCAGGTGGACGACATTCGGCACCAGCAGCAGCGGGAGCAGGAACGCGAGGCCCAGTGGGAAACCTTTCTTGCCAAGGTTCAGACCCAGATTGAAGCTTGCAAGGATGTGCCCTTTAGCGATCGCCCTCAACCCGACTGGTCACCTGAGGAAGCACTTTATCTAGAGGCCCTAGAGCGCTACGCCTTGTTTGAAAAAGAAGCGCCGAACTTTGCCCCGGCTTTAGAGCTACTCAAAGCGCTGAACCGCTATGAGAGCGGTGAAAATGCCTTCGATCTACTGGTAGATATCGCCCGCTGGAGCCCCTACGAAAACCTTCAGCTACGTCGCCGCAAACTGCCCACAACTTTCTCGGCTCGGCTCCAAGAGGTCACGCCGACTTCAATCCAGGATGCGCCACCGGATGAAGATGCTGAGCGTCGCTTAGACCTAACTCATCTCAAGGTCTACACCATTGATGATGAGAGTACGCGGGAGATTGATGATGGTCTTAGCGTCGAAACTTTAGAAGACGGCAAACAGCAAATTTGGGTTCACATTGCTGATCCAACCCGTTGGATTCGTTTGGGGGATGAGCTAGACCTGGAAGCCCGCCGCCGAGGCACGACGGTTTATTTGCCAGAGCAGGTCATTCCCATGTTCCCAGAAGCCCTAGCGACTGGTCCCATGAGTCTGGTTCAGGGAGAGACCTGCTGTGCGCTGAGCTTTCGGGTGCAGCTGGATAACGAAGGAGGAGTGGCTGATTACAGCATCCACACCAGCCACATTCGCCCTACCTATCGCCTCTCCTACAGTGACGTGGACGAAATGCTAGAGCTGGGTGTGACAGAGGAACTGGAACTCACCGCTCTCAATGAAGCGGCTAAGCAACGATTGCACTGGCGAGAGGCCCAGGGCTCTATCACCATTAACCTGCCGGAGTCTTCCATTAAGGTGCGCAACGGTGGCGAAGACATTGAGATCGATGTCCTAGAAGAATCTGCCTCCCGCCAGCTTGTGGCGGAGATGATGATTATGACCAGTGAGGTTGTGGGGCGATACGGACGCGACAACGAGTTACCCGTGCCGTTCCGGAGCCAGCCCCAACCGGAGCTTCCTCCAGAAGCAGAGCTGATGCAGCTACCCGCTGGCCCGGTGCGTGGATCTGCTCTGCGCCGTTGCATGTCCCGTAGCGAGGTGAACCTCACTCCCAGTCGCCATGCCAGCCTGGGTCTAGATGTTTATACCCAGACGACTTCTCCGATTCGCCGCTACAGCGATCTCATTGCTCACTACCAAGTCAAAGCCCATTTGCGGGGCGGGCCCTTAGCCTTTGAAGCGGAAGAATTGCAAACACTATTGCAAACCCTGGGTCCCATTTCCTATGAAGCAGTGCTCGTGGAGCGCCAAACAAAGAACTATTGGGCCATGGAGTATCTGCGCCGCCAAGGTGATAAGGCCTGGGATGTTTTGATGTTGCGCTGGTTGCGGGAACATGAGCGCCTTGGCCTGGTCATGATTGAAGACCTGGGCATTGAGCAGGCCGTGCGATTTGATCGGCTAGTGCCACTAGGAGAACGCTTCAAGCTGCGGGTGGTTCATGTGGATCCTCGCCGGGCTGAAATTCGATTTCAAGAGGTGCAAGAGGCCGTGGCTGAAAGCGGTTGAGACAACGGCTGGCTCAGTCATTGGACGCAGCCTGAAGCATTGCTGACATGGGATATTTCCGGATATCGCGGACTGTTCTCGAATAATTTTTCTAAAGAGACATCAGCGATTAAGGTTCCCCTATGGTTGCAGAGTTCGCATTCCCTCGGTCCTCGGCTGCGATCGCCGATAGCTTGAAACCTGCCAAGACCGATCCCTCCAGGAACGTGGCCTCCAGCAAGCCTTCAAAGCGCGAGCAAGCGGTAGCTCGACTCGGAGCATCTTTGGACAATTCTGTGCTTCCTAATGGCAGTGAGCAGGATCTTTGGGCGGCTTTCCAGGGCTTAATTGATTCCTGGGATGAGAGTGATTTTGCCACCACCACAGGCGAGACCGTAGCAGCAGTTACTGCTGGGGAGATTACTTCAGCTAAGGTGTTGAATTTCCAAAAAGCTTCCACGAGTGATTTTCTAGAGGAATCTGCGGAGCTGGCTCGTCCAGAAAATCAGCTCTCTGTTGGGCAGGATGACAGGCTTGTGAAGAAGCTTTTACCCTTCCGTTTGCGCGCCGTCGAGTCTGACTTTGATCCGACGCCGACCTGGCACGAGATGCTGAGCACTTTAGGTCATGAAATTCAGCAGGTTCGCCAGGCTCAGGGATTATCACTAGACCAAATTCGTCTTAGAACCCAGGTTCCGGTTTATCAGCTCCAGGCGTTGGAGTCTGGGGCGGTGGGGCAACTGCCAGAGGAAATTTTTGTACGGGGCTTTCTCAAGCGTATTTGTTCGCAATTGGGTGAAGAGGGTCAAGCATTGCTGGCACAGATTCCTGAATCTAGGCAGGAGCCGCCAGAGATTTTGGCGCAATGGCAGCAGCCCGGTGTGAGCTCCTATGCTCCCCAGGTGGTTCACCTGCGCTCCGCTCATCTCTATGTTGGTTATGCCACGCTTTTAGCAGGAGCTGCTGGTGGCTTGGCTTGGTCTTTCCAGGAAACGGCTCAGGTGAAGGACTCACCTGATTGGCCCCAGCCTACGGTACAAAAAGCCGGAGCCCAGGCAAAGCTGAATTCAGCTCAGCACTCAGCCCAGGTAGCATTTGGCTCTGATGTAGCTCAGCCAGAGCAATTTGCTCCAGAGCTAATGCCCTAGGTTTTGATTGCAGTGGGTGAATCGTTGAAATCTCTCTAAAGGAAAGCCCCAGCAATAGCTATTGCTGGGGCTTTCCTTGGATTAACCGAGCTGTTTGGGCTGACAAAGTTCGGACACATTCTGCCAGCGCGACCCTCCCAGCTTAAGGATGAACTCCCTAGTTTGGACAAATGTCGGCGAAAGCCGACTCCGAACCCGATGCAGCAGGATTTTAGCCCGTTAGCGGAGGGTGAGCGCTTAGCTGAGAGGCTTGGCTCATAGCTCACCAGAGCAAAAAAATCAAGCTGTCAAACTCAGGTTGGGCAGGTGGGCTCACCATTCTAGATATCGTAGTTTATTCGTCAGAACTGACTTCTTCGCTAATTGTCAAAGTGTAGTTTTGGCGATCGCCAGGGTTCATCGTCCCCACCCAAACACTGTAAGAGCCTGCCTTCACATTCTCACCAATAATGCGAGCATCGGGGTTGTAATCATCAATATCGTTACCGCACCAAAAGCCTTCTGGACCTTCAATGACCAGGGTTGTATCGGCCCCACCGCTGTCCACTATGAGCTGTAGCGCAGTGAAGTCCTTCTCAAGGGTGAGAATGTAATCGGGCTGGGAATCACCGTAGCCCAGACAGCTATTCCCTTGCTGGTCACGGTTGGCCAATGCAGAAAAAGAGTAGCTGCCGCCAGTGTAGCCAGTGACATTGCTATCTTCTAGGCCAAAGCCGGGGGTGAGGGAGCGGCTACCAAAGTTTGCCGTTTCTGCCATGGCAGGTGTTGCGCTGAGAATACAGCCTAAAGCCAGTGCCAGCTTAAGCAAGCAATGGTTTTTAGAAAAAATAGCCATGGGAGAAACCTTGATGATGGAACAGCTAGAGGGTGAGTTCCTTCGTGCAACAATTCAGCGCTACGAAAGGCTCTCCCTTGGACGAGGTATGGGCGACCAGCACCGGTCGTGGCAACTGATGGTTGCCAACAGATGTTACTAATTCTAGGAAACTGCAAAAGCTTGGTAATTTCCTTACAGACTGTGACGCTTTCTCGACCGTAAAGTTGCTATGAGTATTTGAAATCCCAGCTTGCTTCTAGAATCTAGCCCCGCTGGGAGAGGCTCGCATCCTTTCAGGCTAAGGAGGAATTGACCTGCGAGACCTCAAACTGGGCGGCTAACATGGGCCAGGCTACTGGTGGGGCCTGTTATCTTCCGAGATTATTCGCAGTTGATTTTATCGGAGCTGAGGGCTGCTTCGTAAGACGAAATGTAGATAAAAGCTTTGCAGAAGAATAATGTAACTACGCTCGAACCCCAAAGATTACGGATGGCTCAGTTGAATGGGGGAGGCTAGGACTGTGATGTGTGTAAACGCCGCTGGTTTTACGCCAGTCGATGAGTTTCGTACTTCCCCGTAGATGATTCGAATAAGGAGAGCAATGCAATGGCTAAGACCTTAGACCAAGGATTAATTGACTGGCGATCGCTGCAACAACTCTCCGATGGCGATCGCCAGTTTGAGCAGGAGCTATTGTCCCTGTATGTGGATGACACTCGCTCTCACCTCTCAGAGCTGGGCGATGCAGTCATGGCTCAGGACGCCCCGCGAGTGACAAAGTTAGCCCATTACCTCAAGGGCTCTTCTGGCAATGTGGGTATCAAATCGCTCCATTCCTGCGCTGCGAACTTAGAATCCCAAGCCCGGAAGGGAGAGCTGTCCTCTAGTCAGCAAATCCTTGCTGAAATGATTGGGCTATTCCAGCAGGTTCAAGCTGTCTTGAGTCAGATGTAGCTCGCTCGGTGGATATCAAGCTTTGCCCAACTGGGTGTTATTTGATTACGGCTGGTTAAGGGAAGCTGTGGGAAGCGTTGTAGGTGCATGAGAGTTCTAGACTGTAGGCATAGATGCCGGAGTGATTCGGCTGCTGTCATCAGTCATTGCCCTAGCGAGCAAATCGCCTTTTAGATTGCTTTGTGCGTTAGGGCTGTTCTCGCCGAGATATTGCTCCATGGAAAACCCCATCGCTCTTTCTGGGGAGGCTGCTGCTGCGCTTCTGCTCCGTCTAGATGGTTTATTGCTGTACCGGTCGTTATTAGATGATCCTGTCATAAAGGCTTGGCAGTCGGTGCTCCGGACGGGGATTGTTATCGGTGATGGAACTGTGCCTCTCGCAGCCAGGACGACGGCCTTGGTAAAGGCTTATGGCTGCTGGTTTGAAGCGATGGCCACGGCTGGAACAGATTGGCCTCGTTATGTGATTGCCCAGGTTTTGCTGGCCGAGAATCCCTGGACTCGTCAGTTGGCAGCGGTTGAGGCAGAGCGATTGGAGGATGCCCTAAAGCATTATGACCTGGGCGGCATGGCGACGGCTGCTCGTGAGGATGTCATGGCCCTACAGGCCGTTTTGCCTTGGTGTGGCCAGGCATTAGCCCAGTGGGTGGCAGAGCAGGTGGAATTGCCTAATCCCCCAGCAGCTTGGGAGCCTCTGGTTCAGGGGGCAGATGCTGCTTTGGATGGGGCTGCGGTGTCCCAGTTGCTGGGGTCGCCTAATTGGGGGGCTGAGTTGCCAGTTCTGTTTGGCCATAGCCAAAGGCGAGGTATTGGCTTGTGGGGGCGTTATCGGGCTTTCCGTTGGGAGGCTGGGGAGCTGAGCGGCATTGCGACGCCCGATCCGATACAGCTGAATCAGTTGGTGGGATATGAGCATCCCATGCAGCAGTTGGTAGCGAATACGGAGCGTTTGTTGAAGGGCCTGCCTGCATTGAATGTGCTGCTTTATGGTAGCCGGGGGGCGGGGAAGTCTTCTTTGGTGAAGGCGTTGGTTCATGAATATGGCGATCGCGGTCTTCGCTTAATCGAAGTTGCTAAGGCTGAACTTTATGCCCTGCCGAAGATTGTGGAGCGCCTGCGAGGCGTGGCCCAGAAGTTTATTTTGTTTGTGGATGACCTGTCTTTTGATGCGGATGATGAGGCCTTTAAGTCCCTCAAGGTGGTGCTGGAAGGTTCTGCAACGGCTAGACCTGAGAATGTAGTGGTCTACGCAACTTCTAACCGGCGACATTTGGTGCGGGAGTTCTTTGACGATCGCCCCCGTCCCCGCGATGCGGATGAGATTCATTCATGGGATACGACTCAAGAGAAGCTTTCGTTTAGCGATCGCTTCGGCCTGACGCTGACCTTTGAACCGGCCAACCAGGATCGCTATCTAGAAATCGTCAATCACCTTGTTGCCCAGGCTGGCATTGTGATTGATGCTGAGGACCTGGATTTTCGGGCGCGGCAATGGGCGACCAGGCACAATGGGCGATCGGGCAGGACGGCCAGGCAGTTTGTCGATTGGTTACAGGGGGAGAGTTTGTAGGCTGCGGAGCCTGGACAAACTCTCAGACATTACAAAAGGTTGGGCATTGCAGTGGCTGTTGTGGTTTGCTGATTTTGATCCTTGCTTTCCGCTCCTATGCTTCTGATTTTGACTGAGCTTTCCCTAGCCATTTGGCTATTCCTCATTTTGGTCTGGGGAAACTTTTGGCGTTGCGATCAGCGTTTGGATGAAGCGACTGAACCCCAGCCTTTGGACAACTATCCCGCCATTGGTATCGTGATTCCGGCGCGGGATGAGGCCGATGTGATTGAGCAGAGCCTGGGGTCTTTGCTGGGACAGCACTATCCAGGGTCGATTGAGATTGTGCTGGTGGATGACCAGAGCAGCGACGGGACTGGGGCGATCGCCCAAGACCTGGGCGAGTCCGTGACCCAAGAGGCTGAACCCGATACACCGACTCGAAGCCTCGCTGTGCTGTCCGGCAAACCTTTAGCAGAAGGCTGGACCGGGAAGCTGTGGGCCTTAAAGCAGGGGATTGCGCTGTTACAGCAGCAGCCATTGCAACAAGCAGATGCAACGACAACGCCAAAGTACATTCTGTTAACGGATGCGGATATTGCCCATGGTTCCAGGAGCTTGGAGCGCTTGGTGGCTAAGGCGGAGACAGAGCATTTAGACCTAACTTCGTTGATGGTGCAACTGCGCTGCGAGAGTGACTGGGAACGACGCCTTATTCCTGCTTTTATCTTCTTTTTCCAAAAGCTTTATCCCTTTCCCTGGGTGAATCAGCCCCGCAATCCCATGGCAGCGGCGGCGGGGGGCTGCATATTGATTCGCAGTGATCGACTGACAGCGATCGGTGGCATCGACTGCGTGCGGGATGCCTTGATTGATGACTGTTCGTTGGGGGCTGCAGTGAAGCGAGATGGGGGCAAGCTTTGGTTGGGGTTGAGTCAGGAGACGATTAGCCTGCGGCCCTATCCCAATCTGGAAACCATCTGGACCATGGTGGCTCGCACGGCCTATACCCAGCTTTACTATTCGCCGCTGCTGTTGGTGGGCACGATCTTTGGCATGGGGCTGGTTTATTTGATGGCACCGGTTGCTCTAGTGGTTGGCCTAATTCTGGGCAACTGGCTAGTGGCTGGTTTGGCGGGGCTGACCTGGTTGTTGATGGCGATCGCCTACGCTCCCACGTTAAAACTCTATGGCCAGCCGGTTTGGAAAGGGCTGGGGTTACCGGCGATCGCCACCCTCTACAGCCTTATGACCCTAGACTCCGCCCGCCGCCATTGGCAGGGCAAAGGCGGGCAATGGAAAGGCCGCAGCTACGCTAAGGGCTAGAAATCCGATTTTTTAGAAAAATCGGATTTCTTCTACGAGCCTAAGCCGCTGCTTTTTTGCGTTTACTAGGCGTCGCTGAGGGTTTCTGTTTTGCTAGGGGCAGGGTGAAGTGAATGCTGGTTCCCTTCTCCGAGCCTTTCGACTCTGCCCAGATTTCGCCACCAAGATTGGCAACGATTTGGCGGCAGATTGATAGGCCTAGACCTGTTCCCCCAGCGGTGCGCCGTAGTGCACCTTCTTCTTGGTAGAAGCGCTCAAAAATTCGCTCTAGCAACTCGGGGTCAATGCCTCGACCCGTGTCGCTGATGGTGACCTGGAGCATCTGCTTGACGGGCTTTGCTTTGATCGTGATTGTGCCGCAGTCGTCTGTGAACTTGCAGGCGTTGTCCAATAGCTTGGCGATAACTTCCACCATCCATTCACTGTCGGCGATGACTGGGGGGAGGCTTTCGCTGACTGTGTTTTTGATTGTGGGTAATTTGCCCTGGGCTGCCTTGCGCACGGTGGTGTTGCTGAGCGCCAGACTGACACATTCGTCGATGGGGCAGACATCGGGCATGAGGGTGACACGGCCACTCTCTAAGCGAGACAGGGTGAGGAAGTCTTCCACCAGTCTGCGGAGTCGTTCGGCATCGGTGACAGCAGTGTCCACCATAACCTGACGCATTTCCAGGGGCATGTCTGGCTCGCTGGCCAGGCTCTCCAGGCAAACTTTGACTGTCGATAGCGGCGTACGCAGTTCGTGGCCGACGATCGCCGTCAGGTTATAGCGAGTTTCTTCCAGGGCAGATAGCTGCTGGTTGAGTTTTTCCAGGTCTGCATAGGCCCGCGCCTGAATTAGGGCCACGCTGATTTGGGGGGCGATCGCTTCAACCAGAGCCAAGTCTTCCCTCGCCCAAGCGCCACTGATAGCACGCTTCGTTTTAAGCGGCTTAGCTTGCCTGTCTTCTCCTGGCGAACCTTTGCCCTGGGTTTCTGCGGGTTGACCGCTGCCACAGTAGTGCAACTCCAACATGCCCAATAGCTTGCCCTGGTGGGTGAGGGGAACCATGAGCCAGCTTTCGATGGCTCCTTCACTGGCCCATTTTTTCAAGTATTTGCTGCCCTGGATCCGCAGATCATGGTTGACGGAATCGATATAAACCGATTGCTCCTCGGCCACGGTATTGGAGAATAGGAGATTGTTTTCTAACTGCCAGGTTTTGCCTGCGAGGGAGGAGACCCCCTTACTGAGGTATTCATGCTCTAGGGTGACTTTGCGATCGCTATCCCCACAGGCGTAAATCAGACAACGGCAATCATCCTGGGTTTGGCCTAACTCTGCCACAGCCACTTGTAAGACTTCCTCCACGTTGAGGGATTGGCGGATGGTGCGAGTCATGAGGTTGGCTAATCGCTCCTGCCGCTCCTTGGTGGCAATAGATTTATAGGCCTTGAGGAGTTTGTATTGCCCCGCTTGGAGATGGGTTACGAGACGTTGGGCAAATGGACCCGGATCGGCCCCTTTACTGTTCTTGTCAACGGTCTGTTGAAGCTGCCGACGGGCTGCCGCTATTTTTTCTGTGAGTTCCGGTCTGTAGGCTTCAACTCTTGCCAACAGGAGTTCTGCTGCCGCACAGCTAACCTCACGATCAAAGGTCCAGATGCCTTCAAAACGGCGAGATGGATCGATATGGAGATTCTCTTCAGCCTTGTTTGGCAGGTTGAGTCGTTCCTCACAAACGAGACAACTGGCGTAATTCTCACCGATGACGATGAGGTTCCATTCCTGGGTTAGGGGATCCTTGGCATCAAAGGCCACGGTCTCATAGATGTCAGAGCGATGACAGAAGTCCGTCTCCGGGGCAGCCATGATGTAGAGCTGTTCGGTTTGCCCGGCAATACGTTCGTAGCGGCGGGCTTCCTGGCGGTAAAAGCGCTCCTGCTGGAAGGTCGCGATCACCAGGGGGCGCTCATCTTCCATGGACAACAGCTGATCCTCCATGGCATGGGAGAGAGCCGTCAGAGATGACTTAAAAAATAGCTGCGCACGGGGAAGGTTCACCTCCGGGCGATCGCTCAGGGCTGCCAACAATTGTTGCAGCGTTGTGGAGGGTGAGGTGTTCATGATCGGGAAATCGGACAGTCCCTTGGCTAGGCTTTCCTGCTTCTAATTAGAGGAAAACAGAGCCGGACTGTGAACAAAGGACTACGCTGCCTCGCACGAGTGCTTTTCCCCTGGCAACGCCCCCCCACGAAAGTAGGCGGTTGTAATCCTCATAATCTCACGCTTTGGAGGTTTCAGGACTTGGCCTGAGAAGAATGAGCGGGATTCGTTACATCTCTCTTGAGGGGACAGGATTGATTGGAGCTCAGTGGCAGAGGGGATTTCCTAGGGCTGTGCTGAAATGCCTGAAACCCTTGGCTTACGGTTCATCAGGAGAATAATGCACCGTCGATCTTTAGGCTGAGTCGGGAATTGTAATAACAGCGACAAAGATATGCCGCTTCCATTTCATTTCTGCCGCCATGGCTCCCATGAATTCCACTGCCACTCCTTCCAACTTCCAAGCGGATTCCATGCAGAATCCAGTTTCTCTGGCGGGTTTGGAGGATGGAGATAGCAGAGCTAAGACAGGTGTTTTGCCTGAAGTGGAGCGAGAGCTACGGGCTGCGAAGCAGGCAGCAGAGGCCGCAAACTTAGCTAAGAGTGAATTCTTAGCGACGATGAGCCATGAGTTGCGAACGCCTTTGAATGCGATCGCGGGCATGACCATCCTGCTTTCAGATACCTCCCTCAGCGGAGAGCAGCGGGATTACGTCTCCACCATTCGCAGCAGCAGCGAAGCCCTACTGGCGATCATCAACGACATCCTCGATCTCTCCAAAATCGAGGCAGACAAGCTAGAGCTGACCCCTGGCATTTTGGACATAGCGGCTTGCTGTCAGTCCGTGCTGGACATGTTCAAAATCAAAGCGAAGGCAAAAGGCATTGCTCTAGCCTATGAAATTGCCCCGGATCTTCCCGCCAAGCTTTGGGCCGATGGAGCTCGATTGCGCCAGGTGTTGATTAACTTAGTGGGCAACGCCATTAAGTTCACTGAGGTGGGGGCTGTCACGGTGCGAGTCGGTCTAGAGCACCAGTGGCAGGAACCCGATTCTGAACACCAGCGCTATCGCTTAAACTTCGCGGTGGAGGATACGGGGGTGGGGATTCCCAAGGCGAACCAGGAGCAGCTATTCCAAGCGTTTCGCCAAGCGGATACTTCCATTACTCGACGCTACGGTGGGACCGGTCTGGGCCTCGCTATTTGTAAGCGCCTTGTGGAGCTGATGGCCGGAGAAATTTCGGTGACGAGTGAAGCCAATATGGGGACGACCTTTAGCTTCAGCGTCAATCTAGAGGAAGTGGACCCAGCGCTACTAAAGACTCAAGATCGCCAGCAAGCTCACCTGAGGATTGTGTCTGCGCCCGTGGGACGAGGCAATAGCGATGAGGCTTTCCAGACCATCAGCGGTGGAGAAATGCCAAAACCCGCACTTTCTCAAGGGGAGCAGGTGGTCATGCTGGATCGGGCTCTCACCACTTTGGGTCGGGCCGATGATAACGATGTGCCTCTGAAGGACAAGTTGGTCTCGCGCTACCATGCCCAGATTCTGCTCCAGCCCGATGGCCACTGGCTCCAGGATATCGGTAGTGCCAATGGCTCCTACTTAGACGATGAGCTATTGCTGCCCCATCAGCCCCGGCTGTTAAAGCCGAACTGCCAGGTGCGTCTGGGGTCCCATACTTGGCGTTATGGCGATCGCCTCCAGTCCCAGACGCTAGCCCAGCCCACCCAGCTAAAGATTCTCTTGGTGGAGGACAGCAAGTTGAATCAAATGGTGGCGATGAAGCTGCTACAAAAATTTGGCCACGATGTGACAACTGCCAATAATGGCCTTGAGGCGATCATCGCCCTACGCGAGGATATTTACGATGTGGTCCTGATGGATCTAGAAATGCCGGAGTTGGATGGCTTGAGCGCAACCCAGGAAATTCGCGGAGGCTGGCCACTCAACCCAGAGCAGTTTCCCAACCAGCCCAGTCCCTGGATCTTTGCTCTCACGGCCTATGCCACACCAGAGGATCAGCGCCGCTGTCGCCAAGCCGGCATGAATGGCTATCTCACCAAGCCCATTCGTCTAGGGGACCTGGAGCAGACGTTGCAAGCCTGTGCGGGGCGTTTAGCTGCGGGTGTTTTGGGTGACATGGGGGAGTGGGTTAGCGCCGAGGACTATTTGGCATCTTAGGGATTGATCGAGGGGAGAAGATTCCCCCTGAGTCGATCTGTTGTGTAGAGGAGCTAGGGGAACAGCATTGGCTCAGCCCATTCATTCTGAGGCGGGTGTCGAGCCTAAGTCTGCGTCCAAATCCAAATTCATGTTGAAGGGGATATCGTCGTCTAGGGCAATTTTCACTTCTGGTGGAGGGCCTTCATTTTTTGATTGCGCGGGCTCTTCTTTAGTTTTTTTTGAGGGCTTCTTTTCAAAGGTTTCGGCGGCGGCGATCGCTGCTGCTTC
Organism: uncultured Pseudanabaenaceae cyanobacterium; assembly: GCA_938021205.1. GTDB lineage: Bacteria > Cyanobacteriota > Cyanobacteriia > PCC-9006 > JAAUQQ01 > JAAUQQ01. The sequence continues at coordinate 23,565 of CALIGI010000133.1, forward strand.
GACTTCGGCTTCCGCAGCCGCTCCCCCATCTTCGTCGAGGACAATGGGCGCTTGCGTCGTTTCGACGGGCTGGCGCTCTTCATCGTCGCTGCGGATGCGGCGAATGGGGAAGTTGACCACCAAAGCAGAGAGGCGCTGGTCGCTTTCCAGCATGAACTCTAACCCTTCATCATCAATTTCCACATATTTAGAAACAACTTCGACAATTTCCCGGCGAATCTTTTCGAGGATTTGCGGGGTGATATCGGCGCGATCATGGGCCAACAGGAGCTGAAGACGCTGCTTCACGTCATTGCGACTGTTGTCCTTCTCGCGGTTAAAGAGCTTGTCGAAGAGTTCGCTGAACATTGCTTATGGGGGTCGATGCGGGGGCGATGCGAAGAGTTGACCAGGAGAAATCAGAGGCAAGCCTACTTTTTGCCAAAGAGCTTGTTTTTTAAGCGGCCAAAGAAGCCAGGATTGATGTCGTTGAGGTCCAGGAAGGGGATATCTTGGCCATCTAAGCGGAGGGCGATGTTATTAAACTCAGTCCCTGCCCAGGATTCTTCATTTGAAAGCACTAGGGGTTCGCCTCGGTTGGTGGAGACAATGACCTGTTCGTCGTCGGGGACGGTTCCAATCAAGGGAATGGCAAGAATTTCTTTGACGTCATCCACGGACATCATGTCGTTAGCCTGGACCATGGCCGGACGGATGCGGTTAATGACGAGGTTGATACGCTTGATACCGTGGGCTTCGAGGAGGCCGACGATGCGATCGCCATCTCTCACTGCCGAAATCTCTGGCGTGGTGACGATGATGGCTTCAGTAGCAGGAGCGATGGCATTGCGGAAGCCCATCTCAATCCCTGCAGGGCAATCAATCAAAATATAGCGGTAGCGTCGGGACAGGGCCCGCACCAACTGCTGCATCTGCTTGGCATTGATCGATTCTTTGGTGCGGTTCTGGGCCGCAGGCAGCAAGGCGAGCTTGGGTTGGCGCTTGTCCTTGACTAGGGCTTGGTCTAGGCGACACTGACCCGCGAGGACATCTAAAGCGGTGTAGACCACACGGTTTTCCAGACCCAGGAGCAAATCGAGGTTGCGCAGACCAAAGTCAGCATCGATTACGACCACAGGATGGCCCAATCGGGCAATGGCCATGCCCAAGTTTGCGGTGGTGGTCGTTTTTCCAACGCCTCCCTTACCGGAGGTGACAACGATGGCGCGACTCATGGATGGCGAGAGCTCCCGGATGAAGAGAATGCAATTTCCGTACTGTCTCGGTGGACAAGTCTCCCAAAATGGAGCGCTTACGGTCAGAGGCCATATTCTCTCACTGACCGACCTGGGTGCAACTTTTTATCTTAGGAGCAGTGAAAGTTCAGGGGAAGGTTGTCCTCGCTCAGCCCAACTCATTGCGGTTGAAACCATATGCAGAGGTAATGCGAATGCTTTTGCCGTTAATGTAGGCAATTTCGGGGCTGGGAGCGTCTTTGCTTTGGGCATCAACGCGGGCGACAGCTTCGGCAATGCGGAGTTGGGGAGCTTCTAACTTGAGCGCCATGACGATGCTGGTTTTATTGCCTGCGGCTCCAGCATGAGCAATGCCTCGAAGCCTTCCCCAAACAAGGATGTCTCCATCGGCAATAACGGAGCTGCCGGGGTTGAGATCCCCCATGATCACAACGGAGCCGGGGTGACGAATTTCGGTGCCAGAGCGGATATTTTTCTGTAAGTAGAGCGGTTCGGCGAGACCGATGTTTTGAGGGGAATGGACTTCCTTGCTGAGGAGTTCTGGAAGGTTGTTGGTTTGGTCAGCGCTGTAGCCGGACATTGCTGCGGCTACAGCAGTTTGGCGACGGCTGGTGATGATGCGGACGAGCTTGAGCTTGAAGCGACCTAGAGCCTCATCGAGTTCTTGGAGTTGGCGAGTATCTAGAAGGCAGTTCTGGCTATAGAGATGGACGGGCGTGTTGCTCGCAAAGGTGGTGCCGCCGCTAAGGCGCTGCTGAAGATCCTGCCAGAGTTGGGAGTCAATGAATTCAACGGTGATGTCGGGGTTGGCACTGGCTTCTTCTTCGGGAAAAATCACTGCAACGTGGTTATCTTCCCGTTTGATCAAAACCTGTTGGGCGCGATCGCCCTCTTCAACGCGATCAAAGTCGTTGTCGTCAGATTGAACGCTGTCAGATTGAGTACTGTCGACTTGGGCATCATCCGCTGCCCTGTCATCACCCTCGCCACCCTCGTGGGTCTCATCCCCCCAGGCGGCTTCAACCTGAGACAGGGACAGCTCTGTTTGAGGAGCTTGGGCTAAGCCTTCAAGCTCAGGGGATGGGGCCATAGATTGGCTCTCTGCCCCCTGAGTAACCTGAGGCTCCTTAATTGGGGGGGCGGAAGCATCGCTAACTAAAACGGGAACAGTGTCCGTGCCAATGTCGGTAGGAGCCTGACCTAGCTGGTCCTGTCTTTGGGCTGAGCTGTCTTCCTGGGAGCCGCTCTTGGTGATGGCATCCCAGGATGCATCTGGGTGCATATCTTCAGTTGGGGGAGTTGAGGTGGATGAAGTCGAGTGGGATGTTTGAGCTGACTCGGGGAGGTGAATCGCGATCGCCTCGCCTGCCAAGGGGCCTTGTTCATCGGTTAAGGCTTGTGCTGGCAAATGCTCTGAGGAGTCGTCTGCCATGGCAATATCGGTTGTTGGAGTGGCTGGAATTTCGGTTGCCAGGGTCTCAGCAGAAAGATGCTCAGAAATCGAGTTTACAACCGCCAAGTTCTCAGTGGACAGGTTTTCAGCAGCCTGATTCTTGGGTGCCTCGGAGAGTTGTGATTGCTCCTGAGATCCCACGGAAGGGAGCGTTGTGACAACAGCCATAGCCATCCCGGGTGCACCCAAGCCTAGATCTGGAGCATCCTGGGTTTTGGTCGCCAACAGGTTCGTCAGCGTTGGAGCCAATTGCTGCTCTATCTCCACGGCAGCTTCCAGAGAAGGGTATTGAGGTGCTGAATCACCGGACGTCGCAGGGGCGTTGGGAGTCAAGGACTTCATCATGGAGGGCAGAGAAGAGTTGAAAGGTGCATCTGGAGAGCGGGAATTGTCTCCAGGTTCTTGACGGTTGGTCTGACTGCTAGTTTGGCCTGGTTTTACAGGATGACCTAATGACTCGAGTGGCTGGGACGCATTGCTATTCTCAAGACCCATGGGCTGTCTCCGAAAGACCTCCCAGACATCCTAGCCGAGTCGGCTGCCCATAGAGCTTACCCAAGGTGTTGATATCGTTTTGGGAGATGGCCGGTGGGTCCGCAATTTGCCCCGTATAGAGAACATCATCAGGATTTGGGCTATGGCCCCAGAGTCCCAGGGCATGGCCCAGCTCATGGCGAAGGGTGCCTCGCAGTTGCTGGGGTCCTTGGCGATCGCCCACATACACCGTTTGTTGATGGTGCAGGCAGGCCTGACCCTGGGCATCGCGGTCACGGATGATACGAAAACGAGTTTCCGCATGGCGAGCGCGGCTGAGCTGTCCGTTTTCCCAACGCAGGGGGGGCTGTTTACGCAGGATGACGATGTTGGCCTGGGCCAAATCGTGGGTTATCTCCAGAGGGAAATAGCGGGACCAATCGGCGATCGCGCCCTCAGCCTGTGTCAGCCAAACCGCCTGGCGATGAGCCTCAGCAGTACCGGGGTCAGATCGGCTCGGTTCCAGGTAAACCTGGACCGGCCAAGATGACCAGAGCAAATAGCCCTGGGGAGAGGGCGTAATTTGGTCGAAGTAATCCCCACTTCCTTGAGGTTCTAACACAGCCTCTAGACGGGGTGGAAGGGGATAAGTCCTCTCAACGGTGGAGGTCTCTGCCCCCCTAGCTGAGGTGATCACCCCTAGGCTAGGGAGCAATAGACTAAGACTCCCCACCAGGGCTAGGCCCAGAAAAAACGACCCGCGACGCTGGGGTCGGGGGTCGTGAAAGCCTTTTGAAGCCATGAGCAATTGATCAATGCCAAACGAAGGACGAAGCGAGAGGAAATGCACCATGCTCTAAGCGGGGTGGCGGCTAATAAAGCCAAGGTCTCGATCCCCTGACTTATTGTCCAGGCGTCCCCAACCAGCCCGCACTCAGAATCGTCGTCAAACCAATAAAAATAATAAACAGCAACCAGGCTGCACGATTTAGCGCAGTCTCAGCGCTCTTGCTGCTGTTAAACAGCTGAGCCTGACCACCAATACCGCCAATGCCATCGCCCTTGGGGCTGTGGAGCAAAATCACAATGACCATTCCCACAGCGGAAACCGTCCAAACAATCCCAAGAATTTCGGTGAGCGCCATACCTACCAAGGGTTAACTAAAGGCCAGAGTCAATAAGCATAGCCTACCTACAGGCTAAATAAAGTATTGGCCCCATCTGTGCTCCGATCTCGAAGGCTAGTCACTGCCTGTCAGACCAAAACATGGCAGAGAATGATGGGACTCGCAGGGGGACTAAAGCAAATTAGGCCATCCCTAGAAACGACGCTAAATCGATAGCTTTACAGGCTGACGCTCCGGTTGAAGCTCAAACTCTGCCATGGCAATCATGGACTGGCCTGTCATTTCCTTGGGCTGAGGTAGACCTAGGATTTGCAGAATGGTAGGGGCCAGGTCCGCTAAGCGACCTTCCTGACGCAGATTGACCTGGGCACCATGGCCTGGAATCTGGCGGCCTTCTCCTTCCACTAGAATGAGCGGCACCGCATTGCTGGTGTGAGCGGTCCAGGGATTGCCTTCTTCATCGTGCATGTATTCGGCATTGCCATGATCTGCGGTGATGAGCGCTGTACCGCCTGCTTTCGATATTTCACCCAGCAACTTGCCTAGGCAACCATCAATGGCTTGAATGGCTTCCACAGTGGCTTCCATATTGCCGGTGTGGCCCACCATGTCAGGATTGGCGTAGTTAACCACAATCATGGAATAGATGCCCTTGCGCACTGCGCCGGTTACCACACCAGTTAACTCATTAGCGGACATAGCCGGGGCATGGTCGTAGGTGGAGACATGGGGACTTTGCACCATGACTTGGTCTTGGCCCGGAAATTGCTTTTCAATCCCACCATCAAAAAAGTAGGTGACGTGGGGATACTTTTCTGTTTCCGCTGCGCGGAACTGGTTGAGTCCATGGTTAGAAACGACTTCACCCAGGATGTTCTCATAGGTTTGGGGTTTGAAGGCCACCGTGACGGGGAGGCGCTCGTCATATTGGGTCAGGGTGACTACTTCCAGATTTTTGACTTGTTTCCGCTCAAAGCCATCAAAGCTGGGGGAGGCGATCGCAGCGGTAATTTGCCTCGCACGGTCGGGGCGAAAGTTGTAGACGATGATGCCGTCGCCTGCTTCGATTGCACCGGGAGCTAAGCGGGTTGGCTTAATGAATTCATCGGTAACCTTTTCGTCGTAGGACTGCTGGAGCAGTTCCAGGGCCGTTTGTCCTGTGCCTGCATCACAGCTAACCATGACGTCATAGGCAGACTGGGTACGATCCCAACGGCGATCGCGGTCCATGGCGAAGTAGCGTCCAGCCAGGGTGACGATGCGACCCACACCCAGCTTTTCGGTGAAGTCGACCATCTTCTGCAATGGCTCTGCAGCGCTGGAGGGCTTCGTGTCGCGGCCATCGGTAATGGCATGGATACAAACATCGTCCATGCCTTCGGCCTTGGCCAGGGAAAGTAGGCCAAACAAATGCTCGATGTGGGAATGGACGCCGCCTTCGGAGCAAAGGCCAATAAGGTGGAGCTTGCCGTTGCGATCCCTCACCTTATGGCAAAGGTCAACCAAAGCTTGATTACTTAGCAGAGATTTATCTTCCACAGCATCGGAAATACGCACCAACTCCTGGGACACAATCCGACCAGCCCCAATGTTGAGGTGCCCAACTTCAGAATTGCCCATTTGCCCGACTGGCAGGCCCACATCTTTGCCTGAGGCCTGAATTAAACTGTGGGGGTAGGTCTCCCAAAGACTATCCATTATCGGCGTCTTTGCAGCCGTAATCGCATTGCCATGGGCTTCGGGGCGATAACCCCAGCCATCTAAAATCACCAGCACTACAGGAGAAATAGCGGCGTTCGGTGCCATAGATCTAATTTTTTCTAGCTAACTGCTTCATCTAGCCCTGCGCTCGAAAGCCCTTGGCTGCGGCAATCATAGCATTGTCGCTGGAGCTTCTTTGGGGATCGTACTCCCCTAGGGAGGCGAGACCTGGCCGATTTTCCCTTTTAAGGTTAAGGGGATACATTTGGCGAAAAGCAGTGAAAGTCAATCGCGCTATGAATCGGAGCCTGGACTCTTAAGCTAGAGATAATGGAGGTTTTGACCTTCTCAACAAATTTGATTGAACTATTAAGAAATAGTTATTGATTGGGAGCTCTGAACTATTTTGTGCGGTCTGGGAGCAACCTTAAACCCGAAGGGATCGCTTCCTAGAGATGCTCCCAGGCCTAAGCTCGGGATTGGAGAATTAGACGGAGTTGCTTTTGGGAGACTGCTCTTGAATTTTGGGAAATTTAGGACGAAAGCAGAGATAAATCGCTGCTCCGACGATGGGGAATGCGACTGTTGCCCAGGCCCAGTGGGGCGAAGCAATGCCATGACGCCGAGAATCATCTTGAGCGAGGGTCGGAAACAATAGCGTCAGAGCGCAGAAGTCTAGGCTCATGACATGGATGAAGCGGCTGTTCTGCCACTGGGCCGAAAAGTTGGCCCAGTCTCCCCGGATAAAGGCATAGCCAAGCCAGATTATTGCGTTGGCGAGCAGGAAGATGCCGAAAAGGCGGCTGGAGACGATCGCGAGCAAGCGAGAGGGCTGCTCTAGATGGAGCGTTGGGGCTGGCGATCGTAAGGCCAAATAAGGCAGCAGCACAAAAGCCCCCAAGCCAAAACTGCCCGCCACAAAGGGCCAAGCTTTGGGTGAGGCGGGGCTCGCCTCTATCGTTCCCTCTGCGGTATTCGGTTGGCAATGGCCATCTGCTAAAGCAACCGCCGCATAGATCATGGGCCAGATACCCATGAGATTGAAAAGCGCCACAATGGCAGGATTGAGCTGTCCCCACTGCCCCGTAGACAACGCCATGATTTGATCCAGGGTCTTAGGGTCATTAGGAGGTGCCAGCCAAAAAGCATAGGCGCTAAAGCCCAGCCAAATGCCACCAAACACCAGTTTTCGTTGCACAGAATTCATTACCCAGCCCACCTGTCACGTTGCTTTGTCATAGAACCCGTAGGGTGGGTTTCACCATCTGAACGATAGATCTCTCCGTCCATCGAACGCAGCAACCTACCACAACCCAAGCATTTGCCTAATCTAAAACGCCTGACTCTAAAACGCCTGAATCTAAAACGCCTGAATCCATTCCCGGATTTCATAACTGGTCCAAATCCCGTTCTTCCAATAGGGATCACCCTCAACTAAGCCACGCACTGTAGCTTCATCCTCAGCTTCGTAAATCCCAAACACTCGCTCAGAATCTTTCGTCGGGCCGAGAGTCACAAGAACACCTGATTCCTTTTGCTGAGTTAAACCAGCCAGGTGAGCCTCCCGAAAAGGAGCCCGCTTTTCGAGTACGTTTTCGCAGTAGGTGCCCCAAAGAACGTATTTAGCCATGGTGTTAATGAATGATGTGTAACGAAGATGATGGATTTCTACCGTAGAGACATGGCGATGCCATGTCCGGCAAAGCATATGCCAGAACGGACATGGCGATGCCATGTCACCGGGGTTGGTAGATTTCTACGCAATCGCGGTCTTCAAGCTGCTGCAAAGCTCAGCCACGTTGTTCACAGCGGCTTCGGGGTCGCCATCGGCCAAGCGCTTGACGAAGGCACTACCAACAATCACGCCATCGGCACCCCAGTTTTTTACCTGCTGAGCCTGCTCGGGTTGAGCAATACCAAAACCCACGGCAATGGGCTTATCTGTGACGCTGCGAATTTGGGCCAGTAGCTCTTCAACACGGCCTTGCACGGCCTCACGCATGCCCGTGACGCCCGTAACGCTGACCAGGTAGATGAAACCCTGGGACTGCTTGGCGATCGCCTCAATACGCTCCGCAGAACTCGTTGGTGCCACCAAAAGAATAAGGTCAATGTCTCGGGCTGCGGTTGCTGAAAGCAACTTACCCGCTTCCTCTAGGGGGAGGTCAGGAACGACTAGGCCCTGAACCCCTGCATCCGCAGCTTGATCGAGGAAGGTTTCTACCCCCCGATTGAGGATGGGGTTGTAATAGGTAAACAAAATAATTGAAGCATTGAGCTGGGGGCTCAGTCGCTTGACCATGCCCAGCACATCATCCAGGCGAGTGCCTCGCTTCACGGCCCTAGTCGCGGCGGCTTGAATGACGGGGCCATCTGCCAAAGGGTCAGCGTAGGGAACGCCTAGCTCAATTAGGTCGGCACCGTTTTGATCCAAAGCCAGGAGCGCCTTCTCTGTGGTGGCAAGATCTGGATCACCTGCAGTGATGAAGGGCATTAGGGCGCAGGCTTGGCGCGATCGCAATTGGGCAAAACGCTCAGCAATGGGGGTCATGGGGGAGGAAATGTTAAGCAATCAGAATCAAATCAGCCCCCATTCTAGGGCGTAGCCTGCGTGGTTTGAGGCTGTTGTTAGAGTCAAGAGTTTCAGGCATCCAATCTTGTTGCACTGCTAACGCTTACCTAACTTTCTGCCGTCTCTTGGGCTGCCCGCTCCGCTTCAACTTCTGCCTGGAGCTCGGCCAGCTCTTCGGGAGACATTTCATCCAGACGTTTTTGTAATACAGCGTCTTCGTAGTCCACAAGCTGCTGGTTATAGGTCATGGTTTGGGTGAAGGCGCGGAATAGGTAGCTGAAGACCCAAGCCATGACCCCCACTCCCACCAACACCACCTGGGACCAAATGCCAGCCTGGGTGGAATCCATGCCCACGCCAAACAGCAAAATGGCATAGGCTAGCCCACCCACGCCAAATACAGCTGCACTAAATAACAGGACATCCAGTCTGCGCATGTCGATGCTCTATATCCTTGCAAATTTCTGATAGCTGTGACCCCAAGTTTTAGTCTTCGATCACCCGAGGTTGCGGACGCAGGTTAATGACCGGGGCAAGAAGCAACATGCCGGGGACGAACAGGAAGACCAAGAAATACATCAGCAGGCGCTCAATGGAGCTGGCTTTGTCCCAGCGCTTACCGAGGTAAAAGTAAACGCCCGCAGGAAACACTAGCAGGAAGGCCACTGCCAAGGTCAGGTACATGAGGGCAACGATCATCGATGTCGTCAGCATGGATGGGCTCTTCGTGAAAGGGATGGGAGTGAGGCAAATCTGTCCCCAATCGGGACGCGATCGCCTGACCCATCTTAACCCTGCCATTAGGAGTTATTAAGCCGCGTTGCAAGAAAGACCAAGACTGTGATGAAATACCAATACGAAATTGCGCTACAAACTGGCTTATTGTTAGGTTTGGACGCTATCTCGGGGGCGTGGCGGAATGGTAGACGCTGCGGACTTAGACTAAAAAACTGAGCCTCATGGGAGAAATCCGATGAGTGGAAGTTCTCAAACTCAGGGAAACCTACATCCCAGTCTTGTTTCTTTGTCTTAGAACAGGCGCAAGCTGAGACATGGCAATCCTGAGCCAAGCCCCTTAATGGAAGTTTGCACCCGTAGGAAAGCTGCGCTGCTTTAGGTCTCTAATCAGTAGCTACTTTCGTTATCAGGGACTGGCTTTGTAAGGGGAAGGTGCAGAGGCCCGACGGGAACTACCCTAACGCGCTGACAAGAAGGTCTGTGTTGCTGCAAAGCACCCGCTTCTGTTAGGTCCGAGGGTAAAGAGAGGGTCCAATTCTCAAAGCCTTAGTCCGTTAGAGTTTTTGCTCTGGTGTGGCTAAGTGCAACGGCGAAAGCCGTGGGAGGATGAAAATCCGCTGACTGTAATGGTCGTGAGGGTTCAAGTCCCTCCGCCCCCATACTTACTAATCCAAAAGCGAGGCTCAGCAGAATCTGCTGAGCCTCGCTTTTGGATCGGCATAGACTGTAGATATTGCAGTAGCCGAGGTGACAACAACGGCTTCATGGCAGATTGTATAAAGGGAAGATGAAGTCCCCAGCAGCGTAACGCTGTTCTAACGTTGTGGCCTTGTTGAGGCGAGGTGTTTCGCACTTTGCCTGGCTAAAGTTTCTCACCATGTGTTTTATACCAGCATCTATACTATGAGTCAGAACTACGAGTCAGATTTTGACTGGGTGGGCTGTTCGGTGGTTCTTTACAGGTTTTGTTGGCCTCTGAGAACGAATCGGGCATGCTTGACACAAGCTAGATAGCTCTCGGTAGAGATATGGCTTGTGGACCGTTTTACTCTCTGGGTAAAATGGTCGTTATGGGACAGGTGCAGTTTGCCAAGGCCTAGCTGGCTATGACAGCGGAACAGCAATCAAATCGTCAGTTTTTGCAGCAAGGAAGATTGCCCCAGGGATTAAGGTCCGCTGGTCATTTGGTAACCCCAGATTTTGGGCGACCTGAGGAGGCAATTTATATCTATTTGCTGAAAGTCGTTAAGGCGTGGGAGCCTGCGCGAGTGATTAGCCAGTTTCAGCAGGTTTTCATTTATCAATCAGATGTTGATGAGCCTGGTGTTCTGAAGGCTGTGCATGGACTCGTGAAAACGGGCGATCGCCAGCGTTTTTTTTATTGCCTCAAGCGCTGTTGCTTTATTCTGATCAACAATTGGGGGTCCCAGCGACTCTATGATCCGATTCATGAGTTGATTGATACGCTGAACAGCCCTGGTATTCGTACCTTCACCCGTTCTCAGAGCCTGAAGCGGTTGCGAGGATGGCTCGTGAGCTTTATTGAGGGGCCAGAATATCGCGATCTCAAGGCTTTTGCTGAACGCTATAGCGATGGGCAGGATCGGTGGAGTCAGCGCTACATGTCCTATTTGCTGGTGCCCCAGTATTGTGACGCTAAGAATCCAGCGGAGCAGCGGCGAGCGGCGAGGCAGTTGTCAAAGCAATTGCGCGATCGCTTTCGTTTGGATTTAGCGATGTACGTGGCCCATTCTCAGGTACGCACGGGCTCCACGACCTTGGCCGTTGCCAAGGATCGCGAAAAGATGAAAAACCCCACGAGCCTTGGGGATAATGTATTGCGCTTGATCAAGACGATCGTGCTGCGACGGGGACAATACAGCTATGAGAACTTAGCGAGGCTATTCCAGCAGCAGGTTGCGGGGAGCAGCTATGGCGATTACAAAATTGCGTTGCTGAAGTACGTTCTGTTTTCAATGGAGAACAAAGGTTTCGTTAAGTTGCTGTTGCAGCGTTTGTCGAAGCGTTTGGAGGAGTTGATGCCGGAGCGCGATGGCGAGACGGTGACGGAGGAGCTGATTTTTCTGACGAACAATCGGGTGATTGAGTTTTTGACGACGGAGGATGGGGAGTCGCCTGCACCGTTGTTTAATCTTTTGATTTCCCAGGGGGGGCCGTTAACGCTCGTTATTGTTCTACTGAAGTTGGTGCTGGTGGCACCGAAGACGCGCAATCGCTTGGAGTTTTGTATTGCGAAATTGATTCTCCATTACGAGGAGTTTTCGACGGAGGATTGCAATTGGTTTATCAATTTCCTTGAGATTTTTACGGTGACGTTCGCAATTTATGTGGAGGATGTGCAATACAACTTGGTGCATGTGCCGCAGCAGTTGTCTCCGGCGGAGGCAGCTAAGGAGAATGTGACGCAGTCGCGGAAACGGCATCTGGATGATTATCGGATTTTTTCTCAGTTAAAGGTTGGGCGAGCTGTGGTCGATAAGGCTAATCAGGTTGAGGAGCGGTTGAGGAGGATGGCGCGGGATGCTGAGGCTAAGCAGGCTGATAGCTGAAGGCTTTGTTTTTGCTGCAAATGAGACAAATCCAGTAGCCGATGAGGCAAGGCGCAAATCCATGAGGGCCAGCCCTCCCATAAAATTTTAGGGCCCGCCAAAGGGGACCGATGGCTTCCCCCCTATGGATTCCCCCCTCCCAACCTAGCGGCTCATGACTCGTCCAGTTGGACGGTTAAAGGATTTTGTGCGTTTCTCTGAGCTGGTCGTGACTGTTGAGCTAACCTGAATTCGACAAGAAGCAATGCATCCTCTCCCCTAGCCCCTCTCCTAAAGGAGCGGGGAACCAAGCGAAGCTGAAAGCCTCGATTTTGTGTTCGGTTCCCTTGCTCCTTTAGGAGTAAGGGCTAGGGAAAGAGGT
>CALIGI010000134.1 GCA_938021205.1 uncultured Pseudanabaenaceae cyanobacterium
TTGAGAAACTACTGAGTGGGTGCTTTTGTACTGTTTATAGAGCCGATAGATGGGGGTAAGAGCTTGATAAAATGGAAGCTTGCCCAAAAATACATGCTCAGAGAACGCACCATGCCTCAGTTAGTTGCCACCCCCAACATCGCTAGCCTAGAGACAGAGCTAGCCGACAAAAGCCCTCAGGAAGTCATTGAACGCGCCCTCGGCCTGTTCGACAATATCTACATTTCCTTCAGTGGTGCCGAGGACGTGGTGCTCATTGACATGGCTGCCCAAATTAAGAAGGACGTCAAAGTCTTCAGCCTCGACACAGGCCGCCTCCATGCTGAGACTTACCAATTCCTAGAAAAAGTGCGTAAGCACTACGGTATCGCCATTGATGTGGTCTACCCCGACGGTGCAGAAGTCGAAGCCCTCGTAAAAGAGAAAGGCCTGTTCAGTTTCTACGAAGACGGCCACCAGGAATGCTGCCGCGCTCGCAAGGTTCGTCCTCTGCGTCGTAAACTCGGCACGATGGATGCCTGGATCACTGGCCAGCGCAAAGACCAGAGTCCCTCCACCCGTTCAGAAGTCCCCAAAATCCAGCAAGACAATTTCTTTGGCAGTGATGACCACCCCTTAGTCAAATTCAATCCCCTGGCTGAATGGTCCTCTGCAGAGGTTTGGGCCTACATTCGCGCCATGGAAGTGCCCTTCAACCCCCTCCATGAGCGGGGCTTTATTAGTATTGGCTGTGAGCCCTGCACCCGTCCTGTCATGCCCAACCAGCATGAGCGCGAAGGCCGCTGGTGGTGGGAAGAAGCAACGATGAAGGAATGTGGTCTCCACGCTCCCAAAAGCTAAAGACAAATCGACTGGCCTCAGAGGGGATCTCCCTCCCCTGAGGTTGAGAAAATAAACATGAAAAGCCCCTGAACATCTTTGTTCAGGGGCTTTTCATGGCATCAATTAAGCGACCTATCTCTAGCGCTGGCCCATGCCATCTCGCTTTTGCCGACGCTTATCGCGCCAATCAGCAGCCGTTAAGTAACCGATACCACCGGTAACAATGATCATTAAGCCCAATGCAACCGTTGCCAAAATAGTTGAAGCAGAGGCTTCCATTACTTATTCTCCTCTAATGCTCAAGTGAGCCCTTCGAACAAAATTAGGCAGAGATGCTAGAAGCCAATGCTGCCGTCGCCATTGCGACCCCAAACCACCATGGCCAGAGAGAAAGTGAAGACAGCCAACAGAGCGGCCCAGCCAAGAGCGAGCATAGGATTAACTCCTGCAATTAATTACTGCTTTAGATTCTATCTGAGAGTTGTGGGCGATCGCAGTATTTGTTAACAGAACGCTTAGATTCTTCGCAACCCACGCTTCAATACAGCGATCTATTCCCAAAATCGTGGCAATATCACAGCCCCTAGAGATTTTTCCCCCTTGCGCTCCGGTCACAACCACTGAGAACATAAATAACTGTGAGCAAAGCTTTACAAAACGGACATAGCCCCATGGCAACGATTCGCAGTGGCTTCCTATCGCCCACCCTAACCCCAGAAAAAACAGGACAAACTGTTCGCAAGTCCTATCCCAACTACAAAGTCATCGTGCTCAACGACGATGAGAACACCTTTGAGCATGTCATCTCTTGCTTGATGAAATACATTCCAGGCATGAACGGCGATCTGGCTCGGGACCTCACCAACCAAATTCACCATGAGGGCCAAGCTATTGTCTGGGCTGGCCCCCAAGAGCAGGCAGAGCTATATCACCAGCAGCTCCTCCGCGCAGGACTGACGATGGCTCCCCTGGAGCCTTAATCTGGAGCCTTAATCTGGAGCCTTGACCTATGGCATCTAAGCGCAATCGTTCTAAAGGAAGCGACCTCAGTCAGTCCCAGGCAGGGGGGCAACCCGCGATCGCACCATCGAAAGCTAAGGGACGGCTAGTGCGTAATCACTCCACAAATTTGCCTGGCCTGATCACCATCCTGGAACGCCTCTGCCATCAGCCGGGTGTCGATACCCTAACGCCCGCCGTGATTGGTCGTGCCCGCAGCCATGCGCCCCAGTTTCGCCTCAAGGTTTCGGTCCCCATTAAGGGAGGCTTCAAGCTCATTGCCCGCCAGGGGAAAAGCTTCCAAGAAGTCTTCGTTACCACCCATCTAGACCAACCGGATTTAGAGGCTGCGATTCAGGCCAGCCTTTCCTGATGGCTTCCCCCTCTGGACCACCCAGAGCCTTCCACAGCATCGATATCGATTAATATCCCCTTTCTGACATCCTTTCCCCCGCTCACCATGGCCGCTACCAAAACCTGTAAGCAATGCGACACCGAAGTGGGCCGTCGTGATAACACCTGCCCCAGCTGTGGAGCAGTTCTGCGCGAAACCCTCCCCCCCCAAACCAGCAGGCAGTTGGATGTCTTTGCCCTGCCTGTGGGAGTCGTGGTCGGTCTGTTTGGAGGCGTCATTCTCTCTGGGTTACCCGGCGATGGCGGCGCTCCACTCCTACGGATCAGCCTGGGGGTGTTGGGATTATTGCTTCCGCCAGCGATCGCACTCGCCTGGGCCAATCGGACAGGCCTTAAGCCATAGTCAAAGCCTCCAGGTCATGGCTCAATCAGTTTATTTTCTGCCCCAATCCTCGCCCCCGCATTTCTCTTCAAGTCGGTTAGTCATTAGCAACATTCAGCAACCATGTAAACCGATGTCTCATCCCCTGTGGTTGCGTAGACTTTTGCCACAACTGAATGACATAGCTTAACGCAGCTTGAAGTGGCTGGAGGCCTCTCAAGCCATCGTTTTCCAGTCTTTTATCCTCTTTTCTAAACAGCACTGCCCAAAAAAACAAAATTCCGAGGGGAATCCCCCTCAGCAACCGCTTGAACTAAGGTTCACCAGGACCTATGGTGAAAACTGCAAACGGCTGAACCTCTGAGCAACTTAGCCGAGGAGCATCCTCATCAGAACGGAAAACGGAGCGAGTTTTAGATAATGCTCAAGACAATTTCAACCCTCATTGCCAAAGTCTCCCCCGCAGCCGCTGTACAAGCGCACTGCGATGGTCCTTGTGGCGTGTACGACCCTGCTTCTGCGAGAGTCACTGCAGAAGCTGTGGTTTCTATGACCAAGAAAATCCTGGCTTTAGAAGCTCCCGCAGCCGGTGACGCCGCCGCTGCGATTGCTTACAACAACACCTTGTCTCGCTATATTGCGGTTAAGGAAGAGCAAGCCCAGAAGACCAAGGAGGATCTACTCATTCTCTGGACCGACTACTTCAAGCCGGTTCACCTGGAAAAGTACCCCGATCTCCATGACACCTTCTGGAAGGCAGCTAAGCTCTGCTCCGCCTGCAAGGTCGAAGTCAGCCAGCAGCATGCTGATGAGCTTATGGCCGCAGTGGAGAAAATCCACGGCATGTTCTGGGCTAGCAAGGGCCGCGACGTGGCTTTTGTTAAAGCAAGCTAGTTAAGGCCTGAAAATGAGCAGAAACTCACTCAATGGTCGGTCTCTGCTTTGCTCAAAAGCCTTCAATTCGGACACAATCACCCCGTTGTTTCCGAGACTGTGATTTAGTGATAAACCACACTGGATATCATCAGTGCGGATAAGTTAGTTAGGCCCTATGGCTGACGAACAATATCAGGATTACCCAACTGGTGTGGACAATGTTCACACCAGTTTTTCTATGGAGATTGAGTCTCCAGAAGATTGGCCAGCCCTACCAGAGTTGAGCTGGGCTGAGTTTTTGCTTTGGGTGATGGGGCGGCGATCGCGCCACCGCATTGAAGGTCACTCTATGCTGCCATTCCTCCAGCCCGGTGATGAGGTGTTGTATCAGCCACAGGCTTATCGCAAAAGCCAGCCTGATTTGGGAGCTGTTGTGATTGTGCAGCATCCTCACAGGCCTGCGCTAGTGATGATCAAACGGGTTGCAGCCATGGACAGCGATGCTTCCGGTGGGTTGCAGAGTCATCGCTACTGGTTGCTGGGCGATAATTGGGCAGAAAGCAGTGATAGTCGAAGCTTTGGTTGGGTTGAGCAGTCGCAGCTTCTGGGTACGGTGGTTTGCCGATTTCACCAAACCCCATAGCTCCATAGCAAGAAGGGCTGCAAAACACCATGTTTTGCAGCCCTTCTTGGAAAAGATAGATGATGTTGAATCCACAACATCCGCCAGGGGATTTCTTAGAGGAACCAGCCGTAGCTGTGCAATCCTTTACCCAGCAAATTCACGCCTAGGTAGCAAACCCAAACAACACCTAAGCCGATAGAAGCCAAAATGGCGGGCTTTCGTCCCTGCCAGCCCTTGGTGATGCGGGAATGGAGATAGGCGGCAAACACCAGCCAGGTGATCAGTGCCCAGGTCTCTTTGGGGTCCCAGCTCCAGTAGGAGCCCCAGGCTTCGTTGGCCCAGACTGCACCAGAAATAATGCCAATCGTCAGCAGCGGGAAGCCTAAGCCAATAATGCGGTAGCTGATGTTGTCCAGGGTATCTACTAAGCTGAGGCGCTGCATGGAAAGTGCGGGCTGAGCCGCCGTGGCCGTCATCACTGCCACACCGCCGCCACCGCTAGGTTCCGCGCTAGCGGGCTGGGCAGAAGGCTTGGTGCCGCCTTTGCGGAATGCGCCGTTGCCGATGGAGCTGCCTTTGAGTTCCACCTCTTGGCCACGGGTGAGGATGAGGAAGGCGATCGCCATCAATGCCCCCACCATCAACGTCGCATAGCTGAGCATCATCACGCTCACATGCATCATCAGCCAGTTGGACTTGAGCGCAGGCACTAGGGGCTCAGAATGCTGCATGTTGTCCGGCAGGGTCAGGGTCGCAAAGGCCGTGATGCCCATGGCTGCGGGAGCCGTGAAAACCCCCACGAGATTGCTCTGACTCATGCGCTCGGCGATGAGGTGCATGGCTGTGATGCCCCAGCAGAGGAAAAACAGCGACTCGTAGAGGTTGCTGATGGGGAAATAGCCCGCTTCAATCCAACGAGAGGCTAGGAGCGCCGCCATGGTGAGGTTGGCGATCGCCATGCCCATGGTGCCCACCTTGGGTAGCCAAGTCAGCTGGGGGAAAGCAGCTCCCACCCAGTAGACCAGCATGGTGCCAAACAGAATGGCAAAGGCAAGGTTGTCTAAACTGCCCTGGAGCGCAACTAAATCCATAGCGCTGATTTTCTTGAAAAAGTATTTACGGTTACGCTTTCTATCCTACAGCGGTGCTCTAAATGATGCTGAGACAGGTGGTCAAACCATAAGGCTTTGGGGAGCTGATGGCTTATATCTCAGGGGAGAACACAGCGCAGGAATGAGGATGCATATTGGATTGCTGGGCGTTCAATGCTATGGCTGACATGGCATTCTATGGCTGACATGGCGTGCCATGTCACTACTGTGGTTTCAGATCTGGTTAAATTTCTAGTCTGAATACCCTGGTTAATATCGGTTCTGACTCAAGCGCAACCTAAAACTCAAAGCGTTTGCCATCCATGAGTAGGGCCACTGCTACTGCGCCGCCAAAGCGATCTATCTTGACTTCCATCTGGACGGCCTGGGGATCCTCGCGGCGTAGATCCGCGATCGTGGCATTCAGCTCATTGCGCAGTTCTTCGGGCATGTAATAGCGTTCGAGGTTGTAACGAATGAAGCCTCCCTCGGCATAGCCTTTGATAAACAGTTCGTTGTCGGCAACGTCGGGGCGGGATTGGCTGACCCGTACAGGTTGCCAATCCTTAGGGGCAGCGCTGGTAGATGGGTCCAGAGGCACCTCGGCAAAGACAAGGTAGAAAGGGCGGCGATCGCTATAGTAACCTTCCAAAAATTCGCCACCGCTGAGCTTTGCCACCTCCTCCTGCTCGGAAATCGTTTCGTAGCTCAGCGTCTGGTAATAGCCCTGGAGCCAGTTGTAGGGATCAACTGGCACTGTTTTAAGGATGATCGTTTCCCCAGCAATTGACGTATAAGTATTGCGCAACGGAATGGGCAAAATTAGCGCCAACTGCAACGCCATCGGTACCCAAAATCGCCTGCCTGCCAAGCGCCGCTTGCCCCGAGCAGCCTTAGGCGAATTAGATTGAACCAAATTTTCAGCAGCAGCCATAATCAGCAATCCCCAATAACATCACGCATTTGTAGGGTGGGTTTAGCAACAAGCCATCAACGAAGCTCAAGTCACCCTACAAAACCCACCAGCCCTAGGTCAGAGCAGTGCAGATCCAAATTCCATTCACCCCGCACCATTCCCCCTCAACCGCACCTGGGATTTTTTCTCAAACCAAACTCCAGCCACCAAAACTGCAATGCCACAGAGGGTGAAAACCAAGGCCTTCACCGTTAGGCCCGTGTCGTATTCAAAGGTGCGCGTGACGATATCTAGGATTAGCAAGATCATCCCAAGCCAGAAGCAACTGCGCATTCCCAGGGCTAGGCCATCTCGAATGAGCCCGATCGCCATCAGGGCCAGCAATATATTGACGACAAAGGGCGCAATCACTGGCAACGATCCTGCGATACCTACCCAAAACAAGAGACCCACGGGCACCGCAATCAACAAAGCCACCATGGCGCTGTTCAGCGATCGCAGCTGGAATTGTTTCAACCCCGGCCATTGCCGCAACAGTCCAACCCAGCCCAAACTGGCCAAGACAATCAAGAACAGATCATCCAGCA
>CALIGI010000135.1 GCA_938021205.1 uncultured Pseudanabaenaceae cyanobacterium
GTAAGGCTTGAAGCTATCAATGTCGATCATGATCAGCGAGACCATGCGCTCGTCCCGCAAGGCTCGCCGCCATTCCTTATCTAGCTCCTCATCAAAGCGACGACGGTTGGCGAGCTTGGTCAGGGCATCGGTCATCACCAGTTGCTGTAGCTCGCGGTGATTTGCCTCCAGGGACTCCTGCTCCCGCAGATGCTCAACCAACAAGCGCAACCGGTGGCGCAGCACGGGCCAACGAATGGGCTTAGTAATGTAGTCCGCCGCGCCCACCGCAAAGGCTTTATCAATGGACTCTTGATCTTCAAGACCCGTAATGATTAGGACCGGAAAATTTTCTGCGTCGGGCTCGGCCAACAGCGCCTCGCAACAGTCAAAGCCATCCATGTTCGGCATCATGGCATCCACCAGAGCCAGCACGGGCCGCTCCTGCTTAAACAGTTCCAGACATTCCACGCCATCGGCAGCGGAAGCCACACGATAGCCATCCTTCTGGAGGGACCTTTCTAAAATCTTGCGGGTGAGCAAATCGTCATCGGCAATCAGAATCAGGTCGCCGTTGCGAAGTGCTTTTTGATTGTCGAATGGAACCAGAGTCATGGTAAACGCCCTGCCAGGTCTCACTTAAGGTTCCCCGGTCAGGTTTACAGCAAACCCTTTATCCCAAATTGTCACACCGGCAACTCCCAGAGATTGATGGTTTTAGGCTGTACTGACTAAACCATCTGCCAAGGCTCTTGAATCACGTTCTCATCAAAGACACGCTTGGGTTTAAGCAGCAGTACAAGGCGGCCCAAGAGGGGCTGGGATGGGGCCTGGGCAGACCATTGAAATGCGAGTTGTCCATCAGCTTCAACGAGATGAAAGTGGTCTGCACTCCATTCCGTTGTGCCTAAATCCACCAGAGCGGCAACGTCTTCCACTCGTCCCTTAAGCTCAGCTTCAGGCAGATCCTTCGTGGAGCAAATGATCGCGACGGGCTGCTTGGCCCAAAGCACTACCTGCCAGCCGGGCAAGGATAGCCAGGTGCAGGGTTGCTCACTGCGCACTAGGCGGAAAGCACCGGTCTCTTCTCCTTGGGGAATTTGTTGAAGTACCTCTGTGGTGAGGGGGAGGGTTCCAGCCACGGGAACCGTGCGAGGCAGCTCGTCCTCTTGCTCCAGGCGATAGAACGGCAAGCGGGGAGCTTTCTTCTCGGGGACCACAGTGAAATCGGTCAGCAGGGCCTGGAGCTTTTCACGGGCACCGTTGCTCTGGGCAAATTTCAATCCCTGGGCAATGAGCACCGATCGCTCCGCCAGTTCAGCACGCTGCCTCGCCCGCTTCCAACAGAAGAAGGCCACAGCATCACCGGGCTTCGCACTAAAGCCTTCGGGCTGGGGCTTAACCCAGCTAAATTCCTTGTAATCCTTCGCCAAAAGACGCGCTTCGTCCATGTCTAAGCCACGGTCTAGGGCAAATTCAGCAGCCTGGATCCGTCCGGCCTGATCCAGCTCTCGCAGTTGATAGAGGATATCGCTGCCCTTTTCGCGATACTGGGCGATCGCCTCTTCACTCGCGCCCCCTTTCACCAAGGAATCAAACACCTGGCTCCCCACCATCACCTGGAGCTGCTGCACCTGCTCAAAGCCCGTCTTCTCAAAAATATCCAGCGGTTTGCACTGGGAATCATGGAGAGCCTTGCAAGCTCGCCCCCAGGCCAACCAACCGTCTTCTTTCCGGCGTAGCTTGCCCATGAGTTCTTTCACTTCCTCATCGCTGAGCTTTTCAACGGGGCGCTTAAAGGAAGGAGGTGCGGCGTCAGACATGGTTCAAGAACGGGCTCGAAAGGTGAATTAAAGCAGGACTGCAAAGCAATCGCGCCTTTTAGTATAGGCACCCCAGTCGGGACAAACCGATGGGACTTGATGATTCGTAGCGGGCATTCTTAAAGAGGAGACGATTTATCTAAATTTGATCCTGAGTGCGACAGCCTCAAAACTAGCCTCTCTCCCGGCCCCTCTTCCCTCAAGCTGCCATCACGCTTCCCCACCCTCCATGGTGAGTTCCTCTCAATCCTCCCAAGCCCAACCTGCGGAGAAATCCTCCCAGACAAGCCAGTCTCGCCCGAACAACCGTAAGGGCGACATCATTGATGGTCGCTACCGCATCCTAGGCTTGCTGGGCGAGGGCAATAGCGGTACCACCCATCGCGCCCAGCGGATTAAAGACGGCATAATTGTCGCGCTCAAAGAAGTCTCTCTCCAGGGCAGCCAGAGTTGGAAGCTGATCGAGCTATTTGAGCGGGAGGTGGCCATGCTCAAACGGTTGGACCACTCCGCCATTCCTCGCTACATCGACTCCTTCGTCGTCGATAGTAACCAAGATCGCCTCTACTACCTGGCCCAAACCCTGGCCGAAGGCAGAACGCTGACGGCCTGGATTGAAAGTGGCTGGCGCTGTACCGAAGCCGAAGCCCAGGCTGTTGCGCTACAACTGCTCGATATTCTGACCTATCTCCAACGCTGCGATCCGCCCATCATTCACCGGGACATTAAGCCCCTCAACATCATTCGTCGAGAAGACGGCAAGATTTTTCTGGTGGACTTCGGCGCAGTGGGCCACACCTACCACAACACCTTCATGCGGGGCAGCACGGTGGTGGGCACCTTCGGCTACATGGCTCCAGAGCAGTTTCGGGGCCAGGCCTGCACTGCCACGGATTTGTATAGTCTTGGGGCAACCCTGCTGTATTTGCTGACAAGGCGATCGCCCGCAGACTTGCCAGCCCAACAGCTCAAGGTGGACTTCCGTAGCAAGGTCTTACTCAGCGACGGCTTTGCGGACTGGCTGGGCCAGCTAATTGAGCCCAGCCTACGTCACCGCTTTGCTAGCGCCAATGTTGCTCTCACAACGTTGCGAACAGTTCAACAGGAAGCGAGCCAAGATCAAGGGCTACTCAAGCCTGCCCTAAAGATCCTCGGTGGACTCTCGGTGCTGGGGCTGGTTGCGCTATTTACGATCAATCAATACAAGTACAGCGTGCTCAAGCATTTGGGCACGGAGAATGAATTGCAAGCGGCGATCGCGGCAGGCGATATCCCCGTAGCAGAATACCTCAATCGCGGCGGTGAGCTCTCTTTAGGCAATGACCAAGGGCAAACCCTCCTCATCTTCGCAGTCGAACAGAACGACCTCGCGAGTCTTGAGCAGTTATTGGAGCAGGGCATTGATCCGACCCAGACAAACCGCGAGGGAACCACAGCACTACACGAAGCAGCTCGCCACGAAAATATTGAGATACTGAATCTAATGCTGACACAACAGCTTGAACTTAATCTCAAAAATCGTCAGGGAGACACCCCACTGCACCTCGCCGCTAGCAGCAAACATGCCCAGCTCCTGATGGCAAGCGGAGCCAACCTAAGCTTGGTCAACAACCAAGGTCAAAGCACCCTTCAAAAGGCTGTAGAGCAGTCCTGGCATCCCGTCATTTATGAGTATCTCAATCAAACCAAGGGCATTCCCAATGCGGTGCCAACCACACCTTCTCTGCTAGGCATCGCCGCTAACAATAGAGATGCCAAAACCCTCAAGATGCTCGTACGCGAAGGGGCTCGCTTTACCGGAGCAGACCTGATGAAACTGGAGGCGGAAGCTCTAACCCTCGAACCTTACCAAGAGCCCCAACGGAACTGGTTTGTCACAGGAATGCCCCGCATTGACAGCCGCGACAGCCAAGGTAGAACTCTATTGCACAATGCCATGACCCAGCGGCGCTGGGAACTGAGCCTCTTGCTGATTGATCTGGGCGCATCCATTTACGACCTCGACTCTCAAAATAATAGTGCCAAGAAAGTTGTGGAAAACATACTTGGAAAAAGATATCGAGACGATTGGAATTGGGAAAGTCCAGAAGGGCATTTTTATAAACGATTGCTCGACCGGGAACAAGCGTTGCGAGCAGAGCAGGATTCTCGTCAGAGAAAACAGCGCGAGCAGGCATTAAAGCAGCACGAGAAGGAACAGAAAAAGCGAGAACAAGAACGCAAGAAACAGCAGCGAGAATGGGACAAGCAACGAGGCCGCTAACCCCAGACAAGCCCACCCAGACAGGCCTACCCAAACAGGCCCACCCGGCCAACGCCTTATCTAATTCCACAACAGATGCAAGTCCAGCACAAGAAAAACGACATCATCCAAGACCGCTACCGTCTCGTCCAAGTGCTGGGTCGCGGTGGCAGCGGCATTACCTACCGTGCTGAAGATACTTGGGCGAAACAGTGGGTGGCCATCAAGGTCGTCAGCCTACGGCAAATGCAGGACTGGAAAGTCCTGGACCTGCTGGAACGGGAGGCCCAAACCCTGAAGGGACTGAAGCACCCAGCCATCCCGACCTATCTCGACTCTTTTGAAATAGACAGCGAGGACAACCGCGCCTTTTACTTGGTTCAGCAACTGGTGCCAGGGCGATCGCTCAATACACTGATCGACAGTGGCTGGCGACCCGACGAAGCAGAAGCTCAGCAAATTGCCCAACAGGTGCTGGAGGTCTTGGTCTATCTGCAATCCTTGACGCCACCGATCATTCACCGAGACATCAAGCCCCAAAACCTGCTGTACCAAACCCTGCCCGATGGAGGCAAGCTACTGTCCCTCGTAGACTTTGGTTCCGTCCAAGACACCTACCGCCACACCGTTACGGGAGGCAGTACCGTCGTCGGCACCTTCGGCTACATGGCACCGGAGCAATTTCGCGGCCAGGCCAACTTGACCACAGACCTCTATGGCTTAGGCGCGACGCTGCTGTATTTGCTGACGCGGGACGACCCCGCCCATTTGCCAGAGAAGAACTTTCGTTTGGACTTCCGCAGTGAGGTGGCCCGGATGGGGAACGAGGTCAGTGATTTCTTTGGGGATTGGCTAGATTGCTTGATTGCGCCGGATACGGATTCTCGGTTTGGGGCAGCCCAGGATGCCTTTTTGAGCTTGGTAGATCAGGCAGCCTTACCCCAGCAGCGAGGCGATCGCAAGCTGATTCAGCATCGCCGCATTCGGTTGGAGCGGAGTTCCCAGCAGTTGAGCTTGGCGATCGCCAAAGCTGGTCTCAGCGATACGCGCATTCGGGTTCAGGGTTTAATGACCCTAAGCTATTGTTTTTTGACGACGCTGCTGGTGAGCATTTTTCTGCTCAACCCTTACCTACTGCGCTACGGCGGCAATTGGAAACTGGGCCTGGGCATGACAGCCATGGGGGTGGGCTGGCTGACGTTAGCCGGGCTAGTGTATTGCGCCGAGCAGAAGGTTGAGCTGGATATTACAGCGGATAGCTTCCGGCTAAAGCGACATCGGGTCGCCAAAGAACAGCCCCAGAATTTGCAGGGTATTCGACGCTGGATGTTGCAGTTGCCGCTATTTGGCACGCTGCTGACAGATTTGGTGTTTGTGTTTGAGAGGCGATCGCACCATGCGGGATTCTTTTTGTCAGCGAAGGAGCAGCAAATTGTGATTCGCGAAGTCCAAGACTTTGTGCGTCAGCAACTTTCAAGCTAAGAGACCCAGCATTTCCTGTTGGCTAGACTAACATCCACCTGAGTTAACCAGCCTACTGAGTCAGAAATTTGGATATTTCATCGGGCCTAACAGGCTTGCTGAACAAAAAACCTTGGACAGCCTCACAACCCATTTTTTGGAGCGCATGATATTGCTCTACAGTCTCAACTCCTTCGACAATCACTTTATGTTCTAGATTACGACACATTTCGATCATAGAGCCAACCAAAATCTCTGACTTCTTATCGACGAGCATGTCATCAATGAAATACTTGTCAATTTTCAAACAATCAACCGCAAGATGCTTCAGAGAGGCAAAAGAGGAGTAGCCTGTGCCAAAATCATCGATCGCCAGTAATACGCCAAGATTCTTCAAGTCTCGAAAAACTGAGAGATTCTGTTGATCTGTCTGAACCACACTTTCAGTCACTTCCAGTTCTAGCTCCGCTGGAACCATTCCTGTCTCATCCAGAATACGCTCAATCAAAGCCACAAAATCCTGATCGAGAAAATGGGTGGGAGAGATATTGACTGCCATACGAATCGCTGGCAGTCCAGCCTTTTTCCAAGCAACAGCTTGATTACAGGCTGTTCTTAAAACCCATTCAGTCAAGGGCTTAATCATACCGATCCTTTCGGCTGTGGCAATAAACTCAGACGGCGAGACGGGACCTAACAGTGGATGATTCCAACGTGACAATGCCTCCACACCAAAAACATTACCTGTCAGTATCTGAATCTGGGGCTGATAAACCAGAGATAAATTTTGATTTTCGATCGCATCTCTCAAGCTTTGCTCGATGCGAAACTGATATTCTGCTTTCTGAGTAAGTTCAGGCTTATAGAACGTATATTGATTTTTCCCACATTCCTTCGCGGCATAAAGAGAGGTATCAGCAGCCTTAATTAAAGTAGATGGGTCTCGCCCATCATCAGGATAACGTGCAATTCCTATACTACAAGCTGGTGTAAATCTCCTGGCAGACAACTCAACAGGATTTGAGATTATATCAAGACAACGCTGAGCCAAATTAGCAGCAGTGTAGTTATCTTCTACGTCATTGACAATAATGCAAAATTCATCACCACTAAGGCGTGCAACAAAATCAGTTTTGCGAGAAATTTGTTGCAATCGACTGGCAATTTCCTGGAGCAGTAAGTCACCCGCATCATGACCCAGACTATCATTCACACTCTTAAAATTATCTAAGTCAAGATATAGAAGACTTAAACGAGATTGGTTCTGATCAGCAAATTTAATCGATAATTCAAGTGCTTTACAAAAGTGAGCACGATTGGCAATTCCTGTTAAATCATCGATATAAGCTAATTCTCGTATACGCTTCTGAGCATGATCACGCTCCATCACAATTCCAGCGAGCCTTGCGGCAGATTTAAGGTCGTTTGACTCCTCTTCATTTGGCAGTGCTGGGTGGTTATAATACATCCCAAATGCACCTAGTACTAGGCCTGAAGAGCTCTTAATCGGCTCAGACCAACAGCAACGCATACCATGGGGAAGCGCTACATGTTTAATTTTGGCCCATTTGGGATCTGTTTCAATATTCTCAACCAGAACACGCTTGCCGGTATAAGTCGATGTGCCACATGAGCCTACACTCGGGCCATTCTTCAAACCGTGAACAGCATCACAGTATTCCTTAGGTAAGCTTGGAGCGCCTCCATGCATGAGCCGCCCCTCCTGCAATTCCAGCATTGAACATCGCAGTCCAGGGTGACGTCCTTCATACAGCAAGGCAATTTCTGGATAGATCTCAGAAGCCAGTTTTCCCGTGGCAATCATCTCCAAGATTTCAGCATTTTTATCATCAAACTCTTCTGCCTTTTTTCGAGCCGTTATATCAACGTGGGTTCCCACGAAACGAGCTGCTTTTCTATCAGAGTCATGCTGTACCAGAAATGCACGGGATAGAATAAAAACCTCATGGCCAGACTTATGCTGCATCCGCATCTCAACCTCAAATGAGTCAACGGTGCCAACTAAGCAATCTTGAACCATTTTCAAGACCATATCTTTATCATCAGGATGAACAAGGCTTTTCCAAGTGCTTAAATCATCCGTTAGTTCATCCTTTTCATATCCCAGCATACTTTTCCAGCGCGGTGAATAATAGACTTCATTGGTTTCTAAATTCCAATCCCAAAGTCCATCATTGGCTCCGCGCATAGCCAGAGAAAATCGCTCTTCACTTTTTTGAAGTTTTTCTTCTGATTCTCTACGAGTTGTGACATTATGGCCAATGCCTAGTAAACCAATCAACTCTCCATGATCACCATACATAGGAAGCCGGCTAATTTCTAAAAATTCACGGTGCCCATCATTAGCAAAGGTTGCCCATTCTTCATTGACTGATGGAGAATCATTCAATATCACCTCCTGATCATGCTCCCGAAGCAAATCAGCCAACAGGGCATTCACAAAATCGTAATCGGTCTTACCCAGTATTTTTAATTCAGAAGCTCCCAAAAAATTTTCGAAACGATGATTGCAAGCGAGATAGACACCATCAACATCTTTTAACCAGATGAGGCATGGGAGTGTACTGACAATTTTGCTGTAAAATTCAACGCCTCTTCCGAGACCTTTAAGGTTTTTTTCTGAAACAGAAATACCTTGAAGGCCGAGTATTGGAGCTGACTGAATCTCACATTTCATGACACGTTTCTATCTATCCAGCATTGGTTTTTCTTCTAGGTTACATCCATAGTAAGGACTATAATCACAATCGAGATGCGTACTTTAACGGAATAACAAGAGTCAGTAATAGAAAGATTCAATCAAGTTATCTCTAAAGCTAATCACAAACACTGATTTCCTTGGCAATCTTATTTTCACGATGAAGATTTACCACAAGTAGCTGTAAAGCCAACTATTTATTAGCCAATTTTTTTTGATCTATTTACTGAGAGGAATCAGGACAAGAATACTTCTAGTACATTTTCTTGCAAGTACATCCGAACTCTTCTATCTTTCACACAACTCAGAAGTGATATTCAGCTTTCTTTAGCCTACTTATGCTGTAATTCTAAAGCGTTCTAAGGCTCTCACAGCGAGAAGAGCAGGCTCCAGGCCAAACGGGTCACGCACCTGTGCAAGCCGCTCTCCCTAGAACACATCAGTGGGCTCCATCAAACGGAATCGTGAGCGAACGGAGGCATTGCCCCACAGGGCCTGTGATTAAACGCTGCTTCGATTGTGGGGGCAATAGGAATTGTGGCAAGTAAGTAGGTAGGCGCAATTTCTGTGCAAATGGGATTTAACTGCGATCAATCCTCAGACTTCTTTCCTAGCAAGGGATTTAACTGACTGAGCGGAGCCAAAACCATCGATCAGGTTTAACAGTTAATTCCGCCCAGCTACTTAGCTGGGGCGATTCCGTTGCGGATTGTAAGCGATCGCCCCAACCGCATTTTAGAGAGCCGTGCTGCTCAGGCGATATCCCGAAAGAGACAACAACGGACCAGTGACCTCCTTCGCCCCTAGTCTGTCCAGGAAAAAGCAAGTCCATCCACTCAACAGCCCTGCTCCCCCAATACTGACAACGCACGATGCATAGAAACGTATTTTTCGCTGAGATCAGAAGAAATATTAAGAGCGCTATTGCACCAAAGCTTCCTTGATATTGTTATGAACATTACGGAAGTAACGCTAACGACTGGCTGCTCTTGGAGTAGTCATGCGCCGGGGCTGCTTCCGACGGGGGTCAGCTTATATATAGACCTCTCTTTTTAACTCCGCTTATACTCCGTACTGCAGCCTTTGCGGAGAGGTCTGTCAGTCAACCAAGGATTACCGAATTTACTCGGTTTATCTAGAAGCCACTGCCCACCCTAGCTATAGCTAGAGCAGGCAGTTTCAACAGAACAACCCTAAGTCCCAGCGCCACTCAAAGCTGCCGTTAACAGCTTTGAGCAGCTAACCCCCACACTGAGTAGATCAGTATGGCGGCTAACGAGTGATCCTATCACCCGTTAAGTCCCTGCTCGCTACAACGCGGGGGCAGTGAACTTAGGGTTTTCTTCTGTAACGAATCAGTTATTTATAACCCGACTTGTCTCAAATTGTGGTAATGACACCCGTAAGGCGAGTCCCTACCAAACCCGCCAATCTGCCCAATTCTCATTGAAAATCGAGGTATTTGGGAAAGCTGTGGGATTTCCGTTCGCCTGGAGACGAGCCTGAAGTTTCTCCAGCAGGGGCTCCCTATGAGGCAGATCATTCACCATTTCAAAGGGGAAGGTGCCAGTCTCTAGGGCAAGATCGGCGATGGTGCCCGCCGCTGCTCCGGCAGACCATTCGAAGGAATGGACTCGGTAGGCCGCCGCTGCAATATGGCTCGTGGCGATGCCTTTACCTGCCACTAAAAGGTTATCGATTTCCTGGGGAATCATCGCCCGCAGCGGAATCTGGGCGGGATAGGCCTGACCATGGCCCTGGCGAGTACCGGGGCGCTCAATATTGCCAGGCTTTTCCGAAGGGGACTCCGCCAGGCAGGGATGAAAGTCGATCGCGTACTGAGCAATCCCCACAGCATCGGGGTAAATCGTTGAACGACTACGGCGTTTGATATCTTCTGGGGCAATATTGTTGCCAATCGCCGATGTGGCCTCTAGTCCTGCCAAGGCTTGCCACATTTGTTTGTAGATGGATCCATCCAGCTGCTGATAGTAATCGCTACGGAAATCGGCCCGCGAAATATCCAGCTCCGCAATGCTAAAGCCTTCGTCATAGCCATAGCTGGGTCGCCCAATAATCCGCCGCCCCTCCCGAATATAGGGATATTTCGACAGGCCATGCTTCGTCCCCATGGGGGAATCTAATCCAGTCAGCAAACGATGGTTGAGGTGGGGCTGTTTGACCGTTTGATTCTCCGGCGTTGTCTGGGAATTAGTTGTACCCGCAGCTAGCCAGTAGTAAAAGCCTAGTGCCTGTTCTTCGCCCTGACGAAGGGTCTCAGTCCGCAATCCACCCAGCCAGCCCCCTGGCATCAGCTGGCCACTGCTACGCAATTGGTCCTGGCTGTAAACCAAGTTATCCGCAGCAGTGCCGGGTCGATAGTCATTGCCCCAGACCCAGTTCTGCATGGAAATGTCGCCGGGCTGGGGCAGGGCAACTTTGAACGGGGTGCCCTGGGGACGCTTTTGGGAATTGGGTGCCCAGATGCGCCGATAGGTGAATACGGCGTCGAGGGTGGAGAGATTGGGGTTCTTGTCATAGCCGTAGTAGGACTGGTATTGCTCGTAGAATGCTGGCTTCTCCTGGGGCTGGGGCTCTTGGGTTTGCTCCATGGCAAAGGTGTAGGTGAAGCCCTGGGTGCAGTAGGGGTCACCGGTTTCGCTGGCGGAAGAGGGATTACGATAGCTGCGCGGGTCTAGGCCTAAGCGATAGGGCACATCCGCCAGGGCTACCAGCTCCCCAGTTTCGCTGGCATCCACCACATACCAAGCCGCATCCATTTCCGATCGCTGCCTGGCTGCCGGAACGAAGCGAATGATTTTCTTATCCAGGCGAGAGGAAGCAGCATAGTCATAGGCATCTTCCAAAAGGGTAGAAAGCGGGGAACTGTTGAGCGCAGATGTATCTTTTGCAGGGCGGTGCTGGATGGCGATCGCTCCCTCAATCAAGCGTCCCTCTACCTCCAAATCCTTAATCACCGTATTGGGAAACCACTTGAGTTTTCCCTTGCCTCGTCTCTCTGCAACCTTGAGTTGATTCCACAATAGGGTATGGGCATCCCTGGGCAAAAAGCAGGACACACTCACCCAACAGTCACCAGGGTTGAGTTCACCATAATGCTTGCTAATGCGCGCTCTTAGCTCGTTATAGCCCTTGGGGTAATACTCCAACGCCCGCTGCTTCTTCGCCTCATCCAGCGCCGAAGTTCCCTGGGCTGAGATCTGTCCGCCTACCCAGTCGGTAATCTCCGTTAGGCAAACCGTGCGCCCCTCCAGCAAAGCCTCATAGGCCGTCGCAGCCCCAGCCAAACCGCCCCCCGTCACCAAAATCTCGCAGCTTTCCGTGCTATCAATGCGCGGTGGCTCACCATTGATAGCCAGTAATCCCGGCATACGCCGAGGAAAGGAAGCCTCCGCAACTGATGTGCCCACAACCATGGACGGAGCCAAGCTCAGTAGCGCTATAAGTCCCCCTAGGCGTTGGCTAAGATGAGCACCAGAACAAATCGAATCTAGAGCAATGGAGGAGTGGGATGGAGACATAGAAGAGAAGAGAACGCTAGAGATTCCAGCAGGAGAGCCCAGAAGCAGGGCAAGGATAGTCGCGTTATTGCCTAAGCCAGCAGATCTGTCCAGAGAGGTGGGGCACACTCTCATCAAGGGGGAGACCAAGCAACCGGCAATTTCCCCCAGAATCTTGCAGAACAATCGCCTTCACCGCCTAAAAGTCCTGACCCCAAACACCGCCCAGATGTTGCTCTCCACGACTCACTGCTCAGTACATCAAACCCTAAACTAGAGAAAACTCCCTCAAAGATGGGACAGAGACTTAGTCATGGATCAAGAAATAAAAGAATGATTTAAGCGCATTGAGTCCATTTTGGCTACAACAACCCAGGGGGCAGGCTGAAAATCGCGTCGCGCGCGCTCAACTCACCCAGGCCCTTAAGCTAACAAGGCAAGCCATTGTCGAGACGGCACTAGTTCCGTCAGGTGGGATTAAAGAATCCTGATGTAGCAAATGTTGTGACCTCAAAGCCCTCTCTTGCGATGTAGAACCTAAACGAAAAATCAGGGTATTCAGCCATTTAGGCCTCAAAAGCTGGGTAGCTCAGTTTTGAGAAAAATCCTTCTATCCCTTGTGTATCAGCACTTTTGTTCTCCCATTCGGCGGAACCGGTGCAAGATTATCAACCGGTCACCGAATACCCCTAAATTATAGAAGATCGCTTATTACGCTGCGCAGCCGCTGCTCAGCTTTTTTTCAGGGAGAACAGGCCATGAAAATCTGGGTAGACGCCGATGCCTGTCCCAACCTCATCAAAGAGATCCTCTACCGCGCCGCCAAACGCACCGGCTGCCCCCTCACCCTCGTCGCGAATATGTCCATTCAAGTCCCCAGCTACGTCGACATGATTGTCGTGCCGGGTCGCTTTGACGAGGCCGACAACAAAATAGTCGAGCTAGTCAGTGCTGGGGACCTGACCATAACCACCGACATCCCTCTCGCCGCCCAAGCTCTAGAAAAAGGCAGCTACGTCTTCACCCATCGCGGCGAAGAACTCACCAACAAAAACATCGGTGAACGCCTCGCCATGCGAGACCTGATGGAGTCCCTACGCAGCGGCACTGATCCCATTGTTAGCGGTGGCCCGCCGCCCTTCAGCAATCGCGACAGTGCTAAATTTGCGAACCAATTGGATCGTTTTCTTGCAAAGCATCTAGCCCACTCACCAACAGTCCCCAGCCCAAAAGCTTCAAAACCGAAGACACCAGCTCCCCTTGCGCCAAAGCCCACCCTCAATCCCAGACCAACGTTGAAGCAGGATTCAGCAGAATAGCCGTTGGAATGACACAAAGAGACTCCCTCACATGACAATTGAAAGACCACCGACTGCAACACTCAAATCGCCGCCTCATCCAACAGACGAGCAAAATCTTGAATCGCATCGCGGATTTTCCTAAATTCCTCAGCCCGGCGTTTCGGCGTCATTTTTAGCTCATGTTTCTCCAATAGACCTATCGCTGTCAGGATCACGCTTAACATCTCCCTTGCCTCATTAGAGAGAGAAGGAAACGCGCCAGCCAACTGCTCTTGGTGTAGGAACAACGTCCTCCCAGGAGCTAAGCCAGATGGCAAATTCTGAAGACTTCTAAGTTGTCCTATAAGCTCTTCAAGCTGTTGAACTAAAAGCTGCTTCCTTTCTGGGGAATCGGCTGCATCCCACAAATCACAAATGCATTGAAGTATTGAATCAAGCAGCGATTTAAATATATCTTTCGTCATCAGCCTACATTCAATTAACAAGATAATTCACACAACGAAAAGGAGATTTTAAATCTCAAAGGGCTTTCCTTAATCCATTTTTCTTGAAAAAGAAAGCGACTTTTGGCTTAAAAGAAAGAGGGCTTAAGATTTCCACTAAGTCATTGGTAAGAGATCACAATCGTTTATTCGTTTCAAACGACATAGATATCTTGGGCTTAACTTCGTTTATACAGTCTAGTAATTGAATTTCAAACTCTTTTAGCAACAGTTTTCATATACATACAAACATGTGAAACACCCATAAACACCTATGAATATCATTTCTATATAAGATATTAAAAATCGATTTTATCAACAAAATATCAGTAAAATTGGCATTGCCAAAGACTCCACAAAATCTGCTTATCTCACATTATAGATAGAGCACATTCACTCATATTAATTAGACAAATAGCGAGCGAATAAGGAACCAACAGAAGCATTAAATCATCATAAGAATATTGTTAAGTTGGGTTGAAGTATGCGCCTTCCTCACAAGATCAACAGCTTGAAACCTTTCATAGTTGAGGGTCGGATGCCTCAACCATGTAAGGGGCATTCAGATGGCCTCAATCAATTCTGATTCCGAAGGGATATTGCAAGGGCTATCTCCAACGTTTACAGAGGCTGTGACCCCATAGCGACAGGATCGAGCAGCTTGCATAATGGCGAAACTCAACGGGGGTAGATATTCACCACCGACTACAATCTAAGCTGGGGATGATTGAATCATGAACAGAGTCGTATTCGATCCAGGTCACGGTGGCGTTGACCCTGGTGCCGTTTCAGGAACCGCACTCGAAAAGGATATTTCCCTGGTCATTGCCCTCGCTGCTGCAGATAAGCTGGCAGCTAGGGATGACTTTTATATTGAGGTGACCCGCGAAACCGATATTGACCGAAACCTTGAGCTGGGCCTGGAAGATCGCGTTGCCTTTAGCGATCGCCACAACGCAGATCTATTTATCTCAGTCCATTGCAACGCCATGGCCCCCGGCAGTTCTGCCAATGGCTTTGAGGTGTTTCATTACTACGACAGTCAAGCGGGAAGGCCAGCAGCGACAGAGGTCTTCAAGGCGATTGACCGTAAGATTCCTGAGATTGCCCCCCGCTCAGTGAAGGAGGCAGGTTTCTACGTAATCAAGCACACCCAAGCCCCAGCCATCCTGGTGGAATGTGGCTTCCTCACCTCTGATCAAGACCGCTTTAATTTAGAAAGCCCTGCCTTTCAGAAGAAATATGGAGAGGCGATCGCGGCGGGAATCCTACAGTACTTTGGGGTATAGCCCAGCCCATCAATCCCTGCCTTGAACTGCAACACCCTGCCATTTTTGACTCAACCTGAGTTCGACAGCCAAACAGCCGACCTCTTTCCCTAGCCCTTACTCCTAAAGGAGCAAGGGAACCGAACGCAAAACCGAGGGTTTTCAACTTGTCTCGGTTCCCCGTGACCTTAGGAGAGGGGCTAGGGGAGA
>CALIGI010000136.1 GCA_938021205.1 uncultured Pseudanabaenaceae cyanobacterium
CGCAGCAGATACTCCAACGTAAACAGCACCACCACCACCACTTCCGCTGCACGAAAGACGCTGGTATAGGTTTGCCCCAAATAATCAAAACTCTCCAGAATCAGCGCAGCCACGTCGATCGCAATCAACGTCGGCACACCAGAGTTATCGATCATCGTGATCGGGTCATCCAGATCAGGCGCATGAAAGATTTGATGCGTTCGCTGGCGAAGGGGCAGCGTCATGGGAGGTTGCGCCAATAAGGCTCAAGAAGATGTTTGGAAAGTACCTTTGCTGAAAGCACTAGGCTTACTAGTTTGGGGCAACCCCTATAGCGAGTTGAGCCTAAATCCGGAGATGGCAAGTCATCAAGCTGCTTAGCTGACTTGCCAAACATCCTCTGTAGCGAAGGTCTTAACGTTAATCCTAAAGGCCAGCTGTCATGGAAATGGCTCATAAACTAAAACAAAAGCCAGCCTGGATTTGCCAGACTGGCTCAAAACTGAGATGAAACTGTGAGAGCAGAGTCATCCCAAAGAACTAAAACTAGTGCAGCGTTCAACCTAAGCAGCAGCTTGTTTCTTGCGCTTGCGAACAATGCTAGCGCCCATACCAAGCATTGCAGGTAGCAGTGCAGGGGTAGGAACAGCAGCAGCGGGGGTCGTAACAACAGCAGTCTCTTCAACAGCCCACACATATGGGGTGAAGAATTCATTGCTTAGGACATCTACCTCGACTCGATTTGCATCACCGTCCCAGTTCCAGGCAGCAATCCGTGGTGCACCGTTGGGGCCGGTTGGAGTGATAGCGTAAGCAAAGTACGCACCTTCATTGTTTGGAGCAGTACTAAGGTTCGAAGGGATGTTTGGTAGGCCAAACCCAATATTTGCATTGTCAGCTAGATCCTCTGCCAAGGTACTGTTACCCCACCAGGATGTGGCCCCAAGCTGTGACAGAAGGTCAGCAAAAGAACCTGGAGTAGTGTCAGAGACTTGGTAAGTATTTAAAGCATCATCGGTAAGGGTGAGTGTAATGGCTTGGGCAGATACAGGAGACATCACGACAGCCGCCGCAACAGCCATTCCAGCACCCAGAGGCAGCATTTTTAGGTCAATCATCTTATCTACCTACTATTCAAACGAATTCATTCTCATTGCCAGGTAGAAGCATGTATTCAGACTCAGTGTTGCTGTATGCACAGCTTGTAACTTGCATCGTAAGACAAAAATATTACAGAGAAAGAATTCACTGTACTGACTTCATAGAAAATTGCCTTATCTGTAAATCCTGAACAAAGTAAATAAGTGTTTGCACGATTCTCAAATTCTTTGGCTACTAGGAAATTGGCCTCTAAGCTCTCTCCCCATAAGGTTTTCCCAAGAAGAGTTGATCATCAACATAGGGGGTAAGAATTCCCTAGGAGATTTCCTCTGACCACTGTTTATACAAGTCGGGTCGCATACGCTTAGTTTTCTCCAACTGTTGATCACGCCGCCACTGGGCGATCGCACCATGGTTGCCGGATCGCAAAACCTCCGGCACTTCCATCCCCCGAAACTCAGCAGGTCTCGTGTACTGGGGATAGTCCAGTAGAGATTCTTCAAAGCTCTCAAATTTAAGAGAATCCTCCTTACCCACCGTCCCTGGCTTCAGCCGTACCACCCCATTCAGCAACGTCAGGGCCGGAATCTCACCGCAGGTCAAGACAAAGTCCCCCAGAGAAATCTCCCGCGTCACCAGATCCATAACCCGTTCATCCACCCCTTCGTAATGGCCACAGATGAGAACGAGTTGGTCATAGTTCTGGGAGAAGTCCTCGAACATGCGCTGGTGCATGGGCTCCCCTTGGGGAGTCATCAATAACACTTCTCGGCGAGGCAGCACGGGCAGGCTCTCCACCGCCGCAAAAATCGGCTCTGGTTTAAGCACCATGCCCACACCGCCGCCGTAGGGAATGTCATCTACTTTGTGGTGTTTGTCGGTGGTGAAGTCGCGGGGGTTGGTGAGATGGACCTCGGCGATTTGCTTGGCGAGGGCACGTCCCAGCAGGCTGCATTGCAGGGGGGAAGTGAAGAAGTCGGGGAAAAGCGTAACGATGTCAAAACGCACAGGCGCGGAAGGTCTCGTGGAGGTGTCGTTGGAACGGTGGAGTGAACGTAAAGGGTGATACCCCCTGTTCTAAATTTTGTATGCGAGAATATGGCCAGTGGCGGTTTTAGGGCTAGCCATCAGCCTAAATGCAGGCTTTGCCCGAATCCCACACAAAAGTGCATCAAATCAGACTGTGATGCCCCATCGCTTTCTAACCTTGTCTCAGCATTGCCGCTGAATTGGCTATGGGTATGCCCCTGTCAGGAGCTTCAAAATGATAGTTCATTGTCTACAACGGCGGAGGTTGTAGAGCATGGTGCTGCCCCTGACTGACAACCTTTTTCTCGATTATCTTCGCTGTCACCGCCGAGCTTTTTTGGAATTGTATGGCGATCGCGAGGACCGCGATGCCCCTGGGGACTACATCCAAAAGATTATTGCTGACAGCAGCCATAACCGTGCCACTGTCCTGAGTCAGTTTGATTACCAACAGGTGGACTACGAGCGGGGCGATTGGGATGCCGGAGCAGCAGCAACCTTAGCGCTGATGGAGCAGGGGGAACCCGTGATTTATCGGGGGGTGCTCATTTCGACAGCCCCCTACGACCATCCTTTGGTAGCCACACCTGATCTACTCATTCGTGTGCCGGGGCGATCGCGTTGGGGGGATTGGCAGTATGAATCGGCCCAGATCAAGCTGGGTCGCCGTCCTAAGCTGGAATATCAGCTCACCTCCACCTGGCAGACCTGGATTCTGGAAGATGTCCAGGATGCGACGCCGGAGAATTGCCTGCTGTATTTGCGCGATCGTGACCCCTTCAATGTCCTGTGGGAGGAGCGTCTGTTTCAGCTAGAAGAAATGCTGGATGACTTTGTCACCATGGCGCTGGAAGAGGTTGAGCCAGAGGTCTTTATTGCCCGCAGCCGCTGTAGCCTCTGTTCCTGGCAGAGCTTTTGCCATGAGGTTGCCGTGGAGCAAAAGCACCTGTCTTTGCTGCCGGGAGTGACGCCAAAGCGCTACAGCTTTCTCCAGGAACTGGGGCTGACGACCTTAGATAGTCTGCGCGAAGCAGAGCCTGCGACCCTAGCGGCTCTGCCTGGATTTGGCCCCCATGTGGCGGAGGAACTGCTGGACCAAGCTTATTCGACTTGGAGCGATACGGCCCTCGCGCCGATCCAAGTTCCGAATCCCCCGCCGCTGGAAGCTCCTGTGGAGTTGTACTTTGACATTGAAGCGGAGCCGGATCTGGGGGTGCTGTTTCTCCATGGCGTATTGGAAGTGAACCATCGTAAGGGCACGGAGACGTTTCATGCCTTTGTGGCGGAGCAGCCGGAGGATGAGGAACGGAATTGGAATGACTTCCTCGATTTTGTTTGTAAGGTGCATCCCACGGCCCCGATCTATCACTTTTGTAGCTATGAAGCGGATTCCATGGGAAAG
>CALIGI010000137.1 GCA_938021205.1 uncultured Pseudanabaenaceae cyanobacterium
CCATCCATTATTGTGTTGCAGCCCTGGTTGATTTGGCCCCCTGCGGTGTTGATTGTCTTGACGGTTCTGGCGTTCAATTTGCTAGGGGATGGCCTGCGGGATGTGCTGGACCCCCGTAATTCGCAAACGCCTTCCTAGGCTTCACCGCTGTTCTCTAAAGCTCAAATTAATAACAGCCAGATGCACATTTCTATTTTTGGTCTACCTGAACCGACGTCCATCTTTTTGCTGCTGAACTGCCATCTCGCGATTGGAACCTACGCAGCATTTACCGCTTATCAGAAAGGTCGGAAGTTATCCAACTGGTTGGTGATTGGTTGGCTTGGTGGGACTCCAGCGCTCATTGCTGCCCTGTTATTAGAGCCGGAGTAGGTTCTAAACCACGATGTTATTGAGCCTGGATAAGGGCAAATATTTGCTGCTTTTACGCTGTGAGACAGAGCGTTCAGGGGCATGCTAGGAGTAGGATCAGATTGTTGGATTGTTGGTTAGCTCTCTTGCGATCGCAGCCCTCAAATTTCTGTCTTAGGAATTGCCCATGCCCCTAGATTCACCCCTCATGGAACCCCAGGTGGTGGATGCGATCGACCGAGAGCCCCTCATGGTGACTCCAGATACGCCTTTGCTCAAGGTGATTGAGCTGATGAGTCAGCGTCGGGGTCAGTCTTGCTCCTTAGAGGAAGTGCCAGATGTGATCCAGCGGACCCAGGGTTGTTCGAGTTGCGTTCTGGTGATGGCAGGGGAGACGGTGCAGGGTATTGTCACCGAGCGAGATATGGTTCGCTTGGCGGCAAGGCAGCGAGATGCCTCTCAGACGCCTGTTTCTGAAGTCATGGCGAGCCCTGTGATTTCGTTACCCCAGAGTGACCTGAAGGATGTTTTTTCGGCGTTGTTTTTATTTCGTCGCTATCGCATTCGTCATTTAGTAATTTTGGACCGCGATCGCCATCTCGTTGGCGTCGTCTCCCAAAGCAGCCTGCGAGAGATAGTCCGCCCGGCCAACCTACTTAAGATGCGTCGTGTCGCCGATGTCATGACCACCCCGGTGATCTACGCCTACGAATCGACTCCGGTTTTAGAGCTGGCCAAAATGATGGCCGACAATCGGGTGAGCTGTGTGGTAATTGTTGAGGAAGATCCAGAACTGGATCTAAGCCATGTTGGTTTAATTCCTGTGGGAATTGTCACTGAGCGAGATTTGGTTCAGTTCCAAGCCTTGCAATTGAACTTGGCTGAGCTAGAGGCCCGGGATGTGATGAGTGCGCCTTTGTTCTTGCTCAATCCCAAGGATTCATTGCTGACAACCTACGAAGCAATGCAGCAGCGCCGGGTGCGCCGCTTGGTGGTGTCTTGGGATTGGGGCAAAGGTCTGGGCATCGTCACCCAGACGAGTCTGCTACGAATTTTCGACCCCATGGAAATGTACGGCGTCATTGAATCGCTTCAAGACACCGTCAAAACCCTCGAGGCCGAAGTGAAGGCCCTTCGCAAAGCGAAAGGATAGGCTGCTTGAAGGATAAGTTGCTTGTTGGGTGGGTTAGCCCATTAAGACCTGGGCAGCGGCTGAGACCCCTGCGCCAGCAGTAAAGCTATCATGGCCCAGGTTGCGGACGACGGACTCAATCGCAGCGGTTGCCGTCAGTACGTCGCGATCATCCATGAAGCCCAGATGACCAATGCGGAAGATCTTGCCCTTGAGATGGTCTTGCCCCCCCGCGAGGGACATATCAAAACGGCTTTGGCACTGCTTAATGATTTGCACAGCATCAGCTTTGTCGGTGCCCATGACAGCGGTGGCAGCGGTGCTGGCCACGTCATCTGCAGCGAGGAGAGGCATATCCATGGCGCGCACGGCAGCACGGGTTGCATCTCGCAGGCGGGTATGACGAGCAAAAATGCTCTCCAGTCCTTCCCTGCGCATCATTTGCAGCGAGGCCTGGAGCGCGAAGTAGAGATTGACCGGTGGGGTGAAGGGGGTTAAGTCTTTGGCAGCATTTTTGCTGTAAGCCTTGAGGTCAAAGTAGAACTTGGGCAGGGTTGCGCTTTCGTAGGCGGTCCAAGCCTTGTCGCTCACAGAAATGATGCCCAGGCCGGGGGGCATCATGTAGCCTTTTTGGGAGCCGGAGCAGACGACATCCAAGCCCCAGTCATCGACCGGAACGCTGGCAGCGCCCATGCTGGTGACGGCATCCACAATCATCAAGGCGCCGTGGGCTTTGACATAACCTGCGATGGTCTGGAGGTCGTTGGTGACCCCTGCGGAGGTTTCGCTGTGGGTGACGATGACGGCTTTAATGTCTTTGCCGCTATCTGCATCTAGCTTGGCTTTAAATTCAGCGGGGTCTAAGGGCTTACCCCAGTCGGCGGTGATTTCGTCGACTTCGAGGCCGAAGGCTCGGGCGACTTTGACCCAGCGATCGCCGAACTTACCGTTACTGCCTGCAATGACGCGATCGCCTGCGCTAAGGAAATTAATAATCCCTGCTTCCATGGCCCCCGTACCACTGGCTGCTACTACCAAGACATCGCTTTGGGTTTGGTGGAGCCATTTGAGGTTCTCAGTCACATCCTTGGCGATGGCGCTGAATGCTGCAGTCCGGTGCCCAATTGTGTGTTTAGCCATTGCCAAGAGCACTTGCTCCGGCACCGGGGTTGGACCCGGAATCATCAACATCAGCTTGTCGTCCATGCCTCGCCGTACCCTAAAATTCATGCGTGAAACCGCTTGGAATAGGTCCGTAATGGAAACACCGGACCAGCGGTTGAATCTTCTAGATTACGATTTTTCCGACCGTCATCAAGGGAAGGAAAGAAAAAATTTGCGAGAAACTGACTCTAAGGACGGGGATCAAGCCCCAATAACGCAATTGCAGCCCATAACCCCCAGAGCCGGCTTTACATTGCCGGTATTTGCCTGCGCGGGAGCGATCGCAGCCCTACGCCACCTATTGGATCAGCAAAGTCTGCTCCTTGATGTTGAACCTGGAGTAAGAACCTCTAGTCCAAGCCTTATCCAAGGCGAAGCTTCTGACAACGTGACCCTCAATCTGGTCGAGCCAGCTGAATCCGCGACCATTCCCATTGAACAATTGGCTTGCTTATCGGCAACATCCGCCCTCGCCATTACCCGTAGCGATCCCGGCGATAATCTAGATCTGACTCGCAATACGCCAATTTGGTCCCAGGTGGAACTGAATCTAGCGGGACAGAACGAACCGTTTGTGATTGCTGGGGGAGAAGGCATTGGCAAGCAGCTAGAGCGCGATGGCCAGGCGGCGATTTACAGCTATGCCCAGCGCCTGCTCCGGTCGAACCTGCTGCCGCTTCTTCCCAGCGGGATGAAGCTCAAGGTCACCATTACCCTGCCGGAAGGCCAGGCGCTGGCGCTGCGGACATCTAATGCAGCCTTTGGGGTGGTGGATGGCCTGTCTCTACTGGGTACTAGCGGCATTGCCCAGCCTCTCAGCGCACCAGGGCAATTGGAGGAATTTCGCGAGCAACTGCGAGCTAAAGCAGTGAATTACGACAGTCTCGTCTTTTGCATGGGTGAAAATGGCCTAGCTTTAGCGCCAGCACTGGGCTTGGCTCCAGAACGTTTGGTTAAGACTGCGAATTGGCTGGGACCGCTGTTAGCTGAGGCGGGACTGCTGGGCGTTAAACAAATTCTGTTACTGGGTTACCACGGCAAGTTGATCAAGCTGGCGGCGGGGATTTTTCACACCCATCACCATGTGGCTGATGGACGGATGGAAACGTTGTGTGCGATCGCGGCATCCCAATCCCTTCCCCACCCCTTGCTTCAACAGCTGCTTGACAGCCCCACCGTAGAAGCTGGGCTCGGGCTTTTGCGTGAGGCAGAATCCGTTCGGTCGGTCTATGAAGCGATTGCCCAGCGCATTGACCGACGCGCAACGGATTACATCCGCAAGCAGTCCGAAGCTTCCGTCGCTGTGGGGTCAGCCTTGTTTGATCGGCAGCGCCAGATGATTGTGAAGAGCGCGATCTCGGAGCAAATATGGCTTAGCCTGACAAAGGCTGGAGAATGATTTCAGGTCGTTGGCTCTCGCGCAATGCGCATTCATATTTCATGGCTGAGGGCCACATTTTTTTCCCAGCCAGTTCGCTTGCTAAGGGCCTTGTGATAGATTGTTTTGAATATTCCCTTTTAATAAAAGCTTCGTATTGAGCTGTTTCAAGACTTTGGTATTACAAGTCTGATTCCTTTTTTCCTAGCTCAATTGCCTGCCCCTCCGTTTTGATGGGGCAACTTGTAACACCAACTTCATTTGCGCGAACCGCGTTTTACAACCGCATCTCAAATGTTCGCCCAGTCATCTGTGTGTTGCTGCTCATGCAGGCATCTGACTTGGTCAAAATTGTCGTTTAAGCGCCCAACATTACGAAGAATGCGGAGATATTAAGTGCATTGAAGGAAACGCTAATTTTCCTGCGCTATACCTCTGCGTTTGCCCTAGGCACTCTGCTTTGTTTCTGCTTTGCGCTCTCCTCCAATCCGTCGCCATCTAGGGTTTTATCGCTGTGGTCTCATCCCCCGAATCTGTTTCTACCAAGGCCCAGAGCCTAGAAGTCAACCGTCAGATGATTGCCATCCTTGACTTTGGCTCTCAATATTCTGAATTAATCGCCCGTCGCATTCGCGAAACTGAAGTCTACTCTGAGGTCATTTCCTACCGCACCACCGCAGATCAGCTTAAGCAGCTCAACCCAAAAGGCATCATTTTGTCGGGTGGACCTAGCTCGGTTTATGCCGAGAATGCGCCCCAATGTGACCCAGAACTTTGGAACTTGGGCATTCCGATTCTGGGTGTCTGTTACGGCATGCAGCTGATGGTGCAGCAGCAGGGCGGTAGCGTCGAGGCTGCGGACAGAGCTGAATACGGTAAGGCTTCGATTCACATTGATGATCCAACAGATCTCCTCACCAATGTGGATGAAGGCACCACCATGTGGATGAGCCATGGTGATTCCGTGATAAAGCTGCCCGAGGGCTTCGAAATCATGGCCCACACAGACAACACGCCCAATGCTGCGATCGCCAATCACGAGCGCAAAATGTACGGTGTTCAGTTCCACCCTGAGGTGGTCCACTCGATTGGTGGCATGGCCCTGATTCGCAACTTTGTCTATCACATTTGCGAATGCGAACCCACCTGGACCACCGAGGCTTTTGTGGAAGAGGCTATTCGTGAAGTCAAGGCCCGTGTGGGTGATAAGCGAGTGCTCTTGGCGCTGTCCGGCGGTGTCGACTCTTCCACCCTAGCCTTCCTGTTGCACAAGGCCATTGGCGACCAGCTGACTTGCATGTTCATTGACCAAGGCTTCATGCGCAAAGGCGAGCCGGAGCGGTTGGTGGAGGTCTTTGATAAACAGTTCCACATCAACGTGGAATATGTCATGGCCCGCGATCGCTTCCTTGAGAAGGTCAAAGGCGTCACTGATCCCGAAGTGAAGCGTAAGCGCATTGGCCACGAGTTCATTCGCGTTTTTGAAGAGCAATCCAAGGCCCTTGGCCCCTTCGACTATCTCGCCCAGGGCACCCTTTACCCTGACGTGATTGAGTCTGCTGATACTAACGTCGATCCCAAGACCGGCGAGCGTGTGGCGGTGAAAATAAAGAGCCACCACAACGTGGGTGGCCTACCTGAAGACCTTCAGTTCACGCTAGTCGAGCCCCTGCGTAAGCTTTTCAAAGATGAAGTTCGCAAAGTTGGCCTAGCTGTGGGCCTACCTGAAGAAATCGTCAAGCGCCAACCCTTTCCTGGCCCTGGTCTGGCCATCCGTATTCTCGGCGAAGTCACTGCTGAGAAGCTGAATATTCTGCGCGATGCCGATTACATTGTCCGCGAAGAGATTCGCAATCGTGGCCTGTATAACGATTTCTGGCAGGCCTTTGCGGTGTTGCTGCCTGTGCGCAGTGTTGGTGTCATGGGCGATCAACGCACCTATGCTTTTCCCATTGTGTTGCGCTTCGTCAGTAGTGAGGATGGGATGACGGCGGATTGGTCCCGTGCGCCTTACGATTTACTGGAAGTGATCTCCAATCGCATCGTGAATGAAGTGGAAGGCGTGAACCGAGTCGTTTATGACGTGACCTCTAAGCCACCTGGCACCATCGAGTGGGAATAAGAATCAGAGTGCTAAGGCGTGCTGGCTAACGGTAAAAGGGAGTTGACTATCACGGGTCAACTCCCGCTTTTATGCTGTAGATGCGTTGCATCGTTACTGAATAATGAATAGCTAGACAGAGGCTGGAGAGTTTCCTACCCCTGTAACTTGCTCGCTAGCTCCCCCTTGAGTCGGTTCAAAATGGACTCA
Organism: uncultured Pseudanabaenaceae cyanobacterium; assembly: GCA_938021205.1. GTDB lineage: Bacteria > Cyanobacteriota > Cyanobacteriia > PCC-9006 > JAAUQQ01 > JAAUQQ01. The sequence continues at coordinate 6,337 of CALIGI010000137.1, forward strand.
TTATCCAACGAGTTCAAAATCCTCATCGCCGTTGCTTTTGGCCCTTCTTCCCCCCAGGTTGCTCCATTGGCTAAATAAGTCTTTGTCACCTGGCCAATGCCATAGGATGATGCGCCCGCAACGGCTGCCTGGGTCGCTGCCACTGAAACATAGGGCACCACCGTTGCTCCACCGGTTACAGCTGCGCCAGCCCCTAGAAATAGCTTGAGAGAGCTGAGTCCCAGGGTCGCCAATAGTTCGCTGAGGCTGAGGCCACCCATGGCGATCGCAATCTTCTTCAATAGCGCAAGGGCTCCTGTCTCGGTCATGTCGATGCCGTAGAGCTTGGATAGGGAAATAATCATGTAGACGTCTACTGCTGCGCCGCCTAATACGTCCAGCACTGTGACTGGATTGATGGCAATGGCGGTCGCTTTCATGACTGCTGCATTCCAGATCAATTGATCTGCTTCGCGATCGCGAATGGCCATTTTCCGCGCCACAATTTGCCCATTGGCTTCATCGGCAAAGAGCAATGTATTGATGGCCATTAAGGACTTGCCTTCCCGTTGGAGCACATCCAGAATCTTGAGCTTTAGCGGCTCTACTTGGGGAGCGCCAGCAGTACGACTCACCTTAAGTTGACCATCGAGTCCTCGCTTGGCTTGCACCTCGAGGGGGGCTGCGGAAACCATGACGATTTCTTCGGGAGAAATCAACTCCCTAAGGCGATTGTCGCGGATGGTTTCGTAGATGGCTTGGCGATCGGCTTCAGGATATTGATCAATTTTGTTAAACACCAGCAGAATTGGCTTGCTGGCCTGGCGTAGTCGCCTCAGGGCGTTGTATTCCACCTGGGTAATATCGCCAGTCACCACAAACAGGATTACATCTGCCCGCTCTGCCACTGCGGTTGCCAGGGCTTCGCGCTGCTCGCCATTGACCTCGTCAATGCCGGGGGTATCAATTAGCTCGACATTGGCCTGGTTGGACGGAGCATTTCCCGAGTTCTCTGGTTTAGGCTGATTGAAGCGGGCAGTTTGAATGGATTGACTGGATGCGGTTGGATTTAATCTTTCATGGGTCAGTCTCCAGGCCGAAGATTCCATGGTGCGAGTGACGCCATGGATGGCACCGGTTTTAAAGATGGTTTCGCCAATGAGTGCATTGAGCAGAGAAGACTTGCCTCGCCCCACCATGCCGAAGGCTGCAATTTGGACTTTGCCACTCTCGATGCGTTGAAGCGTTTGGCTGAGTCCATCAAGGATCGGATTGAGGCTACTTTTTTCCCGCTCGGATAAATCTAAGCGACTGACTAAATCCTGGATAAGATCTTTGGCTTGGAAGTAGTGTAGCTCTGATTGAATCTGGCTGAAGTCTGCACTGACGCTATCCGTAGCCACTGTGCCGAAAGGATCTTTGGATTGATGAATGCCGGTCGGTCTGTTATCGAGGCGATCGCTCCGCAGGTTTTTGGAGGAGTCTCCCAAGGTCACATTTGGCAGGTCTTTCTGAAAAGGGCGGTCAGATGATTCCACTGGGGCTCAATGCGAAACTAGAGAATGCTCAGTTCAACTAAGCTAACATGACCGATTGGAATTCTGGAGGTTTGTGGAAGGGAGGGGCCTAAGCGCTGCACCGTCAAGGTTTGCTCTCTTGGAGGCAACAGGACTAAACCACGAGGGACAGATTGGCGTTGCCCAAATTGGTGCTGAAGGCAATGTTCCAGTTTTCGAGCACTTGGACGAGCCACATTACCGATTCCTGGGTGACACCTTCATAGTGGTCAAATAGAATCGCGAGGCGCTTTTCTAGGTAAGGCTTCACCTTGGTGCAAAGCAAAACAACCTTTAACAATAGGCCTGTTGTGGCTGTGGCCCCCATGTTGCCCACGAGGTCGACAAAGGTGACGTGGTTCAACTTGCGGGAATTCTCGACGACTAAGAAGTTGAGCAGCTGACCGCAGGTGCGCACCATGAGAAAGTCACTCAGGGGTTGATGATCTAGATCTGAAAAGGTGTTCTGTAGGTTGTTACAGAGCTGCTGGCTAAAGCGCTTTTTGCCAAAGCTTGAATCGATAGATTCAGATAAATACTGATGCAAATCCCGCTTGAACTGCCCATAGCGAGGACCGTAGCTGGCTTGGGCTTGGAAGTTCTGAGCAAGGTCGCGATAGGTATTACCGCCGCTGCCTTTGCCGGTGAAGTGGCGCACCGATGCAGCCAGCTCATAATTGCTTAGCAGAGTGGGATTGGTCGCAGGTTGAATGCGCTTCCGTAGGGTCTCTAGCTGGGATTTGCCTTGGCGGGCAGCCTTGGCACAGCGCACTTGGTAAAGCACATATTGGGATAGGTCTAATTCAAACTGTCGCTGATGCTGGGATTGAATGCGTTGGATTGTATGTTGTTGCTCCTGGGTGCTTTCATCGCCTAGTAAGCAATGTTCGTAGAGATAGGGGTAACGCCGAATCAATGTCCCCAAGGGGGCTTGGAACAGCTCTTCCTTAGAAATGTTTTGTTGAGCCAGGATCGTTGCTAGACGCTGTAGGGTTCCGTATTGCTCTGTTTTGACAAATCTTTGAACGAGCTGACGTAGGCGTTGAATGACGCGGGAGCGAGAGCCCATGGAGCCATAGGGAGAAGGCGGATGAGCAAACAGCTCAATCAGCGTGATGATTGCTTCATTGGAACGGACGTTGAGTTGCCAGCGATTGATGAGAATATGGCAGCAACGATTCACTATGTGGGGAAAATCTGACTCTGCTGTCCGCGCGGTGACAACTTTGTAAAAAGCTTGGTTGACCTGCACGTTATCGCTACCAGTCCCTTCAACAAAGAGACGGCGGAAGCGATCAATCAATGAATCGGGTGATTCCCGCTCCACCAAATTCAGAAAGTAGTCGTAGATACGGCTCTCATCCTGACTAATTTGTCGATTGTTGTAGCTGCTGACAGCTTCTATGACACCCATAGTTGAGAAATTGCGGTTTAGTCGCGATGGTTCGGAAAGATGCATTTCCATGGAGCATTAATTTGCCTAATGATCTGGAGGTATTTCCCGCAACAGGAATACTGTATTGCTGAGGAATCAATGTGATTGACGTCACCTACTGGAGAAAAGAGCCCCAGTGGGAACGAACATTAGGTCCTTTAGCGATGAACATGCATTCATTGGGGCTGCCTTTCACCAGAACAATGTCCTAGGGATGTGCTGATTGCTTAAGCGAGTCGCTGAAGAAATCTAATTCTGAACGCAGGTGCATACAGGTCAACACATAAAGCATATACAGTCTTGTCTGACCGTAGGACGTGGAAAAATCAATCTTCAGCGAAGCTTCACACGCACCGTGATACCTTTGGAAGCCTAGTAAAAAGCTGCGGAACTAAGCTTTTTTTTGCGGATTTTTTCCTTGTGCGGTTGATTTTATTGTTCTTTTCTGATTCTTATGGCTGTTTTGCCCACGCCTGACCAGATTTGCGGCATTCTCCAGGCGAATGCGTTGGTGATTGCACCGGAATCTTGGACTCAGCCTGTTCAGTCTATTTCTACGGATAGTCGCAATCTATCCCTCGGGGACGTTTTTGTGGCGCTGCGGGGCGATCGCTTTGACGGTCACGGTTTTGTAGAGATTGCTGTGGCTGCGGGCTCCACGGTGGCCATTGTGGATCAGGCTTTTGTGGGTCATGCAGATCAGCTACCTGAAGCGTTACGTGAAAATAAGCAGTGCAGTATTCTCCAGGTGAAGGATACCTTAGCGGCTTACCAGGCGCTGGGTCGCTATTATCGGCAACAGTTCGCTGGACCAGTGGTGGCGGTGACGGGCTCCGTGGGCAAGACCACGATGAAGGAATTGATTGCAGCAGCCCTGGGCACCCAAGGGGCTGTGCTGAAGACCCAAGCTAATTTCAATAATGAAATTGGTGTGCCTAAGACGCTTTTAGGTCTGACGGATGACCATCGCTATGCCGTCGTTGAGATGGGGATGCGAGGTCTGGGGGAGATCGAGCTGTTGGCTCAGATTGCTGAACCCGATGTGGCGATGATTACCAATGTTGGTACGGCTCATATTGAGCGGTTGGGGTCTGAAGCAGCGATCGCCCAGGCAAAGTGTGAGTTGCTCACGAGATTGAAGCCCAATGGCATCGCGGTGCTCAATGCAGATAATCCCAGACTGATGGAGACTGCTGAACAGGTTTGGTCGGGCAAGACGATTACCTTTGGCCTAGACCAAGGGGATGTGCAGGGCCGGATTTTGGATGGCGCTGGTTTGGTAGTAGATGGGCAGCAGTTTCAGTTGCCTCTGCCAGGTCGCCATAACGCTTTGAACTTTTGCGGAGTTTTAGCGGTCGCCCGCGCCCTAGGGATTGATTGGGCTGAACTGACTGCCTTAGAGTTGACGCTTCCCGGTGGTCGTTCCCAGCGTCATGACTTACCCAATGGTGTTGCGCTTCTGGATGAAACCTACAATGCTGGGGCTGAATCTATGGCAGCAGCTTTGCAGCTTTTAGCCCAAATTCCCGCTCAGCGAAGGATTGCTGTTCTAGGGACGATGAAAGAGTTAGGCGAACATTCTGTTCGATTGCACCGCCAAGTCGGAGGGGTTGTGGCGAGTCAGGGAATTGACCTGTTGCTGACCTTGGCTGACCCCGCTGAGGCAGATGCTTTGATTGAGGGGGCTGAAGGTGTCAAGAGTAAGGCCTTTGAACGGCCTGAGACTCTGGTTGACTATTTGAAAGCTGAGGCTAAAAAGGGCGATCGCATCCTATTCAAAGCCTCCCGTGCTGTGGCGTTGGATAAGCTTGTGGAGCAGCTAAAAGCCCATTGGAGTTAAAGCTAAATCTTGTCCCAGTTAAACCTGGTCCATCCTGGTTTGCTTAAAGGCAGCTTTGTAGATCTAGTTCAGCCGGGAGCTCATTTTCTAGGAAAGGAAACTGCTGAGGCTGGATAGTCTGTGCGGTGCAAATCAAGGTCTGATAATTCGACAAGTCCATGGATTGGCCAGTCCAAGTTCTTAGCCTTTTTGGGCTGAGGAGAGGATTACCCTGGTTAAATAGCCACTGGATACCGGAGAGAATGGCAGTCTGATCTTGGAGTTGGAGATGTTGAGGCAGCTCGGCTGTGAGCTGATCTAAGGCTGCTTCATCGGATAGCCCGTCGAGCTGTGCCCAGATCTTGGGCTCCAATGGCTTAATTGCCAGCTTGGTGCTTTTCTCCGGCGACTGAGTCACAGTTAGAATCAGGTGACTCAATTCACGAGCGACGGTGAAATAGAACATGTCTAGGACTGCCTGGTGTTGCTCTGTTAAGGATCCACTGAGGTCGTCGGCGTAATCATCCATTTGTTGCAGCAGATCGTAGCAAACAACTAGCGGTTGTTCGCTGCTTTGGAAAACGGGCTGGAGCGTGGTGTCTAGTGATAGATCTTTACAGGCTGCCAGTGAAAGACGAAGCGGGGGAGCAGCTATTCTAAATTCTCGATTAAAGGCGAGTAGCAGTTCTCGCAGGGGCCAATACTGCTTTATGCGATCGCCGACTTCTTGGTCTAAGAGGCGATCGCTATGGCCGACAATCAAAAATTCATTACCTAAGGCTTCAGTTCCAATGGGAGCCTCTAGCCCTAGCGTGATGGGTGGGAGTGAAATTGCTTGAGCCGGAGCAGCTGAGTCAAAAGTATGAGTAACTGATGCAGGCTCAGGCGCAATGGCCTGGCAGCTACTCAATAGCGACACACCTACATAAGCAACTGCAAGCAACCGCAGCCTGGAAATCATAGATCGTAAGGAACCGAAGATTTCCAAACTACTGCAGTGACTCAGCATCCAGCTCCGACTAAGTTGAAAAGGGATAGCAAATTTACTTTGCCGCTTGCCCATCATTAGGCAGGCTTAACACGCATCAGCGGTTGGTCAAATTCAACGGGTTGGCCATTCTCTACCAAAATCTCAATGACCTCGCCACTCACCTCAGCCTCTAGCTCATTCATCAGCTTCATGGCTTCTAGAATGCAAACCGCTTGGCCATTTGTGATCTTGTCACCAACATTGACAAAGTTCGGTTCGCCAGGTGCCGGAGCACGATAAAAGGTACCAACCATTGGGGACTTGATCTCGACCCAATTTTGAGTGCTGCTAGGAGGAGCTACGGGGTCAGGTGCAGGAGCCGAGGGTGTAGGAGCCGCTTGCATGGGGGGGGCCATCATGATGGGCTGCTGCATCGGCTGCATCACGGGAGCCATGGCAGGCTGTTGTTGTACCTGTTGAGCTATAGCGGCTTGAGCTGTTCCATCTGGGCCACGGCGTACGACTAGCTCAAAGTTTTCGCCCTTGAGATTCAGTTCCGAAATATCGGTCTGATTGAGGGAGGCGAGAAGCTCTCTTAGCTGGTCTAGGTCTAGTTGCACGGTTGTGGCCCCGGTTATTTTCTCAAAAAAGGTTCGCTAGAAAAACGGTGAGGATGGCCTCAATATCTGGGATATGGCTCCTTGGAAAGGAGCTTTACCTCTGGGGCTGCGATCGCAACCGAATTCTTGGCGTAAATGCTGATTCTATTGTGGGGCTGCGCAATGGTGCGATCGCCCCGCTATCTGTTCTAAAAGTTTAGGATTCGCGACCGAGATAGGAATCGCTGCGAGTATCAATCTTGATTTTCTCACCGATAGTAATGAACAGAGGCACCATCACCTGTGCTCCGGTCTCAACAATGGCTGGCTTCGTTCCTCCTGTGGCAGTATCACCTTTTAAGCCAGGGTCAGTCTGAGTGACTTCCAACACAACAGCATTAGGCAGCTCGACTTCGATGACTTTATCGTTCCAAGTGATGACATTGACTTCCATGCCATCCTTGAGGTACTTGACGCGTTCCCCAATCTGCTTTTCGCCCAGGCGAGTCTCATCGTAGGTCTCCATATCCATAAAGACGAAGTCCTCTCCATCCTTATAGGTATGCTGCATCACATTCTTCTCAATGACAGCTTGGATAACGCTTTCACCCGCTCGGAAAGTCTTCTCTACAACACTACCGGTTTGAGCATTCTTGAGCTTCGTGCGAACGAAAGCGGAGCCTTTGCCGGGTTTCACATGCAAAAACTCGACCACTTTCCAAACGGCGCCGTCAATCTCGATGGTGGTGCCGGTCCGAAAATCGTTACTAGAAATCATGGTCTTAGAGGTTTTTGCAGAATCATCAGCACCCCATTTTACCGCTCGCTGGCGGGATTTTATGGTCTCTGCTGGAACAGAGCCCTTTGGGAAGGCCTTGTCCCCATTCCCTGAAGATCCTATGGCAAGATTAGGAATCAGGATGCTAGCTGTTGCGCCCTTTTCGAGCCCGTCGAATTTCGATGTATAGCAATGGCCTCACTTGCCATTAGGACATTGCGATTCACATCACCGCGATTCACATTACTGCCTGTCATTTCTCGCATCAGCAGGCTCTCGCTGTTCTAAGTGATGTGAATCGCGCTTATACTCCGGCTTCGCCATCATCACAGGTCCTTACTATCGCTATGCTATTTGCCCTTCGCCGCTTGATTCATGCCGCTGTTTGTCGATGCTGGGCATTCAGCCCTAAGGCCTCTAAAGGATTGACTCCCTGGGTCTGTGCCCTGATTTTGGCGATGGGTCTATTTGTCGCGCCCCAGGAAAGCTGGGCAAATCTACCGCCTGGAGATGCGGTCACGGATAGCCGCGCCTTGCTGCGCTACGCGTTGCCGATTGATTCGCCAGAGATGCGCAAGGTTCAAAAAGAGCTGGAGGATATTTCCTATGACCTCCGAGGTAGCAAGCGCTGGAATTCCATTCGGCGCCATGTGAAGCAATCGGAGAAAAGTCTCACTTTGCGAGGAGATAAGGTTTTGGCAGCAGTGCCTGAAGCCAATCGACCCCAGGCAGAAGCGCTCATTGCTGAAATTAAGGTTGGTTTGGGCCAGATCAGCGAAGCTGCGGATGAGAAATTCAAGACGGTTATTTGGGATACTCGCAGTCGTGTACTGGCTCAAGTTGGCCAGCTTGAAGAACTCATGGTGGGGGAGTTTCCCTTTGAAGTCCCTGAAGAATATAGCAATTTGCCCCAGCTCAAGGGACGAGCGACGGTCCTTCTTTCTACTTCCCAGGGAGATGTCACTTTAGTTGTTGACGGCTATAACGCTCCGGTGACAGCAGGTAATTTTGTTGATTTGGTCCAGCGTGGGTTTTATAACGGCTTGGCCTTCACCCGTGCCGATGAGTCCTATGTTCTCCAAGCGGGTGAACCTGATGGTCCTGCGGATGGATTTGTTGATCCTAAGACTAAGCAACAGCGCAATATTCCTTTTGAGGTGCGTGTTGAAGACGAAACCTTGCCTGAGTACGGCAATACTCTAGAAGATTTGGGGCTGTTTAATTCACTGCCTGTGCTGCCTTTTTCTGCCTATGGCACGGTGGGTATGGCTCGTCCCAATGAGGATGTGAATGCTGGCTCTTCCCAGTTCTTCTTCTTCCTGTTTGAACCTGAGATGACACCTGCGGGCCTTAATCTGATTGATGGTCGCTACGCCGCTTTTGGCTATGTTATCGATGGTGAGAGTGTTCTGAAGGAGATGATTGCAGGAGACAAGATTGTTTCGGCCAAGGTGATTGAAGGTGCGGAGAACTTAGTGAAAGGTTCCTAACACCTGCGAGTTCTCGGTAATTGAGATTGGATATAAAGGTAATCGGTCATCGTTCTATAGGGATTAAAAGTTTCCCTGGGACTGGCCGATTATTTTTTTGTGGAACCTATCGGAGCGATGCGCCCGTGGAGTGATGGCCATTGACTTTTACTGAACGATTGAGTGACTCAGCCTTGACCATTGCTGAGCTTGGAGAACAGGGACTGTTGCGGTTACTGAAATCCTATTGCCCTGTTGATGTTGTGGGAGATGATGCCGCATTACTGACTCCAACACCTGGTCAGCAGTGGGTGGTGACGACGGATGTATTGGTTGATGGTGTGCATTTTAGCGATCGCACCACCCCGCCCCACTCTGCTGGCTGGCGGGCCGTTGCGGCTAATCTGTCGGACCTCGCTGCCATGGGGGCAACAGGGCTGGGAATTACAGTGGGCTTGTCTTTGCCGCCGGATTGTTCAGTGGATTGGGTTAAGCAGCTATATCAGGGAATGGCAGCTTGCCTCGCGCCCTATGGTATTCCCATTGTGGGGGGAGATGTTTGTCGAGCGGAGCAGCGGGCGATCGCGATTACGGCTTTGGGTCAGGTGGAACCTCAACAAGCTTGGCGACGGGATACTGCCCAAGTGGGTGACGCCATTGTGGTGACGGGAAGTCACGGAGGATCGAGGGCTGGATTAGCTTTGTTATTAGGCGAACAGCTGGATCTTGTCCAAGGAGCCGAGCGCTTGAGTCAGTCGTTTCAGGATGAACTCATCCTGAAACATCAATATCCTCGGCCCAGGCTTGATTGGGTTGAAGGCTTGAGGAATTTTGTAACTGGAGGATTAGGCGATCGTCGCGTCACGGCGATGGATAGTAGCGATGGACTGGCCGATGCAATTTGTCAGATCTGTCATTCTAGTGGTGTAGGTGCGAAGATCTCCCCAGATGTACTTCCAGTACCTCAAGCTTTCAAGTTTATGTCACACCAGGCATTGAACTGGGTGCTATACGGCGGTGAAGATTTTGAACTCGTCCTATGCTTGGAGCCTAAACTTGCTGCTCAGATTTGTACGGCAGCATCTTTAGGAGCTGTGATCATTGGAGAGATTACAAATTCTGATGTGGTGCTGTCCCAGAGAGACGGTACTCAGCTAAGACTGAATTTAGAGTCTGGATTTCAGCACTTTTCATAAGCTGTTGACTCACCAAGCAAAAGAGGGAGTCCCACAGCTGCGGGACTCCCTCTTTCTCTCAATCAACCAGATTGATTTAAATGATTACCAGTTGGTGGAAACCAGCTCAGCCAAGTCGAGAACGCGCTGGCTATAGCCCCACTCGTTGTCGTACCAAGCTACAACCTTCACCATGTCGCCATCCATGACCAAGGTCAGGCTGGAGTCAAGCATGCAGGAATCATTCATGCCACGGTAGTCAATGGAAACCAAAGGCTCTTCGGTGTAGCCCAAGATACCTTTCATGTTGGTCTCGGAAGCTTTCTTGAAAGCGTCATTCACCTGCTCGGTGATGGTGGGCTTTTCAACTTGAGCAACCAAGTCAACGATGGAAACGTTGGGGGTTGGTACACGCAAGGCAATACCGTTCAGCTTGCCCTTCATCTCAGGAATCACCAAGGCAACGGCCTTAGCAGCACCAGTGGTGGTAGGAACAATATTCACAGCAGCAGCACGAGCCCGACGAGGGTCGCGGTGGCTGGCATCCAGCAAACGCTGGTCGCCGGTGTAGCTGTGGGTGGTGGTCATGGTGCCTTTGACGATGCCAAAGTTCTCATGGATGACCTTAACCACAGGTGCTAAGCAGTTTGTGGTGCAGCTTGCGTTACTGATGATTTTGGCGTTCTTATCGAACTCACCGTCATTAACGCCCATGACATAAGTGGCAACGTTGCCACCCTTACCAGGTGCAGTGATCAGAACTTTCTTGGCGCCCGCTTGAATGTGCTTACCTGCACCTTCTTCGGTTACAAATACGCCGGTAGATTCGATGACCAAATCTACCTCCCACTCTTTCCAAGGCATATTGAGAGGGTTACGGTCAGAAACACACTTGATGACGCGGCCATCAATGGTCATCGCTGTCTTATCAGCATGGATATCAGCATCCAAGCGACCTAACAGAGAATCATACTTAAGCAGGTGCGCAGCGGTGGAAGGCTCGGACGTGTTGTTAATACCAACAATGTCTATGTTGCTGTTCTCGCGCTGAAGCCAGCAGCGTAGGAAATTTCTACCAATACGTCCAAAACCATTAATCGCGACTCGAATCACTGCGACATCCCCCTTCTATAGTGACAGGTGTAAATACTCATTGATTTACATAACTATATCTCATAAACGATCCCCCAACGCTCAATAAAATCTCAGACTCTTCTGGGGAAACGAGCGAAGCCTTAGCACAGCCTTGGGGGCTAGAAATTGGGCGCGTCAGGGAAATTGAATTCTCTGCATGTTGAATAAAATCTTTAGAAAAACACTTGCTCTTCTTGGGAAAGAGTTGTTGATCTGTTCATTTGGGTTGTTTCTTCTTAATTAATAGACTTATCTAGTTAATCCTGCGCATGCCATTTGTCTATGGCAAATGGTATCAGTATGTTTCATTTGCCATAGACAAATGGCTAGAACAACCTGAGTTCAATAAACTTTGCCAACACAGCCCTACCAGTCTCGGAGTGAATTCCTAGGTTCACAGCGGATGCCGACTTTAACTGACTCTGGTTCGGAGTCAGCCAGGATTTTAGTCCGTTGCAATGGACTTAAGCTTTTTGCTGAGAGCTAGCCTAATTGTTTTTCGAACTCACAGTAGGAAATCATTCATTCTTCTGATGTTCCGTTGCCAGGTTGATTCGTTGGGAGGCTGACTGTGGTTCAGGCTCTTAATGTTGGTTTTTGGGGTCAGTGACTGGCGGATTGGTGGAGAAAACGATTACGCTGTCGCCCTCGACCTTGGGGTACCCGAGCAGTGGATGGAAAACGAGTCTGGCTTGAATCTAGGTCAATCTTTTGATTTCGCGCTAGATCGGACTTTCAAATGGCCTCGTAAGCAGTGATAATTCCAGGTGATTGAACTCAGATTAAATCAAGGTATTAGTCATCATGCTCTTGGAGTACATGAGTTGCCCCACAATACAAGCGCCATTTCTTTTGTTAATCCAAATAACGCTTGATTAAGCCTAGGGAATGGTCTGCTAGTCAGCGCTTTTGAGATGCCTTCTTCAATGTTACGAATCATTGTTTAGAGATTATCGATTGCTGATACTATGATGACGCCTGAGATATAGCATCTCTTCTTCATTCGTTTCGGTTGTGTCTTTCTCTAAAAGAGAGGCTGCTCCATGGAATGAGGTAGTTCCCCCGGCTCTAGCTAATGTGGTGTGCGAGGAGTACAAATGACGCAAGCTGTCGACTTTTCCGGTAAACCATTTCATTTCATTGGAATTGGTGGTATCGGAATGTCCGCTTTGGCCCAGATTGTGGCGGAGAAAAAACTGCCTATTTCTGGCTCAGATGTTAGGCAGTCCCCCATTACAAATCGTTTGGAGTCTCTGGGGGCTCACGTTTTTTTAGGGCAGCGAGCGGAGAATCTCTATTATTTTCAGCCTTCGCAGAAGGCTCCTAGCTATGAGCAAGCAGAAGCCCAAGGTGGCACGGCGACGCTGACTCAAACAGCAATTGATCTGAAGCTTCAGGATCTAGACCAGGACTATCTACCTCAGGTCGTTTGTTCAACTGCGATCCATCCGGATAATGCGGAATATAGTGCTGCTCAGGCAATGGGCTGTCCCATTTTTCACCGTTCAGATATTCTTGCTGCATTAATTGAGATTTGCCCTAAGTCGATCGCCGTAGCAGGTACCCATGGAAAGACGACCACCAGTGGGATGATCGGTTATGTGATGACTGAGGCGGGTGCTGACCCTACGGTCGTTATTGGTGGAGAGGTCAAGGCTTTGGGGGGGAATGCTCGCTTAGGGCAGAGCGAATTTTTGGTCGCGGAGGCTGATGAGTCCGATGGTTCGTTGGTGAAGTTTTCTCCCCATGTTGGGGTGATTACCAATATGGAGCTGGATCACCCCGACCACTATGCTGATCTAGAGGCGGTTGTGGCGACTTTTCGTGAGTTTGCTGGGCGCTGTGATTTTCTGGTGGGCTGTTTGGATTGCGAGAATGTTCGCGATCGCATGGAGCTAGACATCACTTACAGCCTGGATCGTGGCAGTGGTGCTGACTACGCAGTGGATGAAATTAATTATGCTGGGAGCGGCACCACTGCAAGGGTTTGGGAGAAGGGGGAGCTGCTGGGTGAGATGTCTGTGGCGCTCTTGGGGGCTCATAATTTAAGCAATGCTTTGGCCGCAGTGGCAGTGGGTCGCCATGCGGGGTTGTCCTTTGGGGCGATTGCTAAAGCCATCTCAACCTACGAAGGGGCTCGCCGCCGATTTGAGTATCGTGGCCATGCCAATAACGTTGTTTTTGTTGAAGATTATGCGCACCATCCCAGTGAATTGCTGGCGACCTTAGGTGCCGCTCGCTTGCAGATTGAGACCGAAAGTACGCGACTGCCCTTGCTGCCGAAGCGTATTGTGGCTGTGTTCCAACCCCACCGCTACAGCCGTACCCAAGCGTTGATGAACGACTTTGCAGAATGTTTTAAGGATGCAGACGAGGTTGTCGTTTGCGACGTTTACAGTGCTGGTGAGAAAGACCCGGGTGGTTTGGCCGGTGGGCAACAGCTCGCAGATGCCATTGCTCGGCAGCATACCAATGTAGCCTATGGCGGCTCGTTAGAGGCAGTGGACGATCGCCTGCGAAAAACCCTGCGTCCTTACGACCTTGCTTTATTTTTAGGTGCGGGTAACCTAAATCAAGTTATTCCTGACTTGGTCGCATACTTCGATACAGCCAATTAATTAATCATTAGCTAAGCTAAATCGACCGGAGCTGACCCTTGATGTTCCGTAGATCGCGATAGATAGGGATTTCAAACCTTTTTAGTGACTGGACTCAAATGCTTTCACTGCCCACTCAGGAACGTCCGTCCGCTGTTGCCATGTGTGCTCCCCCCATTGTGCGCAGTGCTGTTAACCTAGCGCCTTACACTTCTTTTCGTGTGGGAGGTCAGGCCGAATGGTATGCCGAACCTCGAACCAACCATGATTTGGAAGTCTGCGTGGCTTGGGCTCAGTCGGAATCACTGCCGATTACAGTCTTAGGCTCCGGTTCTAATCTGTTGATTAGTGATGATGGCTTGCCGGGGCTTGTGATTTCAATGCGCTTTCTCAAGCGTTTTGTGGTGAACGAAGAAGACGGTCAAGTAGAGGTTGCGGCGGGTACTCCTTTGCCAGCATTGTCTCGTCGACTGGCCCGTCGCGGTTGGCGAGGGTTTGAATGGGCTGTGGGGATTCCGGGTACCATTGGTGGCGCGGTGGTGATGAATGCGGGTGCCCATGGTGGTTGCATGGCTGATTGTTTCTTGAGTGCAAAGGTTTTAGGACCTGATGGGATTGAACTCTGGACGCCGGAGCAATTGCATTATAGCTATCGCTATTCCTCGATTCAGGGCAGTGATTACATTGTTTTGAATGCAACTTTGCAGATGGCTCCTGGGTTTGACCCCCTGTTGGTGAAGCAGGAAACTGACCAGGCCTTACGGGCTCGGAAGGCGACTCAACCCTATGATCGTCCTAGCTGCGGAAGCGTCTTCCGCAATCCTGTGCCGGAGAGTGCGGGACGTTTGATTGAAGAGCTAGGTCTAAAGGGCTACAGCATCGGCGGTGCCAAGGTGGCTGAGCGCCATGCTAATTTCATCCTCAATGCTGGTGATGCCAAAGCCCAGGATATTTTCCGTCTGATTCGTTTTGTTCAAAATACGGTTCAGGAGCGCTTTGCTTTGGATCTCCATCCTGAGGTGAAGATGCTGGGTCAGTTTCAGCCCGCCTAGGTAGGGCTTTCCCACCTTCGCCTGGACGAAAAATCTTCGCGAAGAGTGATAGAGTGTGTTTGGCAAATTGGCACTCCATAAGGCTTTCTGCGGAATTTACCTCGCTAGATTAGCTGGGGCTCGCCTGAATTCAAGATCAATTGAGACCCATAACAATATGAGCGGTAAAGGATTTGGTGGCGGCTTCGGCCTCGGCAAGATGAAGGAACTCACTGAGGCTTTTAAGAAGGCTCAGCAAGTCCAAGAAGGGGCTAAGGAACTCCAGGAAGAACTGGAGAAGATGGAGATTGAAGGTCAGTCTGGTGGTGGCATGGTGAAGGTTGTTTTGACCGGAAACCAAGAGCCTATTCGCACTGAGATCTCGGCAGAAGCCTTGAAAGAAGGTGAGGAAGTTCTTTCTGATCTCGTCACTGCTGCGATGAAGGAGGCTTACCAGAAATCTACGGATACCATGCGTGGCCGGATGGAAGAGTTGACCAGTGGTTTGAATATTCCTGGTTTGTCGTAAGTAAGAGAGTTTTAGGAGCGTTTGATTGTTCCTGATTGATTCTTGTGAGGGGATTGGCCTAGCCAATCCCCTCTCTTTTTGGGATTTTAGAATTGGAGCCTACAGTCTTCTCCGGCGTTGTTTTTCTTCTTGGATGTCATGTCTGTTCCCTATCGTTTGTTGTTTGTCTGTCTGGGTAATATTTGCCGATCGCCCTCAGCGGAAAATATCATGAACCACCTGGTTGAGCAGGCGGGTTTGAGTGACCAGATCCAATGTGACTCTGCTGGGACATCGGGATATCACATTGGCGAGAAGCCCGATCGCCGCATGACCCAGGCTGCTAACGCCCAGGGGATTGAAATGAGAGGGCGATCGCGTCGGTTAGAAACCAGTGACCTCGAAGAATTTGACCTAATTCTGGCCATGGATCGTAGCAATTACGATGGTATTTTGGCCCTTGACCGCAGCGGGCAATACGGTGACAAGGTCAAAATGATGTGTGACTTTTGCCGGGACTATCCCGATTCCGAAGTGCCTGATCCTTACTACGGCGGAGCAGATGGCTTTAAATATGTGATTGATTTATTGATGGATGCGAGTCAAGGGCTTTTGGACAAGATTGTGGCAGAAGAGTGGTCAGCGTAAAGTGCTGTCTCGTCACATAACTAGATGGAAAAGTAGGATTTATGGCTATTGCCAGCGCAAGGGAAGTTCTCAATTTTTGGTTTGGTGCAGCCGATGAGCCTGATTATGGCAAGCAGCGTAAGGCTTGGTTCATCAAGAATCCTGCGTTTGATCAAGAAATTCGCGATCGCTTTAGCCCAACCGTAGCGGCAGCAGCAGCGGGCCAGCTCAAGTCCTGGAAGGCTGATTCAGATAGTTGTTTGGCCCTATTGCTGCTGTTGGATCAGTTCCCGCGCAATCTGTTTCGAGGTTCAGTCCAGGCCTTTGCTACGGATGATGAGGCCGTTGCTGTGGCGGATCATGGCATTATTCAAGGTTTTGATCGCTACGCCACAAATGAGCAATCTCGCCCCACAGTGCAGCGCTGGTTTTTCTATTTGCCCTTTGAGCATAGTGAAAAGCTCAGCGACCAAGAGCGTTCCGTGGCTTTGTTTGAGCAGCTTCGTGGTGATGGAGATAGCGCTAGTACGATCGACTATGCCTATCGCCACCGAGATGTGATTCAGCGGTTCGGGCGGTTTCCCCATCGCAATCAGGTCTTGGGGCGAGCAGCAACTGCTGAAGAGGCCCAGTTTTTGCAACAGCCAGGTTCGTCGTTTTAGCGATCGCCTAACTTTTCTTGGGCTTAACACCGCTCAACTTGAAAATATCGGCGATGGTTTCACCCTTGGTTTCCAGGCCAAAGCTACTAGGGCTGACTGGGTTTGCATGGGTGAAATGGCGATATTGGATGCAAAATCGGTCCCATGGCCCCACTTCAATGCGAAAGACTTTAATGAAGAATTCTGCCAGCGTCTGAGTGATAGGGATTTGGAAAAAGACGCGCTTGCCGAAGTGCTCGGCAATTTCCACGATCGCCTGACTTACCGTGACTGCGTGACTTCCCAAAATCATCTTGCGCACGTCCCCCGTCTCTGCGATCGCATTCTCCTCTGGGGGATGATCGACTAAATGGGCGACGACCTGTCCCACATCGTAGCCATGGACGAAGTGGAAGCTAGCATCAAGGCCAAAGAAGCGAATCAGCGAAACCCAGCGAGTGACGTCGCTCAGCCCACCTGTTAGGTGGGAGTAGGGTTTTTGGGCATCGCCGCCGAAGACCAATGTGGGGAAGAGAGCCGTGATTTTGGGTGCGATCGCTAAATGCTTTAACTGTTGAAAGCAAGCCGATTTCGTTTTGATATAGTCAGAGCCGATTTCAGCGGCTTCGGGCAAGAGCTGGTTCTCACGATTGAGAATGCTTTCCGTCGAGAAATAAATGACTTGTTCAACCCGTTCTGGGTCGAGCAGCTGCATCAACTCCAAAGTTTTATCGACGTTGATCAATCGAGTGGTGGCTGGATCGCCCCAGGCGGTGGCGATGCAAATGGCGATATCGACGGTCCTCAGCAGCTCTGCCTGCTGCTCAATTTGCCCCAAATCCCCCTGTAAAACATGTATACCCGGCCGAGTTTCAGCATGGAGCTGAAACTTAGCCGGGTTTCGCATGAGGAGGAACAGCTCATGCTCTGAATGATCAATCAGGCGTTCGGTGATGTAATGACCCAGGCAGCCGCTGGCTCCCGTAATAAAGATACGTTTCCGGGTCACACTTGCCGTCCTGCCTTGCCTGCGTCAATGGTTAGACTAATTTTAATCTACCCTGGGGCTCGACTGCGCTTTTGCCCTAGGCATCTATCCCTAGACATCTACGCTGTCGAACCTCTGGTCTAAAACAACGATGAGGACTACTTCTCAGCAGCGATAATCTCATGGATGTTCTTGGCGGTCTCGAAGAAGTGAGCCGCATTCTCCTCGGGGGTGCCGGGCAAGATGCCATGGCCTAGATTGAGGATATGACGAGCGCCCTCGGCCTTCTTCACCGTATCGATAATGCGGGACGTAATGGTCTCCTTGGAGCCAAACAAAATGCAGGGGTCGATATTGCCCTGGAGCGCCATGTCAGGACCCAAGCGGCGGCGGGCTTCGGTAATATCCACGGTCCAATCGACGCTGACAATATCAGCGCCAGTTTGGGCCATGCGCTCCAGCACACCCGCGCTACCGCTGATATACATGATGATGGGTGTATCAGGGTGGGTCTGCTTAACCTGGTCAATCACGCGCTTCTGGTAAGGCAGGGCGAAGGTGTCATAGTCCATGGGGCTCAGCTGACCGGCCCAGGAGTCAAACAACTGAACCACTTGGGCGCCACAGTCGATCTGATAGCGAACATAGGTGGCAATGGAGTCAGCGATGTTGCCCAAAAGCTGGTGCAGCAGTGCGGGCTCATTAAAGGCCATGCCTTTAATGATGGAGTAGTTCTTGGAGCTCTTGCCTTCCACGGCATAGGCCGCCAAGGTCCAGGGAGATCCCACAAAACCTAGGACCGTCGTATGGTCATCCACTTCACTGCGAAGGGTGTTGAGGATGGTTTTGATGAAGGGCAAGGACTCCTCGGGATCCAAGGGACGCATGGCATCCACTTGAGCCTTGCTGCGGATAGGAGGATCAATGACCGGGCCTTTGCTTTCGACGATGTCGAAGTCAATGCCCATTCCAGGCAAGGGAGTGAGGATGTCCGAGAACATGATCACGCCATCGGGCTTGAAGGCGTGGTAAGGCTGCATCGAGATCTCGATCGCCAGATCTGGATTCTCAGAGCGATCGCGGAAGGAAGGATACTTCTCCCGCAGGTCGCGGTAGATTTTCATGTAGCGACCTGCCTGACGCATCATCCAAACGGGGGGGCGCTCAAGCTTTTCACCCTTAACCGCTCTCAAAAGATAGGGCGTCTGTTCTCCAGCCATTGCAACCTCGATTATCTTAAATATTTGTTAAAAGCCAGCTTGGATCGGACC
>CALIGI010000138.1 GCA_938021205.1 uncultured Pseudanabaenaceae cyanobacterium
ATTACTACGGTTGGAGATGCTAGGGGGGGAAGACGTCTTCGCGGGGGAAGGTTTTTGCTTGGTTTTTGTTTGGGTCGCTGGTGTAGATTTTGCGCTATTGCTCTTTTTGGGGGGGACTGTTTGGGGGGCAGCCGTTTCGGCGGGAGCCTTTATTTTGGCCCAGCTAGGAATAGCCGGTTCCGCTTGGGTCACAGGTGTTTTGGCTGGAGGGGCTGCCACGGGAGCTTCCTTCGCAGCTTCAGTTTTTGGAGCAGCAGTCTTGGGTTTTGATGTCTTAGGAGTTGATGTTTTTGGGGTTGCTGCTTTGGGAGTAGAGGACGCTGTGGGCTTATTACTACGGTTGGAGATGCTAGGGGAGGAAGATGTCTTTGCGGGGGAAGGTTTTTGCTTGGTTTTTGCTTGGGTCGCTGGTGTAGATTTTGCGCTATTGCTCTTTTTGGGGAGGACTGTTTGGGGTGAGGCTGTTTGGGGGGCAGCCGTTTCGGCGGGAGCCTTTATTTTTGCCCAGCTAGGAAGAGCCGGTTCCGCTTGGGTCACAGGTGCCTTGGCTGGAGGGGCTGCCACGGGAGCTTTCTTCGCAGCTTCGGTTTTCTGCTTCACCGCTCCAGTTTTTGGAGTAGATGCCTGGGTAGCCGATGTCTTAGGAGTAGATGCCTTGGGCTTAGGGGGAGCTGCGGGTTTCTCATTGCGCGCTGGGGGGGTCTTGACTGGCTCCTGAATTGAAGTTGCTGGCTTAACGGGAGCCGTTGGTTTATCCAGAGGATCTGTTTTTGGAGCAGAGGAGAGGGCTTTGGAATTGGTGGTGGCCGTAGCTGGTTTTTGAGCTGATTTCTGAGCTGATTTTGCAGGGGCAGTTTGCTTCGCAGAAGCTTTGGCAGCAGTCTGCTTGCCCCGCTGCCAGAAGGGTTTGGATTCTTTCTGGGGTACAGCGGGTTTAGGGGGAGCTGATGGGGGGGCGATCGCGGCAGGGGAGCTTTTTGGTGCAATCGCTTTTGGCTCTACTGCCTTCTGAGCCTCAGGCTTCGGTTGATTCACCTTGGGCTGGGCTGGTTTGTCAGCAGGCTTAGGTGCAACGAGTTTAGACGTTTTAGCTTTAGGGGAAACGGGTTTGGGGGGGACAGCTTTAGGTGTTGTGACCTTAGGCTTAGTGCTCTTGGGCTCGGCGACCTTGGGAGGTGCTGGCTTTGGAGTGTCTGTTTTCGGAACGATTGTCTTGGGAGCGGTGACGGCCTTGGCCGATTCTTCCAGGTTTGTTCCGCTGGGGAGTGCATTTGCGCCTTGGATTTCCCGCTCAAAAAGGCTGGGAGCTTTTGCTTTTTTCGGAGCGCTACTACGTTGCCAGAAAGGTTTGCGTTGATCCTGCTTACCAGGATCCTGCTTACCAGGAGTGGTGGCTTTCGTAGGGGCTGGTTTCGCGTCGGGAACTGCTACTTTTTCGTTTGACTGAGGTTTGTTGTTTGGGGAAGTGGGCGGAGCGATCGCTTTGTCTACAGGGAGAGTGCTGGCTTTGGGATCCGCAGATTTGACTGCCGGTTGCTTCGTTGATGCAGTCTTAGGCGTGGCCGGTTTTTCGGGCGTTGCTTTGGCCTTGACAGTTGGCTTTACGGTCGTCGTCGCCTTTACAGGGGAAGTTTTGGCCGTTGGACTCTTTGTTTGAGCCTTTTGGGCTGGAGGAGCTGGTACTTTGTCTGCGGGAGCTGGATTGCTTAGATCTGCTGGAATATCCTTCGCTGATGTTGAAGGCAATGTTTCACCGGCAAAGGTTTTGGTGAAACGCTTCCAGAACGGCTTGACCTCATTTTTGGGCTGGGCTGTTTTCGCTTCTGCCTGTGCTTTCGGGGTCACAGGTTTTTTGATTTCAGGAGATTTGGTCGGAGTGCTGGGTTTGGCAGGAGGAACTGGCTTGGCAGCAGGCTTAGGTGCGGCGACCTTGGGTTGAGCTGCTTTAGGCTCAATGGCTTTAGGTACAACTGCTTTGGGCGCTGTCACGGTTGGCTGCTTAGCCTTAGGTTGCAACGCTTTGGGTTGCTCCCCCCTTGGAGGGATGGGGGTGACTGGATTCTTCGCTGGAGGTGTCTTGGCCTTGGGAGATTCTGCTGCCTTAGGAGAGACCGTTTTAGGCTGCTCTACTTTTGGGGCCATCTCTTTAGGTTGAGCCGCTTTGGGTTGCTCCACCTGTGGAGGGAGAGGGGTGACTGGATTCTTCGATGGAGGTGTTTTGGCCTTGGGAGATGCCTTGGGAGATTCTGCTGCCTTGGGAGAGACCGCTTTGGGAGAGACCGCTTTGGGCTGCTCTACTTGGGGGGCAATCTCTTTGGAAGCCGCTGCTTTAGGCTGCTCAGCTTTAGGAGTGGCTAGTTTCTTGGGTTGACTTGCCTTGGGTTCTGAGACTTTAGGCGTTGGTGTAGACGGTTGGGATTTAACCGTATCTAGTTTTTTCAGTGGTTTCGCTTCTGGGGCGGTTAGCGCACTTGGAATGTCTTCAATTTTTTGGGCAGGGGGGGTAACAATGTTGGACTGTTGGGTCTTCCCTTTTGCTGGTGGGTCAGTACTCTCTTTTCTCGTCGTCTGAAAACGTTTCCAGAAGGGCTGCTTGGCCTCTGGGGCTTTCTCGCTAGATTTTTGAGTCGATGTTGGTTTTGGAGCAGTGGCCTTTGGATTTGGGATGACGGGCGTGATGCTTTTGGATGCTGGCGGGGCGATCGCTTTAGGTGTTACCACACTAGACTGTGTCGTATTTTTCTCAGCCGTATTTTTCTTAGCCGGTTTGGCTAGCTTAGGCTCTGTCAAGCTGGGCTTCGTGATAGCGGGTTTCGCAACCTTGCTGGGCTCAGAAGCTTTGGGCTGAGCGGCTGTCTCTGGTTTCTGTTCAGCCGCTTTTTTTGACTGAACAGATTTGGGAGCCTCGCTATTACTGGATTTTGCGGCTGCGAGGGGCTTAGGCTTCTCTGGAGCTACAGATGGATTACTCTCTACCGCGGGAGTTGCTGATTTTTGTTCCTTCTCAGGCTTGCTCTTGGCGGAGGCTTTGCTAGAGGCTGTGGCTTTCTCTGCTGTCTTAGAAGGAGCTTTCTCCTTCGCTGGAATTGGAATGATGGGGACTGCTAGGCCAGGCTTTGCCGGAGTTATTTGGGCAGGTGCTGATTTCTCTGATTCGCCCTTTGTTTCAGAGGGGGTTGGCTGAGGCTTTTGGATTTCGGTAGGTTCGGATGTTTGCTCAGGCTTCGATGTAGTCTTGGGCTTAGGAGCAGGAGCCTTATTTTTGAAGGCCGGGTCCACAATGCCCATGGCTGCTTCCGCAGTGAGCTGACCCTGAACAAGTTGAGCCAGGGTGTCGTTGCTGCCAGGCTTGTAATTGACTAGACGCACTGCTGTATTAAAGGCGTTCTCAAGAACATCGCCCCTTTCGTCGAGGAACTCTAGCTTCAGCCAATTTTGACCCGGCTTGAAGCCCTTGAGGTAAATAGGCTGCCAGCGATCTAAGAGGAAACTCTCACCATTGATCGTGGTGCGCAGACTCCAATCGGCAATGTCATCCTTGGGGTCATCCTTGGCAATGAAGTGTAGCGGCGCATTCTGGAGATAAAAATCCAGCATGATGGGCTCTGCGCCATAGTCACCTTGGGGACTGCCGTAGGTGACGAGGGGCAGATCTGGGTTGGGAAGATTTCCAGGGGTCTTGGTAAAGACATGGAATGTGGTTTGGACATAGGCCCCGTCATTCTTGAAGCTTTCGTCCCAGGGATGAGCAGCAAAGACTCTGAGGCTATGGCTGCCAGGTTTAAGGTCTTTAATGACCAGGGGCTCATTTAAGTCATAGACAGACTCGAAGGGCTGATCATCGATGAAGACCTGGAGGTGTGGCCCCATCTCGAACTTGGGATCTTTATATATAGGAAGATCTTTGACGCCTAGGTGAATGGAAACTTGATTCTCATTCAGGACTTCATCGGCCTTCGGGCTGAGGATTTTGACTTGGGGCTGGTAGTCTTCCAGCTTTTGGCGCAGCTTCTGGATGGCGACCGGGGGAGATACTTCTGTGAGCTGTCCTCCCCGTCGCTCGGGTTTGAGTACCGGAGTATCTGCGGCTATGAGGACGCCAGGCGTTTGCTCCGCACTACAACCGGTGCCGCCAAACATAATTAAGCCGACCAGTAGCCAGCAAAAGAGTCCACGGCCTATGCCGGATTTTTGGCCGAAACTTGGCATTCCCACATCCTCAACCTTGATTGAACCAAAGCTTGTTTGATTGAAACGCACTGCTTAGAGATCTGATTTAACAGCGATTTCCAAACAGCATCTATATACGTCTAATGACAGGGGCGATCATGGCCCCTTCCGTAACGGATTGATCAGTCCAGGTAAGCGGTCACCCGGTCAATGATCTGGGCGAGTCCCCAGGATTGAGGCTGTCAGATGATCCTCGACTTCAACCTAGGAGGATTAAATCAACAAAGGCTCCTACTCATGAGGAGGCTTGTTATAAATAAATCCCTTCTGGCAATAGCTTAGGGGGTCAGGGCGGCTCTCTTCTACTGCCTGTTCACAAAAGTCTTCTCCACCTTTACAAATTCCTAAGGCATCTCATCTTTCTGGGTAATGTCAGGGGGAAGTGACTTTGAATTCTGGGAGCCCTTTTAGTTGAACTTGGCCAAGGCTAATTCGCTTTTCTATAGAAAAACTTAATGTCAGTGATTGATGATCCCCGATCTTTTCTCCGATCACAGCTCTTTTGGAGTCCCATGAGGTGCTGCACGATCTATAGGCTCCCCAAGGATTCTCAAGGCAAACCATAGATCTACTCGCGAAATGGATGAATTTGATGCCCATTGAGGCCTTAGCTCGCAAATTTATGTAAGAAAAAATTTAATTAAAGACATAAAACGCAAAGGAGAGTTTCGTTTTGTAAAAACCCTCCTTCCACTCCTTGACTTTGGGGACTCCTTTAAACGTGAAAGTCCCCTAAAGGCTTGTGTTCGGGCTGTTTGAATTATTGTTACTTGGCTCAGAAAGCGCTTTGGCGAGGCCCCTATAATGCATTCAAAGAACTCCCCCCAGCTTATATTTTGCTGCGGTCTTCGGTCTTCCTTTTCAGAGGCCGCAGGTTCGAGTTCTAGGCCACACGCACACTAAACGTAAAGGTCTTGAGAGTTCAGTTTGAAGGTCCTAGGACCGTTGAACTTGGATTTCATGTACATAAGGCGTCTCACTAACTCTTGTTGTGAGGCGTCTGGGGCGGAGGAGGCCTCAATCCTTGTCCCTAAGAGAGGAGAGTCTCGATGACAAAAAGTCCACCGGAGCGTGGCGCTAAGGCAAAGGTGACGGTCGATAAGAACCCGACTCCGACTTCTTTTGAGAAGTGGGGACAGCCGGGTCACTTTGACCGCGTACTTAAAAAAGGACCCAAGACCACAACGTGGATTTGGGACCTTCATGCTGACGCCCATGACTTTGACAGCCACACCAGTGACCTAGAAGATATTTCCCGGAAAATCTTCAGTGCTCACTTTGGTCACTTGGCCGTAGTTTTCGTTTGGTTGAGCGGTGCCTACTTCCACGGCGCTCGTTTCTCCAACTATTCTGCTTGGCTAGGCGATCCGACTAATATCAAGCCGAGTGCTCAAGTTGTTTGGCCCGTTGTCGGTCAGGAAATCCTGAACGGTGATGTGGGCGGCGGCTTCCACGGCATTCAAATCACGTCTGGTCTGTTCCAACTTTGGCGTTCCAGCGGTTTTACAAACGAGTATCAGCTTTATGTAACGGCTATCGGTGCCCTCGTAATGGCGGGCCTGATGCTGTTTGCAGGTTGGTTCCACTACCACAAAGCTGCTCCTAAATTGGAGTGGTTCCAGAATGTGGAATCCATGCTCAATCACCACCTGGCGGGCCTGTTCGGCCTGGGGTCTTTGAGCTGGGCTGGACACCTAATCCATGTGTCTCTGCCGACCACGATGATGATGGATGCGATTGACGCAGGCACTCCCATGACGGTGGGTGGTCGCGTGATCGACAGCATGGCGGCAATTCCTTTGCCCCACGAGTTTGCCTTTGACACGGCTCGTATGGCCGAGTTCTATCCCAGCTTTGCTGAGGGACTCAAGCCATTCTTCACCGGTAATTGGGGCGCTTATGCTGACTTCCTGACCTTCAAAGGTGGATTGAACCCTATTACGGGTTCCATGTGGATGACTGACATTGCTCACCACCACGTAGCGATCGCTGTAATGTTCCTCGTTGCCGGTCACATGTACCGCACCAACTGGGGCATTGGCCATAGCATCAAGGAAATCTTGAATGGCCATAAAGGCGATCCAATGCTGTTTGGTGGCCAAGGTCATACTGGTCTTTATGAAGTTCTGACCAGCTCCTGGCACGCTCAACTTGCCGTTAACTTGGCTCTGGGCGGTTCCGTCAGCATCATCACTGCGCAGCACATGTACTCCATGCCTGCGTACCCTTACATCGCTGTGGATTACCCCACACAACTTTCATTGTTCACCCACCACATGTGGATTGGTGCGTTCATGATTGTTGGTGCCGGTGCCCACGCTGCGATTTTCATGGTTCGTGACTACGATCCTGCGAAGAACGTTGATAACGTCCTTGACCGGGTTCTGCGCGTCCGTGATGCAATTATTTCTCACCTGAATTGGGTTTGTATTTTCCTTGGCTTCCATAGCTTTGGTCTCTACATCCACAACGACACCATGCGTGCGTTGGGCCGTCCCCAGGACATGTTCTCCGATTCAGCCATTAAGCTACAGCCCATCTTTGCCCAGTGGATTCAAAGTCTCCATGCGGCAGCTCCTGGTGGTACGACCGCTCCTGGTGCGACTGACGTTGTCAGCCATGCCTTTGGTGGTGGTGTTGTTGCGGTTGGTGGAAAAGTTGCTGCAATGCCCATTGCCTTGGGTACCGCAGACTTCATGGTCCACCACATCCACGCCTTCACGATTCACGTGACGGTTCTGATTCTGCTGAAGGGCGTTCTTTACGCTCGCAGCTCTCGACTTGTTCCTGACAAGGCGAACCTCGGTTTCCGATTCCCTTGCGACGGTCCTGGTCGTGGTGGCACCTGCCAGGTTTCTGGTTGGGACCACGTCTTCCTGGGTCTGTTCTGGATGTACAACTCCATCTCCATTGTGATTTTCCACTTCAGTTGGAAAATGCAATCGGATGTGTGGGGCACTGTTAATGCAGACGGCACCATTTCTCACATCGCCAACGGCAACTTTGCCAATAGTGCGATTACGATTAATGGCTGGCTGCGTGACTTCCTTTGGGCGCAAGCCTCTGCGGTTATTACCAGCTATGGAAGCGCGTTGTCTGCTTACGGCTTGATCTTCTTGGGCGCTCACTTCGTGTGGGCATTCAGCCTGATGTTCCTGTTCAGTGGCCGTGGCTACTGGCAAGAATTGATTGAGTCCATTGTTTGGGCACATAACAAGCTGAAGGTTGCTCCGGCAATCCAGCCTCGCGCTCTGAGCATCACTCAGGGTCGGGCGGTGGGCGTAGCTCACTACCTATTAGGGGGAATTGGCACCACCTGGGCCTTCTTCCTGGCGCGAATAATTTCCGTGAGTGGATGACGAGGGCTAACTAACTAAACCATGGCAACTAAATTCCCAAAATTTAGCCAGGACTTGGCCCAGGACCCGACAACACGTCGGATCTGGTACGGGATTGCCACCGCCCACGATTTTGAAAGCCATGACGGCATGACGGAGGAGAATCTTTACCAAAAGATTTTTGCTTCTCACTTCGGTCACCTGGCAATCATTTTCCTGTGGACCTCCGGTAATCTCTTCCACGTCGCCTGGCAAGGCAACTTCGAGCAGTGGATCAAGGATCCACTCAACGTTCGTCCCATCGCCCATGCGATTTGGGACCCCCACTTTGGTCAAGGTGCAGTTGATGCCTTTACCCAAGCGGGCGCTTCCTCTCCAGTGAACATTGCCTACTCCGGCGTGTATCACTGGTGGTACACCATCGGCATGACTACAAATGCTGACCTGTATCAAGGCTCCATCTTCTTGATGGTTCTTTCTGCAGTTCTTCTGTTTGCTGGCTGGTTGCACCTTCAGCCCAAGTTCCGTCCGAGTTTGGCTTGGTTCAAAGATGCTGAGTCTCGCCTAAACCACCACCTCGCTGGTTTGTTTGGTGTGAGCTCCTTGGCTTGGACTGGTCACCTCGTTCACGTTGCGATTCCCGAGTCTCGCGGTATTCATGTCGGTTGGGATAACCTCCTCTCCGTCAAGCCGCATCCCGAAGGTCTAACTCCCTTCTTTACCGGGAACTGGGGTGCTTATGCTGCTAATACCGATAGCCTTAACCACGTCTTCGGTACATCCGATGGCGCTGGTACTGCGATTCTGACTTTCTTGGGTGGTTTCCATCCTCAGACTGAGTCGCTGTGGCTGACGGATATGGCTCACCACCACTTGGCGATCGCCGTTGTCTTCATTGTTGCTGGCCACATGTACCGGACGAACTTCGGTATTGGGCATAGCATCCGGGAGATTCTGGAAGGCCATAAGCCTCCTTCCGGCAAGTTGGGTGATGGCCATAAAGGCATGTATGACACCCTCAACAACTCGCTGCACTTCCAACTAGGTCTCGCTCTGGCTTCCCTGGGCGTTGTGACCTCTCTGGTTGCACAGCACATGTACGCAATGCCTTCCTATGCCTTCATTGCGAAGGACTATACGACTCAGGCTGCGCTATATACCCACCACCAGTACATTGCCGTCTTCTTGATGGTTGGTGCTTTCGCTCACGGAGCGATTTTCCTGGTGCGGGATTATGACCCCGAGGCGAATAAGAACAATGTTCTTTCTCGCATCCTCGACCATAAAGAGGCGATCATCTCTCACCTGAGCTGGGTCTCTCTATTTTTGGGCTTCCATACCCTGGGTCTTTACGTCCACAACGACGTTTGTGTTGCCTTTGGTACCCCTGAGAAGCAAATCCTGATTGAGCCTGTGTTCGCACAGTTTGTTCAGGCCGCTTCCGGTAAGGCACTGTATGGCTTTGACGTACTTCTGTCTAACCCTGACAGTATGGCTAGTATTGCTAGCCTTAATGTTGCTGGTCCCCACTACTGGTTGGATGCCATCAACAGTGGCGGAAACTCTCTCTTCTTGAGCATTGGACCTGGTGACTTCTTAGTTCACCACGCCATTGCTTTGGGTCTGCACACCACCACCTTGATTTTGGTCAAAGGTGCGTTGGATGCTCGCGGCTCCAAGCTAATGCCCGACAAGAAGGATTTCGGTTACAGCTTCCCTTGCGACGGCCCTGGCCGTGGTGGTACTTGCGACATCTCTGCTTGGGATTCGTTCTACCTCTCCCTTTTCTGGGCGCTTAACACCTGTGCTTGGTTGACTTTCTACTGGCACTGGAAGCACCTCGCCATCTGGCAAGGTAATGTGGCTCAGTTTAATGAGTCCTCCACCTACCTGATGGGTTGGTTCAGAGATTATCTCTGGCTGAACTCTTCTCAGCTTATTAACGGCTATAACCCCTTCGGCACGAACAACCTGTCGGTTTGGGCTTGGATGTTCCTCTTTGGACACCTTGTCTGGGCTACCGGTTTCATGTTCTTGATCTCCTGGCGTGGTTATTGGCAAGAGCTGATCGAGACGATTGTTTGGGCTCACGAGCGTACTCCTCTCGCCAACTTGATTGGCTGGAAGGATAAGCCTGTTGCTCTCTCCATCGTTCAGGCTAGAGTTGTGGGCTTAGCTCACTTCTCGGTCGGTTTCGTACTCACGTATGCGGCCTTCTTGATTGCCTCGACAGCCGGTAAGTTTGGTTAACCAGTTTGCTGCTTAATCAATCTCATCTGATGCTGTGAGATGAAAAGGGTCCTCAACAATGGTTGAGGACCCTTTTTGTTTGGACTATTTAGTCCGGGTTAATTGCTCTTGAAATCAGATCCCTTGGGTGATTTCTCTTGGTTGAAGGAGGATGGATGTGATAATCGGATGAGATTCTAACGCAGCCTGGATAGGCGCGGAGGCTTATAATGGGGAACTTGCAGAAAGCAACTGCCCCTAGCATTACCAGCGCCGCCATGACTTTCACGCCGATTCAATCTAGCTCCGACTCCACTGCTGATTCTGTTGAGCAGCGGGCTAAGTCAATGGAAGCGGCGATCGCCAGTTTAGGGGCTAGGCCCGATACTCTGGGTCGCTTTGGCCAGTTTGGCGGCAAGTATGTGCCGGAAACCTTGATGCCCGCCTTGGCGGAATTGGAGCAGGCCTTCCAGCGCTATTTCAAGGATGAAGCATTCCAGGAAGAATTTCAGGGGCTGCTGCGAGATTACGTCGGCCGTCCTAATCCGCTGTACTTTGCGGAGCGCTTGACCCAGCATTACGCCCGTCCCGATGGCACAGGCCCTCAGATTTATCTCAAGCGGGAAGACCTCAACCACACCGGAGCTCACAAGATTAACAACGCCTTGGGTCAGGTGCTGCTGGCGAAGCGGATGAAAAAGCAGCGTGTTATCGCGGAGACCGGGGCCGGTCAGCATGGTGTGGCCACTGCGACGGTTTGTGCTCGCTTTGGTTTGGGCTGCGTGATTTATATGGGTGTGGAGGACATGGAGCGCCAGGCGCTCAATGTTTTCCGTATGCGATTGATGGGGGCGGAAGTGCGGGGGGTTACTGCTGGGAGCGGAACACTTAAGGATGCGACCTCTGAGGCGATTCGTGACTGGGTGACGAATGTGGAAAGCACCCATTATATTTTGGGATCTGTGGCTGGGCCTCACCCCTATCCCATGATTGTGCGGGAGTTTCACTCGATGATTGGTGAGGAGACCCGCCGCCAATGCAGGGAGAAATGGGGAGGCTTGCCCGATATTCTCATGGCCTGTGTGGGCGGCGGCTCCAATGCCATGGGCCTCTTTAATGAGTTCATTAATGAGCCCAGCATTCGCATTATTGGCGTAGAAGCTGCGGGCCAAGGTGTGACAACGGATAAACATGCAGCAACCCTGACCAAGGGCCGGGTGGGGGTTCTCCATGGAGCCATGAGCTATTTGCTCCAGGATGAAGATGGCCAGGTGACTGAGGCTCACTCTGTCAGCGCGGGGCTGGACTATCCCGGTGTGGGGCCTGAGCATAGCTACTTGATGGAGCAGGGTCGGGCGGAGTATTACAGCGTGACGGATGATGAGGCGCTGGAATCCTTTAAGGAGGTTTCTCGTTTAGAGGGGATTATTCCGGCTTTGGAGACTTCCCATGCCTTTGCTCACCTTAAGAAGCTCTGTCCGACGCTGGAAGGAAGCCCTCGGATTGTGCTGAACTGTTCGGGCCGAGGCGATAAGGATGTGCAGGCGGCGGCGAAGCGGATCACGTTTGATTAATGGCTGGATTGATTCATGATGAAAAAAGGCCCAGGCGTAAATGCCTGGGCCTTTTTGCTTTGGTGATTCAGAGGGCAGGATTGTGTTGGAGATTCAGTGTTGCTTCCGCCAATACTTTGGGCTAAATCCGCCTTCATAGATCTTCGCTTATGGCTTTAGATTGTCTGCGCCTTCGATGACGGTGACGGAATCAATCACGTCACCTTTTTCGATGCTGTCTACGACATCCATGCCTTCAGTCACCATGCCAAAGACGGCATAGTCGCCGTCGAGGAAGTTGACGTTATCCAAGGTGATGTAGAACTGGGCCGAGGCGGAGTCGGGGAACTCTGAGCGAGCCATCGCTACAGCACCACGAACGTGCTGGAGAACAGGGGGAGTCGTGATGCCAGAGGCTGCGAAGGGTTGACTATAGATGGGCTTATCAGCTCCCTGGGGCAGAATTTCCAGGGGAATATAGCGCTGTTCACCAGATTCGTCGACATAGCTACCAGTGCCGAGGCGTTCTAATGGAATGCTTGGGTCTTTACCCTGGGGGTCGCCACCTTGGGCGACGAAGGGTTGGGGGCTGTTGACGACGCGGTGGAAGAGAGTGCCGTCGTAGACGCCTTTTTGGGCGAGATCGACGAAGTTACCAGCGGTAATGGGGGCTTTTTCGCCGTCAACTTCGATGGTGATGGGAGCACCGTTGACGGTGACGATGATGGTGGCCTTGCCTTCTAGTCGAGGCAAGTTGCCAAAGCCTACCAGGGGATCGATCGCGTCTGTGCTATCGGCTGTTTCTGTTGCGTTATTGACTTCAGCGGTGCTGCCATCTTTGGTCGCTGCGGTTTCATCCGCTGAGCTGCTTTGATTGCTGCAAGCGCCGAGTAAGAGGGCGAGCGCAGCTGTCCCTGCAAACAAGGCCCGTTTCAAATCCCGCTTTTGGTTCGTCATACTGTTCCTCCCATCACATGCAAAACCCTTCAATGATGCCACAGGGAATTTGATTCGGTGAGATCTATTCTTGATGTTTGGGAGATCGGCCTGAACAGCTTATGTATGCTGAATTTTAGCGGAGAGATGCTACTGCCGTAATTCGGCTTTAGCCCATTGAGACTGGTGTGCTACGGGGGGCATCTGGGCTGAGGTTTGGTCTGGGTCTTAAGGTGATGTAGCCCAAGAGTAAGAGGAAGAGACTTGAGCCGACTAGGTACTTAAATGGGGCTGGAATCCAGGTGCTGGGGGAAAAAAATGCCTCAATCACCCCAGCAATAATTAGCATAGGAATGACGGCAAAAGTCAGCTTTGCGGCCTGGAGGCCATATTGCTTGAGAGCGTCCATGCGCTTGTATTGTCCTGGGAATAGCAAAGCTCTGCCAATGAGCAGGCCCGCTGCCCCGGCGATGAATATGGCTGGTAGCTCGAGGGAGCCATGGGGCAAAACAAAGGCCCAGAAGGGATAGGCCAAATTGTTTTGCCCCACGAGGGTGGCGGCTGCGCCAATGAGTAGGCCATTTAAGAAGAGGATGAAAACCGTTCCAATACCGGCCAACATGCCGCCAGCCGTGGCTCGGAAGGCAACGGAAATGTTGTTAATCATGAGTCTTGCGGCGTCGGTGGGGTCATCGCCGCTGAGGATGGAGCCCATCCAAAGCTCGCCTTTGTCACGGACCTTGCTGATGAGCGCTTCGGGCAGAATCAGGCTGACAAAATTTGGATCACCCCAGGCGAGCCACCAGCCAATTAATCCCCCAACGATGAAAATCCCCGTAGATAGGGCGAGATAGGCCCAGGTTTCGCGTATGACCTGGGGTAGCTCTCTAATATAAAAGTCGATTGCGGCTTGCCAATTTTGGTGGCGCGGCTTTTGGTAAACCTGGCTATAGGCTCTTAGGGTAAGTTGCTGGAGTTCTTGGGTGAGCTGCTGACCGATTTCGCGGGTTTGGGCGCGGGCTAGATCCGCTGAGACGGAGCGGTACAGGCTGGTGAGCTGTTTGACTTCGGCGGCTTGGAGCGATCGCAGCCCCTTTTGCTCTGCCTGGGCCAATAGCTGTTCTAATGCTTTCCAACTGGGCTCTCTGCGGGCGATCCAACGTTTAACATTCATATCATTGGGCGCTCACTTTCTGCCTGCCTTAGTTTACGATGCCCGTAGTTAGGGAGTGCTCTTTTTGTCCGAGTATCTCTCCATGACATTCTAAGTCGAGACATTCCCAGTCAAAAAATCAGGAGCAACGCGATGACCAATGCATTTCCCCAGGGGTCTATGAGCGTCGGTAACATCGTCAGTACGGGATTTCGCCTCTATCTCGCGAACTTTTTGCGCTATGGCTTGATCTCATTGAGAGCATCGCTTTGGCTACTGCTGCCATGGGTTGTGGCGATCGCATTTATCCTTTTCGCGATGGTCTCGGGTTTACAGATTGCTCAAATGGATGGACTGCTGGCGATTGCGATACCTGTCTTGTTCGTGCTCTTGATTTTTTGTAGTGCTCAATCAATGGCGGAGTTTGCTGCGATCGTGCGCTTGGCCTATCAGCAATTGAATGATGCACCGGAGAGTGAGCGAGATGCCTTGCGATTTACTCGTTCTCGAAAGTGGTCCCTCCTGGGGGCTAGTGTTTTGCGTGCTCTATTGTTCTTTGGAGCTTACATTGCCGTTCTTCTTGCGATGCTAGTTTTAGCTGGGATCTTTGCTTTTCTCGGTACGCAGCTTTCGGGAGGGACACCCAATACATTCTTTGCCATTTTGGGAGGATTTTTGGGGCTTGTTGCGTTGATTGCGATTGTCCTTTTGTTTCTTCGCCTTGGGATTGGATTCATGTTGATTGTTCCTCCCTTGGCCGTCGAAGAGAATTCCCATGCTAGTGCTTCGTTAAGCCGTTCTTGGGAGCTGACGAGAAAGAGTATGGGACATTGTCTTGCTGTTTCGTTTGTTGCCTTGCTGGTTAGTCTTCCCATTTCCATTGTCGTTTTCGGCCTGAGCCAAGCTGTGAATAGCCTAATCTCCGGGTTTGGCTCAGCTCTGGATCCGACCTTTCAAATTCTCATATTTTTGATTAGCTACATTATTGGTATTTTGTCTGGTATTGTGACGGCTCCCTTTTGGCAGGTTGTGTTTGCTACGCTGTATTGGGACTTGCGTAATCGTAGTGAGGGTATGGATTTGAAGTTTTCTAGGTAATGTCGTTTTTTTGGGGGGGGGCAGGTTGCCTCGGGCATTTTATGGATGGACATGACTTTACTGTTTCTTAGATCATGCAGTTTCTGAAGCGACTTAAACAGCGAACTCCCGAGAGCGTGGAGCTGGAGTTTACGCTGGCCGGGATTGGTAGTCGTGCCTATGCATTAGCGATTGATTACCTCTTGATTGCTTTGGCCATCATGGTGGTTTTGTTGTTGGCGACGATGCTGGCGACGCAGCTGATCGAGTTGATTGATTTTGTAGGGGGCTTGGGGAATTTGGAGCTGTGGCTAGCTGCCTTGGTGATGCTGGCGCTGTTCATTATTTATGTGGGCTATTTTGCGCTGCTGGAGGCGAATGGCCAGGGACAAACGCCGGGGAAGCGGCTTGCAAGGATTCGAGTGATTCGGGATGATGGTCGCCCGGTGGGGATTTTCCAGACGACGTTGCGGGCGCTGTTGCGTCCTGTGGATGAGTTTTTGTTTTTAGGGTTTCTCTGTATTGTCTTTTTGAATTCCCAGGAGAAGCGTTTGGGGGATGTGGTGGCGGGGACGCTGGTGATCCAGGCGGGGCAGGCCGAGGCGAAGGGCGCTGTGTTGCTGTCTGAGGATGGCAAGAGTGCGGCGAAGGCGTTGTTGAATATGTCGGATCTGTCGCCGCTGTTGCCGGATGATTTTGCGACGATTAGGCAGTATTTGGAACGGCGATCGCAGATGCTCTCCACGGCCCGGCAGTCTCTGGCGCTGCGCTTGGCCCAGGAGGTGCAGGCGATTTTGCAAATTGAGAAGCTGCCGTTTGATATGACGCCGGATGTGTTTTTGGAAGGCGTTTATGTGGGCTATCAGGCGGAGCAGGAGCGATTTGAGGCTTAAAGAGAGTTCAGATATTTTCAGCTTTATAGTGTTTCAGGGTCGATTTCAATGCCCTCTTGTTTGAGTCGCTCTAGAAGTCTTTGAGTTCGTCGTTCGGCAGCATTAGCCTGTTGTTGTGCCAAGTCAGCACGCTGTCGCTCCCGCTCCTCTGGGGTGAGCACCCAGTCGCCATCCGCATCAAACCAGCGCAGCCAGGGGCGAGTAATGCCTTGGTATTCCCCCTGCCAAATGCTTAAACCAATCTGTAATTCTTCTAGCCAGAAGCGTGGATTTGTTAGATCTAAAGTCTCTTCTTCGTAGCGATCCTCCTGTAAGCGAAAGCAGCGGAGCCGGTTGCTGTAGCGGCTATAGGTGATGTAATAAGGCACTTTGAGAATTTGCTCATACACCTCCCACTTCTCGGGCGGTTTGGGTTTAGCTTTGTCCCGAGATTGGATGAGTTCAATCAGCGGTTGCCCACTAATCTGGCCGTTACCCAGCTCTGCATCAACCTCTGGCTCGTCTAAAACTGTAGGATCGATGCGTCCCGCGCTGCGGTAGAACGGTCCTAAATCTTGCTTTTCCGTTCCGGGTGAAATTAGCTCAATAATGACGCTTGGGGAAACTCCCTCCGCCCAAGCGGTGTAGCTTAGCCGCAGGTCTGTTTCACCGTAGAGTCGAGGGACGCCTAAGGCGAGAAACCAGTCGGGGCGCTTGTGCCAGAGAGGATGGGCTTCATCGTAGTAGAGGCACATGTCCGTGCTGGTGAAGCGTTGCTGGGCTCCGAAGTTTGTGAGTTGCAGGGTCGCGCTGAGGAATTCGGGTTGCAGGTCATGATACTCGTCGGGCAAACCGCGCTCTCCTGGGAATTTGCTGGGCAGGTCATACATGGTCAGCCTGGGTGGGCATCCCACAGGTGGCGGAATCATGGATGGAGTATTTGAGGTGCTGATTGGGGTCTGCATGGAAAAGGCCCTGGGTTGAGGTGACAGCATCCAGTACTTCTATTCTACCGTTGGGCTCTTTGAGATTTTGCCCCCCATTATCAAAGGTGCAAAATCTCAGGAGTTAACCAACCAATCCACCATCTCTTCATTCAGCTCTTCAATATTTGCCACCACCACATCGGCCCCAGCTTTCTTCAGCACCGCAATATAAGCCTCAGCCCTAGCCTCCGTCTCCTGCACATGGGGCGGCAACACCCCCACCGCATACCAACGCCCCTCGGGCTGCTGAGCCTTGGCATTGTTAATCGTGTGCATATCCGCCACCGTATCCCCGGCGTAGATAACGGGTAGACCCGCTACTCCCTCAGCCAGCTTTTCACTGACCTGAAACAGCCCCGCAGGCTCCGGCTTATCCGCCGCCTCTCCCATCGCCACCAGCAGCGGCTCACTCAAACCCAACCGCTTCTCCAGCACAAACCCCGCTGAGCCCCGAGTGGCCCCGCTAAAAAAGCCCCAAGCCAAATTTGCTGCGGTCAATTTTTTCAGATAAGCCGGGCTCATCAACAATGGCTCATCCTTGATATAGCCCGTAAATGGTGCAGACTCAGGACCGCGATACTTCACCTGAAAGAACTCAATAATTTCGTCATAGTCCAGCCCCAGCTCTGCCCGGCTCTTGCCTTTTCCTTCCCAATAACGCTCCGCCATCTCCTGGGACAGCTTCCAGTCGTTATTCCAAATGCCCTCGGCCTTAATCTGGTCAATATCCCCAGAGCTAGGGCGATAGGCCCCCTGGGTGTAATGCTCCACCGTGTCCATGATGGCTCGGCGGTAGGAGCCGCCCACATTGCGCACCACGCCGTCGATATCAAAAACTAAGATTGCTTTAGGCATGGTGTTTCTATCGAGTCTGGCTATTGTTAAAGGGGGGAATTGAATGCGATCGCTAACAAATCTTGTCGCAAGTCACCATTCAATTTAAGATTAGAGGCTGTTGCGTTGTCCAATTTTGAAAGCTAGGTTCGCCTAGTTACCGGAGGTTTGATTGTCCCGTTTCATCCTAAAAGTCTTATGGCTAGATGAGAGCGTCGCTCTCGCAGTCGATCAGGTGGTTGGTAAAGGCACTAGCCCCCTGACGGCCTACTTCTTTTGGCCCCGGAACGATGCTTGGGAACAGCTCAAGGCAGAGATGGAAGCCAAGCACTGGATCTCCGAAGTCGAGCGTGTTGAGCTACTCAACAAAGCCACTGAGGTGATCAACTACTGGCAGGAAGAGGGTCGTAAGAAGCCCATGTCCAAGGCCCAGGAGAAGTTCGAAGACGTTGTCTTCACAGGTAGCGCCTGATTGCGATCGCTGGGCGAGTTTTACAGCATTGAAGTTTGCCTAGCGATTCTCCAATAAAAAGCGCCAGCTCTAGGTCATAGAGCTGGCGCTTTTTACTGGAATTGTTCTGGTGGCTTTAGATTTTGCCGCCGGAAGCCTGCAAGCGAGCCCGTGCCTTCTTAAAGGCAGTGGTGGCCTGCATCTTTTCTTGGGTGTCGCTATCAGAAACGTTGTTCAAGGCTGTTTCCGCTGCGGTGTAGGCAGACTTGGCTTCAGCAGCGTCAATGTCGCTACCTTTCTC
This sequence comes from uncultured Pseudanabaenaceae cyanobacterium, assembly GCA_938021205.1. Lineage (GTDB taxonomy): Bacteria > Cyanobacteriota > Cyanobacteriia > PCC-9006 > JAAUQQ01 > JAAUQQ01. Next base: position 17,961 of record CALIGI010000138.1, read on the forward strand.
GGCACCGTTGACGAGGACGGTCACTTCGTTCACGTCCACTTCTGCAAAACCGCCCATGACGGCGATGGAATTCCAGTCCTTACCGGCACGGACGCGCATCACACCCGTGTCCAGGGCAGACAGCAGGGGAGCGTGGCCCGACAAGATGCCCAGTTGACCGGTGGTGCTAGGCAGAATCACTTCTTCCGCTTCTGCATCCCAAACGGTCTTATCAGGGGCAATTACACGAACAGTTAATGCCATAGTTTTTGCTTCCTATCTGTGGGTTAAACCTGATTTAGGTTCTCAATAACAAAGGGCGCACAGTTGATGTGCGCCCTTGTTGTGAAAACCGATGACGCTAGCTAAACGCTCGCTATACGTTTACGGGATTCGCTTAGTTCTCAGCGTTCAGCTTCTCAGCCTTGGCCAAGACCATGTCGAGGTTGCCCACGAGGTAGAAGGCACCTTCGGGAACTTCGTCCAGCTCGCCAGCAAGGATCTTCTTGAAGGCAGAGATTGTGTCAGCCAGCTTTACGTACTGACCGGGCATGCCGGTGAAGATCTCAGCTACGAAGAAAGGCTGGGAGAGGAACTTCTCAACCTTACGAGCGCGAGCAACGGTGCGGCGATCGTCTTCAGAAAGCTCGTCCAAGCCCAGAATTGCAATAATGTCTTGCAGTTCTTTGTAGCGCTGGAGAGTGGACTGTACGGCACGGGCGGTGTCGTAGTGGTCGTCGCCAACGATATCCGGCTGGAGCATGGTGGAGGTGGAGTCCAAGGGATCTACAGCGGGGTAGATGCCCTTAGAAGCCAAGCCACGGGACAGCACAGTGGTGGCGTCCAAGTGAGCAAAGGTGGTTGCAGGAGCAGGGTCAGTCAAGTCGTCAGCAGGGACGTAGACAGCCTGAATGGAGGTAATGGAGCCTTCCTTGGTGGAAGTAATGCGCTCTTGCAGCGCACCCACATCAGTCGCCAAGGTGGGCTGGTAACCCACAGCAGAGGGCATCCGGCCCAACAGTGCGGAGACCTCAGAACCGGCCTGTACAAAGCGGAAGATGTTGTCGATGAACAACAGTACGTCCTGCTTGTTCACATCGCGGAAGTACTCCGCCATGGTCAGAGCAGAGAGGCCCACGCGCATGCGCGCCCCAGGCGGCTCGTTCATTTGACCGTATACCAGAGCCACTTTGGACTTGCTGATGTCGTCCTTGTTGATAACGCCAGACTCTTTGAATTCTTCGTAGAGGTCGTTACCTTCGCGGGTGCGCTCACCTACACCGCCAAATACGGATACACCACCGTGCTCCTTGGCAATGTTGTTGATCAGCTCTTGAATCAGTACGGTTTTGCCTACACCAGCACCCCCGAACAGGCCAATCTTGCCGCCCTGACGGTAGGGAGCCAGCAGGTCAATTACCTTAATGCCGGTCTCGAATACAGCGGGCTTGGTTTCCAGCTCAGTCAGCTTGGGAGCGGGGCGGTGAATGGGAGAGGTGTCATCGTTCCCAACTGGCCCAAGCTCATCAATGGGCTCACCTAGCACATTAAAAATGCGGCCCAAGGTCGTAGGACCAACGGGCACATTGATTGGAGAGCCGGTATCAACTGCTTCCATACCGCGAACCAAACCGTCTGTGCTGCTCATGGAGACGGCACGAACCTGCTTGTCGCCCAGCAATTGCTGAACTTCGCAGGTTACAGACAAGTCGTCGCCAATGGGGTTCTTACCGCTCACGACGATTGCGTTATAAATTTTGGGCAGGGCTCCGGAGGGGAACTCAACGTCCAAGACAGGTCCGATGACTTGCCTTACATATCCAACTGATTTTTCTGTGGTGGAGACCATCTTGCGCCTATCTGGTGTGATCAGCTCGCTGCGCGCATCGGGGGCCGCGCCATGTTCTTTGGCCACATCGTTTGAAGCTTTGCCATGTCAAGGAGACACGCCTCTACTCTGGGACGATATGACGTGCAAATACCCTAAGAACTAGAGCGTTTGCTTATAGGTAAAATTGCTAACTAACAGATTATCACTGAAGGTTAAGCAAACCTAGAAGATTTCTGCGATCGCCTAGACTCGTTGCTTCGTCAGGGCTGTAATGATCCCGAATGGTGAAATGAAGCCCAGATTTGCCAGGCCGATTCGCTATTTCGTTACAAAAACATCGGACGGATAGGAGATTCGGTGATGCTCGGTTTGTCCGGGCCGATATTCCCGCATCTTAGGTTTCCAAGCGAGCGCTGCCCCATTCTTTTCCATTGGGCTCGTACAGCTCCACTTCGATCGCATCAAGCTGCACCGTAGGATTTTGTTGTTGGAATTGCTCTGCGAGGATGCTGCCAAAGGCTGCAAAAAAATAAGCTGCAAGGGTCTCGCAGGTTGGCGTTGTGCGGGTCTCGACTGACAAGGTCTGATTGTCATTTAGATGGCTATTGGCAAGCGGCTGGAGAGCGGTAGAGAACTGCTCCCGCACCGTGACCATGTTTAAGACCATTCCATTGACTGGCTCTCCCGCCATGACGGCTTGGACACGCCATAGATGATTGTGGGGATCTTCTCGGACGCTGAGGGCGTGGGAGGCGATGAATTCGAAGTTGAGGATGAGCTTAGTTTTCATGGTTAAACCTCACAGACAATCAATCCTCAATGACGCTGCGATGCAGGAACTTGTAGCCCGCATCCCGTAATTTCTGATTGGAGACCTTGGCGTTGTAGGGGCGTTTGCTGGTTTGGCTGGGGTCCCAGGTTATGGGAGCTAGGTTGTAGTGGTTGCAGACCCAATCCAGCAGTTTCTTGCTGGCAATCGGGTCGCTGTTGACCAGGTTGTAAATGCCGTTGAACCCTTGGGCGAGGGCAAAGTCGATAGCACCGACGATGTCATCCCTGTGAACCCAATTAGAAGCATCTGAGCCATCGCCAGGGCGAGTCTTGCCAGCGGCGAAGGAGAAGATTCGGCCTAGCTCTCTGTCGGGGCCGTGGATGCCGCCGAGGCGGAAGACACAGACGGAGCGATTTGGGGTTGCTAGGGCCAATATTTGTCGTTCGGTTTCAGCCAGGACTTTGGAGTTGTCACTTTGGGGGGCGATCGCTGCTTCTTCCGTGACCCATTCGCTTTGGCAATCTCCATACACGGAGTAGCTGCTGGTGTAGATGATTTGCTGGATGCTGCTATTACCGTCTAGCGCTTGGGTCAAGGCTTTTGCAGCTTTGAGATAGGTCTCAGCGTAGGGTGTGCCGCGTTTCGCACCGATGCTGACTACAAGGTGACTGTGCTGCTGGCACTGCTCGCTGAGCTGTGCTACGTCATCAATGGTGAGCAGCAATGCTTGGTCGGCAATGGCTTCTAGTTCTGGCAAGCGTGCTGGGGTCGTCGTTGTCGCCGTGACCTTCGGAGATAAGCCGCCTGGGTCATCAGAAGCTTGGTAATGACGGGTAAGGGCACTGCCCACGTAGCCACAACCCAGAACAAAGAGCTGGGCCTGGGGAGTATATTGGGAGGCTTGGAAATGAATGGGAGGAGCGGGGGTAGATGTCACGGGCCTGAGGAGATAAGTAGGGGATTGCAAAGAATCAAGATCGTTTTGTCGGTGACTATATTTGTGACTGCTTCCCAGTTTAAGGCGTCGGACCTGGGCTTTCCCGGTTGGCTGCTCGCTGGGAGGCATTGGAGTTAGCTAGGAGTCTTGCGGCGATCGCCCCAGCCACAAATCCACAGAAATGACCCTCCCAGGAGATGCCTTGCTGCCCGGGCACCACGCCCCAGATCAAGCCGCCATAGATCAAGGCGACGGCGACGGAGAAAGCAATGGAATAGGGCTGGCGATCGAACCAGCCCCGCAGGAGCAAATAGCCCAGGTAGCCAAAAATTAGGATGCTAGCTCCAATGTGGACCGTGGGCTGTTGTCGCTGGTTCATCTCAAACAGGTCACCAATCAGCCAGGTGCCTAAGCCGCCCAATCCCATGACAATCAGAGTGACGGCGATGAAATCATTGGTGCGGCGCAACATCACTAGCCAGCCCAGGCTAAAGAAGGGCACTGTGTTAGCCATCAGGTGGGAAAAGTCCCCATGGAGGAAGGGGGCAAAGAGGATGCCTCGCAGACCAATCACGTGGCGAGGAATAATCCCATAGACATCAAAGCGAGCCCTTAGCAGCCAGTCGAAAATTTCCACAATCCACATCACGCCTAGGAAGGCCAGCAATATTGAAAGCTGGGATGTGAGTTCGTCGCTGAGGCTAGGTTTTGAAGGGGGAGATGTCATGGAAGCCTGAAGTTCTAAGCCTGAGTAGACCTGAGTTTGACAATGGCTGGTGCTGCCCTCCCCCCTAGCCCCTCTCCCCAGGAAGAGGGGAATTTAAGGCGCTGAAAAGACTGCTTTGTCATGGGATCCCCGTTCTCTCTTAGGAGAAGGGGTTAGGGGATGAGATTGATTTGAGGATTGTCGAATTCAGGTTGAGTAGAGATGCTGCTTGCGAATAGTCCTGGGAGGATTATGTGATTCCCTTGGATTTTCTCTGAGCCAAGCATATTGCAATCGTTACGGCCTAATGAGCCACTACTCAGGACTGATTAGGGCAGAGGGCTCTGAACGGGGACGCCCACTGGACGAGGAAACATATCCGGTGTTCCAGCAATTTTCTTGATGTAAATGCAATGGCGAGTGCCCTGGCTCAAGGGGGTTTCAAAAGCTTTGACTTCAGTCACTTCTGCACCGAGAAGATGAACGGCTTCTGTTAGGGCTTCTGCCTCTTCTACGCTCCACTGGCCCCGATAAAGCACGGCCATGCCGCCGTAGCGAACCATGGGCAAACAATATTCGGCACAGACGGTCACAGGACCCACCGCTCGAATGAGAGCCAGGTCATATTTGCCTCGATGCTGCTCTTGTTGGCCAGAAGCCTCTGCTCGCTCCGTCACGGTCCTGACATTAGACAGTTTCAGCTCACTGACGAGCTGCTGCAAGAAGACCATTTTCTTGCGAGTGGAATCCAGCAGGGTGACTTGAGATTGGGGAAAAACGATCGCCGCCGGAATGCCCGGAAATCCCCCGCCAGTACCAATGTCAATAATCTTGGGAGCTTGGTCCGGTTTGCCTAGGGCTAGCTCGCCTAACAGCCAGGGACGCAGCGCTCGTAGGGAATCCCAGAGGTGCTTTTCCCAGAATGCTGCGGGCTCTGTGAGCCGAGTGAGATTGAGCTTGATATTGCCCTCGATAATGCCTTTGTAGAGGGCTTGGAGTTTGGCTTGCTCTGTCTCGCTGGGTTGCCAACCGAGGCTTTGCTGCCACAGCTCTTGATTCGCGGGTAAAGTCCCATCGCTAAGGACTGGAGCTGATGCTTCTGATGCTTCTGATGCTGTTGTTACTTCTGGAGCCACTGCATTGCCCCCTGTTGGCTGAGGATCTGGAGAGGCGATCGGGTTTGGGTTTCCGCTGGATTCCATCTAAATTGCACTCCCCGTTAAGGCTGTCTTTGGCATACTAAAACTAAATTGGAACTTAATCGGCTGCGCCCATGTTTGGAACGTTTCAGCAAAGCCACCTCCGCATTGAAGTGGAAGCCACGGCGGCCCAGCTCTCTCGAAGTTTGCTTCATCCCGACTCTTTTAAGCAGTGGCTCGCGCCTCAGAGCTTCTCAGATCCGCTGCCAAGCCGTCTGCAGACCGATACCCTCTACAGCAGTTCTTTAGGGCCAGTGAGAATTGACCATCGAGTTGTTGTTGCTGATGAAACGCAGCTCAAGATGCTCTTGAGTGGGGCTATTGATGGCTTTCACCATTGGCAATGGGGGGATGGCTGGGTCCAGTCGCGTCTAGAGGGTATTACGCTATTGCCCCTCTCGTTGGCCCATAGCGCTAGCCTGGTCCGGCTTCAGCAGTATCTCAAAGCTCAATCTTGAGGGCGCTGATCTGCGTGGCTAAGGCTCCCGTCGTAATCGCACAGACTCCGCATGGGAATGCAACCCCTCTGCCGTTGCTAATGTATCGATGGATTGGGACATCTTTGCCAGGGCTTCGGGCGAATAGTGAATGATGCTGGAATGCTTCATAAACGTTTCAACGCCCAGGGCAGAAGCGTATCTGGCAGCGCCAGAAGTCGGCAAGGTGTGATTGGGGCCTGCTAAATAATCGCCCACTGCTTCCGGGGTGGAGTTGCCTAGGAAAATAGCCCCGGCATGGCGAATCTTCTCCATCAATGCCCAGGGATCAGCCACTTCGAGTTCTAGGTGCTCTGGAGCAAATTCATTGGACAACTCAGCCGCTTGGTCTAGGTCTTTGACCAAAATAATCAGGCCGTAGTTGACGATCGCCTTCTCCGCAATCTCATTGCGGGGGTGGTTCACTAACTGTTGCTCAACCTGTTCCGTCACTGCCTTTGCCAAGGCTTCGTCATCAGTAATTAAAATAGAGGCAGCGCGGGTGTCATGTTCCGCCTGGGCCAACAGATCTGCAGCCACATGGACCGGATTAGCTTGGCGGTCTGCGATCACTAGGACTTCCGAAGGGCCTGCGAGGGAATCAATACCAACGCGACCATAGACCAGCTTCTTGGCCAGAGTCACATAGATATTTCCTGGACCGCTGATGACATTTACCGCTGGGATCGTGTCGGTGCCATAGGCCAGGGCGGCGATCGCCTGGGCCCCACCCACCCGATAAATCTCTTCAATCCCCGCTTCCTGGGCTGCCACCAGTACGGCAGGGTTAATGCGTTTATCGGGACCTGGCGGCGTCACCATAACCACCTTGGGCACACCAGCCACTAAAGCTGGGACCGCATTCATCAGCACCGTACTGGGATAGGATGCCTTGCCACCAGGCACATAGAGCCCCGCCGAATCCACAGGGGTATATCGCTTGCCCAGGACCACATCATCATCTCCAAACTGTACCCAGCTCTTGGGCTGGCGCTGTTCGTGGAAGTGCTTGATGTTTTTGTGAGCCACCCGTACTGCATCCACAAAGGCTTTGGGCACCTGTTGGTAAGCCGCTTCCATTTCGGTCGCATCAACGCGCAACTCAGAAGCGTCAAGGTCTACCTTGTCGAACTCCAGGGCATATTCCAGCAGGGCCTGATCGCCCCGACGCTGCACTCCCTGGAGAATCTGCTGGACCGTGGCCTCAGCATTGGAGGAGTTACTGTCGTGGGTGCGATCGCAGATGCGCTTGAGCTCTGCTTGGGCTTCATCCCAGCGGGTGACGATTCGCAGCATGGCGGTAGGGGCGGAAAAATCGGAAAAATGGCTAGGACTAATGAATCGAGACTAGTTGGATTGAAGCTGAGCGAGGAATCGAGCATCAACTCATCTCACTTCAGCTATCCTCATACCCGTTCACCGTCGTATAGGTACAAGCTTAGCTTGATTCCTCTGAGGATGTTGCCCCCTGTGCTCGACTTCGCAAAGGCTGACTCCTATTCAGGGTCGGTTTGCTCCATGCCTCACGATGAGACGTCCTGGGCGAGGCTAATTCTGGAGGGACTCCTCAGATGTGCAGACCCATGGCATAATGAAATGCTGGTAGAGCGTCGAGACTTAGAAGAAACTGTGGCGAATATTAAATCTGCTCAGAAGCGTATCCAAACCGCTGAGCGCAACCGTCTGCGTAACAAATCCTATCGGTCTGCGGTGAAAACCCTGACCAAGCATTATTTGACTGCGGTGGAGGCCTATGTGGCTGAGCCTGGCGATGATGCTAAGAAAACGGTTCAAGATCGTATGTCCGAGGCTTACAGCAAGATTGATAAGGCTGTAAAGCGAGGGGTCTATCACAAAAACACTGGTGCCAATAAGAAGTCCAATATTGCAAAGCTCTTCAAACTGAAGGTTGAGCCTTATAACGCTTAAGTCTTGCTTGGGTGCTTTGGCTGTAAGCGGCGGCTGAGTCGAAAGATTTTGGTCGCTTCTGGATTCCTTCGTTCGATAGGTATTGACTGTGCAACCTGCTTTTCCGTTGTTGGTTGACACCCACGTGCATATTGCGTTTGACCGCTTTCAGGAAGACCTGGAAGCGGTTGCCTTGCGTTGGCGGGAGGCGGGAGTCGCTCGTCTGGTTCATTCCTGTGTCGAACCGGGTGAATTTGAGTCGATGCGGCAAGTTGCTGATCGCTTCCCTGAAGTGAGCTTCGCCATCGGCTTGCACCCGTTGGATGTGGAGCAGTGGGGCGATGGTTCTGCGTCTCAAATTCGTCAGCTTGCTCAGTCCGATTCGCGGGTTGTCGCGATTGGGGAAACGGGACTTGACTTCTTTAAGTCTGATTCTGTTGAGTTGCAGAAAGTTGCATTGCAGGCGCAGCTTGAAGTTGCGGCTGATTTGGGATTGCCTGTGATTATTCACTGTCGCGATGCCGCATCAGCAATGGCGGAGGAACTGGAGCAGTTTCAGCAGTCACGACTCGCGTCAGGGAAAACCACAGTAACTGGGGTTATGCATTGCTGGGGCGGTAGCCCTGAAGAAACTCAGTGGTTCCTGGACCAGGGCTTTTTTATTAGCTTCAGTGGCACGGTCACCTTTAAAAAAGCTGAGCAAATTCAAGCGTCTGCCCGTATGGTTCCCAGCGATCGCCTGCTGGTCGAAACCGACTGTCCTTTTTTGGCTCCAGTTCCTAAGCGAGGAAAGCGTAATGAGCCTGCCTTTGTGGCCCATGTCGCCGCCCAGGTTGCATCGCTCCGTGGGGTATCTCTTGAAGAGCTTGCCCGGCAAACTACCCAAAATGCCTTTGACTTATTTAATTTGCCAGCCCTGGAAACATCCACCGCCTGAAGCTGTTTGGATCTGTTCCATTTAGTGGGTATTTGTCCTGCTTTTTAGGGGCGATCGCGTCGTCAAAGGCGCAAATGAGTCAGCAAAGTCAATCTTGACTTTGCTGGGTTGTTGAAGTACTGCCCGTGTTGCTGTAACATTTGGGGTCGCGCTAGGCGTGACCCGTTCGAGGAGACGCATGACTGATCAGATCACCGTTGCCCCCGCTGCTTTTGTTCTCCCAGA
>CALIGI010000139.1 GCA_938021205.1 uncultured Pseudanabaenaceae cyanobacterium
ACTTCATTGCGGCGGCTGGGGGGCTGGATGAAGTCTGGGTTGGCTTCGTAGAGAGCTTCTAGCTTTTCTTGGTACTTGGAGAGGCGGAAAAAGTAGTTTTCCTCATCGCGCCATTCTGCTTCCTGGTTGGGATGGAGGGGACAGAATTTCTCTTCAACGAGGTCGCGCTTCTCTTTGAATTCTTCGCAACCCACGCAGTAAAAGCCTTGCTGCTGGCTGAGATAGATGTCGCCCTGAGCTTCTACTCGCTGGTAGAACTCGTTGACGATCGCTTGGTGACGGGGGGCAGTGGTGCGGCTGAAGCGATCGTTCTGGATGTTGAGCTGCTTCCAAAGGTCCTTGAAGCTGCCGACGACTTGGTCGCAGTGCTCCTGGGGCGATCTCCCATGTTTCTCGGCAGTGCGCTGGATCTTTTGGCCATGCTCGTCAGTGCCTGTGATCATCAGCGTGGACCGACCTTGCATGCGTTGGTAGCGGCAGAGGGTATCCAACGCCATGGTGGTATAGGCACTGCCCACATGGGGAACGTCATTGACGTAATAAAGCGGGGTGGTCGCGGCGAAGCAAGCGTTTTTATTATCAGCGTTTGTCATTACAAGGCTCAACAGCAAGCCCAAACTGGGCGCTTAGTTATCTCAAACGGTTTTATTAAAAAGTCGCAATTGCGACTTGATGCTACTAATCCATGGGGGGATTTGCTCTCAACTTTGGCTATCTTCGTTGCTCTGCTCACTGAGGTTCAGTGAATCGACGCAAGCCTGAATGCCGAATGGATACAGCCTTAAAGGGGTCTATGCCATTTCAATGCTTGAGGAGCTGATTAACCTAGTTCGTTAAGTTCGGGCTTTTCTGGCCCGATAACGGACTAGATGCGCTGGATGGGCTCACCCTATGGTTAGCATGCATCTCCATAATCCTATACTCCACCCCAGCTCAAGCTCCGGGTTTGATAAAGCTTAAGAAAGGTCCTCTCGATATAACGACAGCTAATCATTAAGATTTAGCTCATTAATGGCTTGGGTTGTGCTGATTGCAGAGGTGTTCTTTTAGGGGGGAGAGATCATGAGGGAACCCCAAGACGGCTTAGAATCTCTTAAGTTGGGGCCGTGAACGCCCGGACGGTTGATGTTTTGGAATTGAGGATTGTCGTGCCGCTAAACTCCTCCCTAGCTGATGTGGATATGTCTGCTCTCACCCATGTCTATCCCATTCTTTGGCGCGAAGATCACATTCTGCTGATTGACCAGACCCGCTTACCACGGGAGTACAGCCTGGTGGAGATTAAGCGGTCTGAGGATTTGGCCGAGGCGATTCGCTCCATGATTGTGCGGGGTGCTCCGGCGATCGGGATTGCCGCAGCCTATGGCATGTATATGGGAGCTAAGGAAATTGGCAATGTGGACCGCTTCACATTTCTAGCGAAGCTGGAGGAGGTGGCAGAACTGCTGCGGGGAACTCGTCCTACCGCCGTGAATCTGTTTTGGGCGATCGACCGCATGATGGGAATTGTCAAGGATAGCCAGGCACGTGATGCTTCCAAGCTTGTTGAACTGCTGCTTCAGGAAGCCCAAGCGATCCATATCTCTGATTTAGAGACTTGTTATCGCATCGGGGAGCAGGGGCTTAGTGCCATGCCTGAGAGCTCAAGCAAGTTACGCATCATGACCCATTGCAATACGGGGGGACTAGCCACGGCGGGCTATGGGACGGCACTGGGGGTTGTGCGTTCTGCTTGGCGAGCTGGACGGCTGGAGCGGGTTTATGCAGGGGAAACGCGGCCTCGGCTCCAGGGAGCCAAGCTGACAACTTGGGAATGCGTTCAGGAGCAGATTCCGGTCACGCTCATTACGGATAGTATGGCGGCCCATTGTATGAAAGAGGGGCGCATTGATGTGGTGATTGTGGGGGCCGATCGCATTGCTGCCAATGGAGACTCCGCTAATAAAATTGGGACTTATAGCTTGGCTCTAGTAGCCAAGGCCCACAATATTCCGTTTTACGTCGCGGCACCGATTTCAACGGTGGATTTTTCCCTGACTGATGGCAGTCAAATTCCCATTGAGGAGCGGAACCCTGCTGAGATTGCCCACATTGAGGGTGAGCCGATTTGTCCCGCTGGCACTGAGTTTTATAACCCAGCCTTTGATGTGACGCCCGCTGAGTTAATCGCAGGCATCATTACGGAGGAGGGCTGTGTGGGCCCGGCTGAGTTGGAGTCTTTAAAAGACTTGGCGCATCCAGCTGTGAAGGGGGAGGCGATGAGCTATTAGGAGTGGAAATTTAATAAGACCCGATACCACGTAGGGACATGGCATGCCATGTCCGCAGTTGCGTTAGATGCCTAACGGTCTATTTCAATCCTCGTTCTTGAGTGGTTTGGCTGGGCGGACATGGCGATGCCATGTCCCTACGGTGCAGGTGGATTAATCGTCGATCGCTTGAGATGAAACGACTTCCACATCGACGGTTCCTGGCGGTGTGGGACGAACAAACTCTTTATTTTTCACCGCTAGCTTTTCACCGCAGCTCTGGCATTGGACTTCATTGCTTTGGAAGGCATTGACGGGGGCTGCGCAAACAGGGCAGCTACCTTGGATGAGGTTGCGGTTGAGCCACCAACGCAGGCCGAAAAAGCCAGCCACTGGGGCGATGAGGATTAATCCAATCAACAGGCCCGATAGTTCAATGAACCAGTCGGGCAGGATGGAGCCTAGGCCGAAGAGCAGCAGTAGGGTGATGAGCCAAACGCCCAGGCCCCGGATCTGGATTGACTTAAGGTTGTTGGGATTCACGGACAATCCTTCGCGCTAAATCTTGATTGATACCAAGATAGCCGCTGGGGTGAAGCGATCGGGAGCGAAAATACCGTTCTTTAAGGTTGGGTTATGGTTAGCAGGTCCAGAGACATTTAGCAGCGTTTCGCTATGTGTGGACTGCACTGCAAAACGTCGCTAATGGGGACATCAATTTTTACGGGCACTGGACCGCAGAATCAATATTCTGGTTCAGGCATATGCTCGTCTAGGGTTTTAGCCAATTTTTGGGACATGGCTTCAATCCAGCCTTCATCCTGTTGGGTGTAGCTGCGGGGCGCATTGGCGGCCAGGATGATTGCGCCTCGACTTTCTTCGCCGTCTTCGCGCAGGTCCGGCAGGGGGTGGCAAATCAGGCCCTGGATGTTCTTGGGCAGGTAGTTGAACTCAATCCGACCGGGGTAAAGCTTGAGGTCCACAAGGTAGATGGACTTTTCGGTATCCATGACGCGCTCGACGATGATGCCGGGCTCTTCCATCTCTTCTTCAACCAAGATGCCGCGCCGAGCGATCACTTTCTCGTCGTACCAGATGACGAGAGATTGGGTGGCGGTATTGGTGAGGAGCAGTTTGGTTAACCAAGCTAGCTCTAGCTTGACGGGCCCAGGCAGATCCTCATCCAGGTCAAACCCTTCTTCCCCTTCTAGTTCTACGACTTCCGGGAGCTTGGGCTGGGCCTGCTGCCACAGGAGCCCTGTGAGAATAAGCAGGGCGCTGAGGATGATGCCGAGGGCATCGGAGCGCGATTGGGAGGTTGAGATTGCTGGGGTTAATAAGGCTCGGTTGAGGAGGAGCAATGTGCCGCCGAGGGCTCCAACCACGAGGGGGAGGCGTTTGAGGGAGGAGGAGGATTCAGAAGCCAAGGGGATTTACTCGGTAGCGAATAGGTAGGGGAAATTGAGCAGCAAGCTCGAACGTGAAAGGAATCGCAAACGGGTAATGGAATATGGTTCGCCTATCACCCGTTCGTTACCCAGGCAGAGATCTAGAACTCAATGCAGAGGAGGGCTAGTCCAAATAACCCAGCATTTCTTCTTCATCGGGGCTGGTGTTGGAGGCAATGGGGCGGTTCATGATTTGGGGAGAATCATTAAAGTTGGGTTGGGAAGCTCCGCTCATACCAGGGGAGGCTTGGATGGGTCGGTTCCCGGCCATGCGTACGGTTTGGGCGATGTTGATGGGGCTAGGATCGACGGGACGGTTGTCGGTGTAGCGCTTGCGGCGGGAGCTCACCACGAGGGCGTGGGTTTCTTCGACGCTGGGCTGGTGGGCTGGCTCGCTCGTTGCAGAGGGGGCGGGCTGACCTGCTTTGAGGCGAGCGGTTGCAGGTTTGCTGGCTTGGGTACGACGGCTGCGCTTCATGCTCTGGCGGCTGACGGGAGCCTTTTCGTTGCTGTCTTTGGAAGCTTCGGTATTACTCATGCTGTCCTCTTTCTGGGATTCTTGGGCGAAAGAAAAGTCGCTGGGACGGTCGGCGGAATCGAAAAGATGTTGGCTGGGGCACAAGGTAGGCAGTTGGAGTGGAGTCCTGGGTGCCCGATGGGTGCCCGAATTAGATAGCCGACCTTCACAGCTCTACCTAAACAGCCATTTCAAATCTAATGATTTTCTATAACTTAATTATAGGTTCAGGCTTGCGATTGTCACGGGATCGTTTGCCCCTAAGCGATTGCCGTATTTGCCCCTGTCTATAAGTAATTGTCATCTCAATGGCTCTTGGGATTCTGTTGGGCCCTTGTCACAAAATAATAGGGAGATTGCCTATGATGATTGGGTGCAATTCGGTTCAATTGCGTTGATTTTGGCTGGGGGCCAGTGTGATGGGTTTATTTGACAAGGTTGTGAAGCCTGCTGCGGTGGATGATGGAGGCGCACTGACGGCTCCGGAGGCGTTTGCGGCGATCGCGTTAGCAGCGGTGGCATCCGATGGGTATTTGGCTGAGGAAGAGGCCCAGAGTATTCCGTTTATTTTGTCCCGTATGAAGCTGTTTAAGAGCTACAGCGATGACATGATGCGTCGCTTGTTTGACAAGCTACTGGCGCGCTTGCAAAGCAAGGGGGTGGAGGCGCTGTTTGCTTCGGCGAAGGATTCTTTGGATCAGGAGTTGCGGGAGACGGCGTTCACCACGGCGACGGATTTGGTTTTGGCCGATGGTGTGGTGACGGAGGAGGAGGAGCAGTTCCTTAAGGATTTGGAGGATAAGCTGGAGATTTCTGGTGAGCTGGCCCTCCAGGTGATTCGAGTGATGACGATTAAGAATCGGGGGTAGGGGTCGGTTCAGCTGGAGCGGAGGTAAGGCGCACCCCCCCCCTCGCGCTTTGCGCGGTCCCCCTGGGTAGGGGGGACGGGAGTTGCCTTGATGGGCGGCAGAGGAGAAGTAGGCTTCTCTAGCTCTAGGATTTGACTTGGGCTCCGTGGCTGCGGGGGTCGGTTTGGCCATTGCTGCTGCCAAGGGTCGCGGTAGTGATGTCGCGATCGCTTTCTGACATGACTCCTTTAGCTGCGGCATAGGGCAGGGGCTCTCGCCCGATTAGTGCCGTTAGATTGGCAGCCATTATGGTTTGAGGTTGCTCGCCCAGGGTGGAGGCGACGGACTGACCGTTGCTGTTGAAGAATTCGAAGTGGGGAATGCCGTCCACGTCGTAGGTGCCCATTTCAGGTAGCCATTTGTCGTTGTCGACGTTGAGCATGACAAAGTTGACGTCGCCGCTGTATTGCTCCTCCATATCGGCCATGGTGGGTACCATGGCTTGGCAGCTGCCGCACCAGTCGGCGTAGAATTCCACTAAGGAAGGTTTGCCATTGGCCAGGGCGACATCCAGAGGGACGGCGGCTTCGGCCATGGAGCTGAGGGTGGGCACGGTGGTTTGGACGCGTAGACCAAAGAAGATGAGAATGGTGAGGACTACTGCCACGAGGGCAATGATGCCGTTGCGGAGCTGGTCGCCGCTGGAGGGACTGGATTGGGGAGCTTTGGAATCGGCCATAGGTCGCTGTAAGTAGGGGCCTGGGGACAGGTCATAATAGAAAACAATCGTTCATTTAGTTTAGTTCGTCCAGATGGATGTCTCCGGATTGAGGGACGTACCTGACTGTGAAACAGCGCGTTATCCTGACTTTCCCCCGAGTAATGTCCTAAGCGCCTGTGATCTATCTATTGGTCTATTGGCGCGAGACTGTTGTGGATTGATTCAGATCCATGCGTTTCGTTTGGTGCTGCGTTTGTACGAAGGGGCGACGGAGGGGCTGAAGCTGTACCCGGAGACCGCTAAGCTGAGTTTTACGCGATCGCGTTGCGTGGTGTGCGAGCAGTGCATTCCCACTTGTCCGGTCGAGGCGATTTCGAGCAACCTTTAGACTGCGCTTTTGTTAGACGTTCATTGTCTTTGCCCTTGTCATCTTTTCCTAAGCCTTCTCGTTTGATTCCAGTTTCGCTGTTGCTGTTGTTTACGGCTTATTTGGTCGTGGGCTGGAATTGGGCTTTGTCTCAGAATGCTTGGACCGATTCTTTCGCTTTGCTGGCGGCTTGGCCCCAAGCATTTTGGCCGGGGGCAGCCCTAATCACGATCGTTACCATCGCTGCTTTTACTGAGCCGTTTGCGGGTATTCGTCGTTGGCTTAATCGCGCTTTTGAGTCGGATACCAAAATGTTTTTTACCGTCATTATGTTGACGAGTTTCTCCATTTTGTTGTTGGTTCATATGGATTTCTTGGCGAAGAGCATGTTGTTGTTGAGTGCGATCGCCTTGGCAAGATTTGATTTTCAGTTGGCGAAGCTCAATCATTGGTCTGCTTTCTTCGCCCTGGCAACTTTTTCTGTTTTAGGACTCTTTTCAGGGGCGGTACTTCATTGGGCCTGGCTCTATTACGATTTGCCTTGGCTCTTGGATTGATGGGGGCTGGGGAATGTTGAATATTAGACCTCTTGCACAAATCTCCAAAACGCCCCCATCCCCCAACCCCTTACCCCAAAATTTGGGGGAAGGGGAGCTTCAAAGTCCCTCTCTCAGAATTGGGAGAGGGATTTAGGGAGAGGGCCAGGATTTATGCAAGAGGTCTATTTCCTAACGTATCGATCAGACTCGGGTGCAGCGTTATGACGATTGGGCAAGCGAAAACATTGGATGAGCTTTACGACATCCTGCTGGGTTTAGACGGTCAGAGCTATGGCGCTTATA
The DNA here is from genome assembly GCA_938021205.1 of uncultured Pseudanabaenaceae cyanobacterium. GTDB lineage: Bacteria > Cyanobacteriota > Cyanobacteriia > PCC-9006 > JAAUQQ01 > JAAUQQ01. Next base: position 6,993 of record CALIGI010000139.1, read on the forward strand.
AGTCCATTCGCGGGGATTACCAGGCAGATGGCTGGACGTTGTGTATCGATGAGGTGCAGGGCGATCCCTTTGCGGCACCGAGCCATTGTCGGGTGTTGGTGGAGGCGGACTATGCACAGTTGCTAGGCGAACTTTCTGCGAATGAGAGTCGTATTTTGGGGTTGACGGATTTTTTGACGCGGCAGTTTGCTCAGGTGGCGCGGCAGTTTGGTCAGAGCCGTGGCTCGGGGGGGAGCGGTCGCATTGAGATGGCGAGGCCCAGTCAGGCGGTGTTGCAGCGGACGAGCGTGATTTGGCATGGGGGCTTGGCGTCGGCGGGACCACTGGAGGCGAGGTTTACGGTGGGTTTGCCTGCCCAGGGGCGGCGGGTGTTGGGGCGACAGGCGGCGGCGATGTTATGTGAGGATGTGCCGGAGATTGTGGCGCGATCGCTCCAGTCTTCAGCTCTGGATGGCGAGGCGGTTTTGCACCATGTTAAAACCGTGGAAGATAGTATTTGGTTGCGGAGCCAACTTTCTGCACGGGGCTTGGTGGCCTTCGTTCCCGATGGCTCGGTGTTGGCCCGGCAGAGTGGTGTGGATGAGCGTCCGCTGGAGGATGCGATCGCTTTTGAGTCTCCAGATTCCCTGCGGGTGAGTTTTGACTGTCCCAATGGTGGAAAGATTTCGGGGCTGGGGATTCCCCAGGGCGTGACGCTGATTGTAGGGGGAGGCTACCACGGGAAATCGACGCTGTTGCAGGCGATCGAACAGGGCGTCTATGGCCATATTTCTGGAGATGGTCGGGAGCTGGTGGTGACGGAGCCCAGTGCGGTGAAGGTGCGGGCGGAGGATGGCCGCAGCGTGGCGGGGGTGAATCTGTCGCCGTTTATTAATCATTTACCGTTGGGGCAATCGACGGAGAATTTCTCGACGCCCAATGCCAGTGGCAGTACATCGCAGGCGGCGAGTATTGTGGAGGCGCTGGAGGCAGGGGCGGGGTCGTTGCTGATGGATGAGGATACTTCGGCGACGAATTTTATGATTCGCGATCGCCGTATGCAGGCCCTGATTGCCAAGGAGCGGGAGCCGATTACGCCCTTTGTGGATAAGGTGCGGCAGTTGTATGAGGAACGGGGCGTTTCGACAATTCTGGTGATGGGGGGCAGTGGGGATTATTTTGAGGTGGCGGATACGGTGATTGCCATGGACCAGTTTTTGCCAGGGGATGTGACGGCCCAGGCGAAGCAGATTGCGGCGGAGTTTGCGACGGAGCGGATTGCGGAGGGGGGTGAGGGCTTTGGTGAGGTGACGGCTCGGCGGTTGAGCTTGCCACTCAAGGAGAGAAGTCAAGAGTCTGCTAGAGGCCGAGGGCGCGGTCGAGGCCACCAGAGAGGGCGAGGCCGTGATGATGGGGAGCAGCGGGTGAAGTCGAAGGTGCGGGGGCTGGATGCGATTTCGATTGATCGGGAGGAGATTGATTTGGCTGGGGTGGCGCAGTTGGTGGAGGAAGGGCAGGCGAGGGCGATCGCGGCGGCGCTAGTTCAGCTTTACAGTCAGGGCTTGGATGGCAAGTTGACGGTGGCGGAGGTGTTGGATGGAATTGAGGCGAGGCTGGCGCAGGGTGGCTTGGATGAGTTGACTGCCTTTTTGCAGGGCAATTTGGCGATGCCTCGGCGGCAGGATTTGGCAGCGGGGTTGAATCGCTGGCGGGCGATTGCTTCGCAAGCTTGCGTTAGCGAACGCTGAG
>CALIGI010000140.1 GCA_938021205.1 uncultured Pseudanabaenaceae cyanobacterium
CCCCCCCATCCCCTGGGCATGCTAAACCCAAAGCATTTTGGTTTCATCACAAAGATTAGAGCCCACCGCCCTAAATCCCCACCATGAAACCCACCACCGAGTCAGCCGTCGCAACTCACCCAGGGAAACAAATGGCACCCCAGCGCCCCAGCTCAGGGCAACCACAACCCAAGCCCCAGCGAAACTCGTTTTGGCCCTGGCAGCTCCTCCAAAAGCTGATCCACAAACACACCATCCTCCTCCTCACCCTCCTCTTCATCGCAGGCGTAGGCGGCACCCTCCTCAGCATGGCCCGGCTTTCCAACAACCTCATGGAAACCCAAGCCATCGAAAGCTCCCGCCTCTACGCCAACGCCATGCGAGAAGCGCGATCGCTCTACGGCACCGAAGCCGTCGCCCGCCTCCGCAACAGCGAAGGCGTCGAAATCACCCCCGACTACGCCACCCAAACCGAAGGCTCCATCCCCGTCCCCGCCACCTACCTGATCGAACTGGGCCACCACCTCAGCAACAACACCCCCGGCATGTCCGTACGCCTCTTCAGCGACTACCCCTTCCCCAATCGCGCCGAAGAAGGTGGCCCAAAAAACGAATTCGAAACCCAGGCCCTCCAAGAACTCCGCAAACAACCCAACGAACCCTTCTTTCAATTCACCACCGTCCAAGGCCGCCCCTCCCTACGCTACGCCGAAGCCGACGTGATGAAATCCAGCTGCGTTAGCTGCCACAACACCCACCCCGACAGCCCAAAAACAAACTGGAAAGTCGGTGACGTACGCGGCGTCCTAGAAATCACCACCCCCCTGGACAGCTACATCAGCCAGACCCGCAACGGCCTCAACGGCCTCACGGCCCTCCTCGTCACCATGGCCGTCCTCGCCCTCTCCGGCATCGCCGTCGTCATTGGTCGCCTGCGCAACCTCTCCACCGAGCTAGAGCAGCAAGTCAGTCTACGCACCAGCGAACTGCGCCAGACAAATCAATTCCTCTCCGTCGAAAAGCGCCGCTCCGAGCACCTACTGCTCAACATCCTGCCCTCCCCCATCGCCGCCCGCCTCCGCCAGGGCAACAAGCCCATCGCCGATGGCTTCGCCTCCACCACCGTCCTCTTTGCCGACCTCGTCAACTTCACCCAGCTCTCCGAACAGCTCGCCCCCCGCGAACTCGTCGCCCTGCTCAACGAAATCTTCTCCCGCTTCGATCGCCTCACCGAGCAATACGGCCTGGAGAAAATCAAAACCATCGGTGACGCGTACATGGTCGTGGGGGGCCTTCCCAAACCCAGCCAGGACCATGCAAGGGCGATCGCCGAAATGGCCCTAGCCATGCGCACTGAAATGGACCTGTTCAACAAGCAGCGCGGCCTCAACTGCAAAATCCGCATCGGCATCAACACCGGCCCCGTCGTCGCTGGCGTCATCGGCACCAAGAAATTCATCTACGATCTCTGGGGGGACACCGTCAACGTCGCTAGTCGCATGGAATCCCACGGCATCATCGGCGAAATCCAAGTCACCGAATCCACCTATGCCTGTCTGCGGGGCCAATACGATTTTGAAGCCCGTGGCCCCATCGATATCAAAGGCAAAGGCGAACTGCCCGTCTTCCTACTCAAAGGGCACAAAACGCTGAAGCGGAGACTGGCAGCGGTCAAGGCTTAGGAAGAGGATAAATTTAACCTGTTAGGCATCCGGCGCGATAGCGGACATGGCATTGCCATGTGCCTACCAGGGTTGAATCTCTTCTGGACCTAATACGAATCCTCTGCTTCATAACGCTTTGCAGGCAAAAAAAGGCGGGGATAGGCTGATGCCTATCCCCGCCTATTTTGCCTGCGCCGAATTCTAATCCTCAGTCCGCATCGCGCTCATGGCAGGCACTGGTGCATCCTTCACCTTCGGCTCCTCATAGCCGCGCTTATGGGGAATATCCGTATGCTCGGCCACCAGCTTACGGAAGTCATCACCCTCAATCACTTCCCGCTCCACCAGGACATCCACCAACCGATCCATCAGCTCTCGATTGGCCGACAACAACCGACAAGCCTCATCATAGGCATTCACCGCATAGGAGCGCACCTGGCGGTCAATCTTGACCCGCATCTCCTCAGAATGATCGGGGCGACCCATCAAGTCCTCATCACTAATGCCCTGGCCTCCTTCTAGGGCCAGTTGCCCCAAGCTGGACATGCCTAGCTGAGTCACCATCTGCCGGGCCATCTGAGTCACGTTCTGGATATCCGACGTTGCACCATCGGTAATCTCGTCGGTACCAAAGACTACTGCTTCTGCCGCACGGCCACCCAGGGCAACAATCATGCGGGCCATAAACCAAGCCCGCGATCGCAATCCACTATCCAAAACCTCTTCACTGGGGGTCGACTGGGAGAAGCCCTTAATGCCACCGGAGCGCGGAATAATCGTCACTTTGTTGAGCTTATCCGCATCCTTCTGCAACACCTGCAGGAGAGCGTGGCCAATCTCGTGGTAAGCCACCAAGCGCTTCTTCGAGCTGTCCAACAGGGGATTAAGCTTCAAGCCAATGGTCAGGCGATCAATTGCATCATCAACCTCCAGCATCGTCGCAGCATCCTTACGGCGGCGAGCCGTGAGAATCGCCGCCTCGTTGAGCAGATTGGCCAGATCAGCCCCCGAGAAGCCCGGCGTCATGCGAGCAATCTCCTCCATGGAGACGCTGTCATCAATTTTCTTGGTCTTGGCATGAACCTTGAGAATGCCCAAGCGGCCCTTGCGCGTCGGTAAGTCCACCATCACCTGGCGATCAAAGCGACCGGGGCGCAGCAGCGCCGGGTCCAGCACATCAGGCCGGTTTGTCGCCGCAATGATGATGATGCCAGAGTTGTCCTCAAAACCATCCATCTCCGTCAGCAGCTGGTTCAGCGTCTGTTCCCGCTCATCGTTGCCGCCACCCATGCCAGTGCCGCGCTTGCGACCCACAGCGTCAATTTCATCAATGAAAATTAAGCAAGGGCGGCTGTCCTTGGCTTTCTTGAACAGGTCACGCACACGGGACGCACCCACACCCACAAACATCTCAACAAATTCTGAACCGGACATGCTGAAAAAAGGTACGCCCGCTTCACCGGCGATCGCCTTAGCCAAAAGGGTCTTACCCGTACCCGGCGGTCCCACCAGAAGCATCCCCTTAGGAATCTTCGCGCCAATGGAAGTGAACTTTTCAGGCTGCTTGAGGAAAGAAACCACCTCTTGCAGCTCCTCCTTCGCTTCCTCAACCCCAGCCACATCTTCAAAGAGAACGCCAGTCTTGGCCTCCACCTGGAAACGAGCGCGGGACTTACCAAAGCTCATGGCCTGATTAGCCACACCAGCAGAACGACGGATGATCAGCATCAAGCCAATGATAATCACGAGGAAAATCAGCAAGTTCCCCAGCACTGCAAGCTTACGGCTGGCATCCTCACTGGACTGAATATCCATATCCACGCCGGATGCCGCCAGCCGGGAACTATCCAGCATCTCGACAGGATCCCGAGGAACCCGAACAGTCTCAACTTCCGTTTGGTCTTTATAAGTGACTCTGGCCTCGCTCAGGCGAGGATCATATTCAATCCGCTCAACCTTCTGGGCATCTAGGTCCGCAATCAATTGGGTATAGGACGCAGGCTCCTCCACTGCTTCTGCAGGAGTGACTGCCTCTGACGCCTCTGAAGTGGCTGGTGGCTCAACCGTTTCAGCGGCAGGTACTACAGCAGGGGCAGCAATGGGCGCTACGGTTTTGGGAGGGGCGCTTTCGGTCGTCGCCGGAGCGATGGCGGGCGGCGTTACATCCGCAGCAGTTGCAGCAGGCGTGGTCGTTTTTTCGGCTGGCTTGTCGCTTGCAGCTTCCGCTTTTGCTTTCTCGGCAGCCGCTTGATCAGCCTTTACCTTCTCAGCCGCCGCCTTGTCATCAGGCTTCACTGCTGGAGTCGTTGCCTGGGCCGTCAGGACAGGGCGTATCCGCTCTTCACCGATCTCAGCGACCGCTGGTGTTCCTAACAATGCTGTCTGTAGCAGCATCCATCCCAAAGCTACCGATTGAAGCTTTAGCCTGCCTCGGGAGCGGCGATCGCGCTTACCAGAGCGCTCACTGGGACGGAAAGAAGCAGAGGAAGCAGGGTTAGCCAATTTTTTCACGGCGGGGAAAAGGCGGTTAAATCTAGTGCTAGTCTAGCGCTGAGCGCTCGACGCTGACAGCGATGAATGAACAGAATCTGGCGTAATTCCCGCTCCTAAGGCTCTCGAAAGAACCGTAGTGCCAAGGATCACCAGCAAACTGCCCCATCAGGTATAGCAAATTTTACTCAGAGCGATCGCTCTCAAGCCTCTCTTAAGACTGTCATTACAAAAGTTTTAACGCAATGGATCAAGGCCCCTTGTCTAGTCCATGGGACTTAAAGAAGCAGGATTGATCCTGCGATCGCCCTTGTCGCTGGAACATTACCAAGGCTATAAACGCCTATGACTAGCGATGTGAAATTATTCACCACGAGACTTTCACCTTCAACCTAATTAAGTCGTTCCCCCAAGAAAATGGCCATGCAATTCCAGCGTTCAGTTTTGAGCCTGCTCGGTGCCAGCTTAATGGGCACAACCCTCGGTGCCCTACCCGCCCAGGCCAACCATGTCGCCACTTATAACTTTGACCCGGTGCTAAACCAGTTCAAGTTCACCACCGATACTGACGTCCTACCCACGGCTCAGCTCCTATCAAACCCCACCCGCATGGTGATTGACCTGCCGGGCCTGCGAGTTAAAAATCCCCGAAAGGAGCCCCAGCGCAATAAAGGCCAACTTCGGGAAATTCGCTTGGGTCAGTTCGAGCCCGGCACCGCTCGCATCGTGCTGGAATTTGCCCCCACTTACCAGCCCGATGTCAACGACCTCAACCTGCGGGGCTTGACCTACAAGGCTTGGCAACTAGAGATGCCTAGCAACAGCCGCTAGGAAACCAACAGGACAAATAGTTCAGAAAGGATTCCTCCTTAGGGACATGCCCTGTCCCTAAGGTGGGCTCTAGGGGCCAATCCACACTGTTTCGCAGCTTTGTCTTTACCATGCCCAGCTCCACTCTGACACCTGGCCAACTCCGTAGCTTTCATCACTTCGCGCTCAACGTCGCTGACTTGAAGACTTCACGGCAATTTTATGGCACAGTACTGGGCCTCCATGAACTCCAAGGTGATGAAGTCCCAGCGACCTTAAAATCCCTCGTAGCGGAGGGCAAGGTAGCAAATTTTCGATTGCCGAATGGTGCCATCCTCGACCTCTTCTACGAGCCAGGGCTAGCTCCCGCCCATCTTGACCCCAAGCAACAGTTCACCCGCGCCAGCCACTTAGCTTTTGACATTGAACCAGAAGCTTTTGACCAGGCGGTAGCAGTGCTCCATGCCAATGACGTGGTGATTGACCATGGCCCAGTCAGTCGTCCCACAGGCAGAGGCATTTATTTTTACGACCCCGATGGGTTTCTATTAGAAATTCGCTGTGATCCGCCAAACAATCCATAATCAAGGCTCCAACTTGGGAACGGTTCTTACGCAAACTTGCGAATGGAATGGGAATTTCACAAGACCTGATACCACCGTAGTGACATGGCATGCCATGTCAGCCCTAGCATTGCAAACGAACAGGCTAATTTAATCCTCGTTCAGAAGCGATCGCCCCACCCAAAAGATCCGCAGCGCCACAGAACAAAACCGGCCCAGCCCTAGCTTGACAGGAATCCGTCCTATCTCGACACTATGGGGGTTCTGAGGTTTCTCACCCCAAAATCAGGCGTGCAGGAGCCCCCTTTGCTGGACTAGCCCATGACCTCTGCGGATTTCGGTGCCCCCGGTTCAAGCCCTCCACCAGGCCTGCCCGAACATAAGCAACCCCTGAGTATTTGGACCAAGCTGGCCTTTGGTGCGGGAGACCTTGGCCCGGCCATCACCGCCAACATCACCATCTTCTTTCAGCTTATTTTCCTGACCAACGTGGCAGGTATTCCACCGGGTTTAGCAGGGGGAGTTCTCCTCGTCGGCAAAATTTGGGACGCAGTCAATGACCCCATGGTGGGCGTTTTAACAGACAAGACCAAGTCCAAGCGCTGGGGCAGACGCTTGCCTTGGCTACTCTATGGCTCCATTCCCTTTGGGATTTTCTTCTTTTTAATGTGGCTGGTTCCCACCTTGGGGGATGGGGAGGCGCTCAGTCCCTGGCTGCTGTTTTGGTACTACGTCGTTGTTAGCGCCATCTCCCAGATTTTCTACACCGTGGTCAACCTGCCCTACACGGCCATGACCCCAGAGCTAACCCAGGACTATGACGAGCGCACCCAACTGAATAGCTTTCGCTTTGCCTTTTCCATTGGCGGCAGCATTCTCTCGCTGATCCTAGCCACCATTGTCTTCCAGGTGATTGAAGACCGGGCCATGCAGTACATCGTTCTGGCCGGGGGCTGTGCGCTGATTTCTGTAGCGGCGCTATTTTGGTGTGTGTTTGGCGTCCGCAAGCGGGCATTGGCCTTTGAGAATAGCCGCGACACCAGCAAGGATCAAGAAATTCCCCTGGCCCAGCAATTCAAAATTGCCTTTAGCAATCGCCCCTTTCAGTTTGTCATCGGCATCTATCTCTTTTCTTGGCTAGCCGTGCAAATTACGGCCAGCGTGATCCCCTATTTCGTCGTTAACTGCATGGGCATGGGCGATGCCGATGTGCCCCCCGTGCTCATTGGCGTCCAGGGCACAGCCTTGTTGATGCTGTTTGTCTGGAGTTTTTTAAGCAAGCGCTATGGCAAAAAGTTTGTTTACTTTGCGGGCGGCTTTGTTTGGATCATTGCCCAGTTTGGCCTGTTCTTTCTTCAGCCCGGTCAAGTGGGACTGATGTATCTACTCGCCGTGATGGCGGGCTTTGGCATCTCCACGGCTTACCTAGTGCCTTGGTCCATGATCCCAGATGTGATTGAGCTAGATGAATTAGAAACCGGCCAGCGCCGGGAGGGGGTCTTCTACGGGTTCATGGTGCTGCTGCAAAAGTTTGGCTTGGCTCTGGGCCTATTTGTCGTGGGTCAAGCCCTAGAGCAGTCTGGCTTCCTAGCCGCTAAGGCGGGTGAGCCTCTCCCCGTCCAGCCCGAGTCGGCCCTGATGGCGATTCGGATTGCCGTTGGCCCCGTGCCCACGATTTCGCTGCTGCTTGGCCTAGCGCTAACGTTCTTCTATCCCATCACCCGTGAAGTTCATGCTGAAGTGCTGCTCAAGCTAGCGGAGCGGAAACGGCTCAAGGAAGAGGGACAGGGTTGAGGCAAGGCTGAGAGGGAGACGATCTAACTTCAGCACAGTCTCCCCCAAAATCCGAATCCAACGCCATGGGGGTGCATTTGTAATGCACCCCCATTTTTTATAGCCCAACCTTCAGCTCAAACGCAGCCGTTCCAGGGCTCAAGCACAGCCCCAATTAATAAGCACTTGTAACACCCCAACTTTGAGAAAAGTTGAAATCTCAATGGCAATCATTGATCCCCGGCTGGGGCTATTCAGCCAAGTGCTAGCCCCGCAAGGCATCAAGCCAAATTGCCCTGGGACATAAACAAAAATCGCTGTACATAACCAATCTTTGACTTGTTTGTTGTGTTGTGAACAAAGTCTGTCCAGCAAGAAAAGCAACTTACTTTGATTGTCAGGTTATTTAGCATTTGCCCCTGGATGCGCCGCCGGAGCAATCGCTCCACCACGATCGCCCAGCGATTCATCTGTTTTCCAGTCCAGCCAACAAACTCGCTAACCCAGCATTGGATGCCTTTGAGCGAAGGGCTGGCCCATCAATTTTTTAGTTAGGCAGAACCTGTGGCTTCTACCACCGGTTAGGTCTCCTAGCCTTGAGCTTAGAGATCGATTCCCTAAATCCATCCTTGTCTGTCCGTCAATTCAGAAATTAATCAAAGGAGTCTGCCATGTCGCCCTTAAGAATCGCGATTAATGGTTTTGGTCGTATTGGTCGCCTAGTCATGCGTGCCAGCATGCATTATCCCGATGGCATTGAAGTCGTGGGCATCAACGATCTCTACGATCCCAAGACCTTGGCCTACTTACTGAAGTACGACTCCGTCCACGGCCCCTTCCAAGGCAGCTGCTACGCTGCGGACAATGGCCTGGTGATTAACGGCAAGCACATCCCCTGTAGCGATCGCCGCGACCCCGCCAACCTCCCCTGGTCAGACCTCAACGTGGACTACGTCGTTGAAGCCACAGGCCTCTTCACCACCCACGAAACCGCCTCCAAGCATATAGATGCGGGTGCTCGCCGGGTCGTCATTTCTGCGCCGACCAAAGAAAAAAATCCTGAATTGGTCCCCACCTTCGTCATGGGCGTCAACCAGCAGAATTTTGATCCCCAGAAGCACCATGTCGTCTCCAACGCGAGCTGCACCACCAACTGCCTAGCCCCCATCGCCAAGGTCATGCAGGACAACTTCGGAATCTCCGATGGCCTGATGACCACGGTCCATGCCACCACCTCCACCCAGTCCACGGTGGACAGCCCCAACCGGAAAGACCTGCGCTCCGGTCGTGCAGCGGCAGCTAATATCATCCCGGCCTCCACCGGTGCAGCCAAGGCAGTCACCCTCGTATTACCCGAGCTGGCAGGACGCATGACCGGCATGGCCTTCCGCGTCCCGACCCAGAACGTCTCCGTGGTTGATCTAACGGTGCGCACCGAGCGCCCCACTTCCTACGAAGCCATCTGCGCCGCCATGCGTGAGGCTTCTGATACCTCCATGCGCGGCGTCCTAGCCTACACCGAAGACCCCGTGGTCTCCACGGACTTCCATGGCAACCCCCACTCCAGCATCTTCGATGCGACAGCGGGGATCGAGCTCAATGACCGCTTCTTCAAGCTGGTCTCCTGGTACGACAACGAGTGGGGCTACTCCAATCGTTTGATCGACCTGATGCTAACCATGGCTGCTAAAGAGCAGGAAGTGACAGCCGTCGCCTAGGCGAGTCATCAAGTGTTCCAGCGTTTGACCCAGTCGGGGCATTGCATGCAAAGCCCCGACTGGGTCAAACGGCTTCCCAACGCTCCAAACTCCAGCACTCCCTGTTACAAATCGCGATTCAAACCGCGAACTAGGATTGCGAAACCTTTAGCAAATATCAAAATGTGGTCACTTCTCTGGCGTATTTCCGGGGCTCAAGCTAGTAATGAAGTTGAGCCGATCGTCCCTGCATTCAATAGTTTCTCGCCAACGCTTTAACCCCAAACGGTTTCCCTTCGTACCCGGCGTCCCCCAAGAATTCCTCGGCATAGCTCTACCGTTACCACCGTCCATGGCATGGACTTTTTCTCAAACTTATGACTAACGCAGCTTCCCTTGAACCCAGCAGTGCGATGTCCAGCAGCGGTGCATCCATTCGTGTCGAAGACGATCGCACTGGTTTGAGCATTGAAACCCTGCGCCGTGCCTTTGCGGACCATCTGTTCTTTCTCCTGGGTAAAACTGACCGCAGCGCCACCGCAGCGGACTACTACACCTCGCTGTCCTACACGGTGCGCGATCGCCTGCTGCGCCGCTGGATGAAAACCCAAGAGGCCTACCGCAATCCCGGCAACAAGGTGGTTTGCTACCTGTCGGCGGAATTCCTCATGGGCCGTCACCTGGGCAACAGCCTAATCAACCTGGGCCTTCACAAGCCGGTCCAAGAGGCCATGGAAGCCTCCGGCTTGGAGCTGGATGATCTCATTGAAATCGAACGGGATCCTGGCCTAGGAAACGGTGGCCTGGGTCGCCTTGCAGCCTGCTTCCTCGATTCCCTTGCCACCTTGCAAATCCCAGCCATGGGCTATGGCATTCGCTATGAGTTCGGCATCTTCCACCAGATGATCCAAAACGGCTGGCAAGTGGAGATCCCGGACCAGTGGCTCAAGCTACAAAACCCCTGGGAAATCATGCGCCGGGAAGAAAGCATTGAGATCAAGCTGGGGGGCCATACCGAAAGCCAGCATGACGAGAAGGGCCAACACCGCGTGGTTTGGATTCCCAGCCGCACCGTCGTTGCAGTGCCCTACGACACCCCCGTCCCCGGCTACCGCAACAACACCGTCAACACCCTGCGCCTCTGGAAAGCCGAAGCCAGCAACGAATTCAACTTCGATGCCTTCAACGCCGGTAACTATGACCGTGCCGTCTCGGACAAGCTCACCTCGGAGAACATCTCCAAGGTGCTCTATCCCAACGACAACACACCCCAGGGTCGCGAGCTACGCCTGGAGCAGCAGTACTTCTTCGTTTCTGCCTCCCTCCAGGACATGATTCGCCGCCACCTGGCCGTCCATCCCAACTTGGACAACTTCCACGAGCAATTTGCCATCCAGCTCAACGACACCCACCCCACCGTGGGCGTGGCCGAACTCATGCGCTTGCTAGTGGATGAGCATGGCATGTACTGGGATCAGGCCTGGACCATCTGCCAAAAGACCTTCGCCTACACCAATCACACCCTGCTACCCGAGGCCCTAGAACGCTGGCCCGTGGAACTATTTGAGCGGGTGCTGCCCCGAATTCTGGAAATCGTTTACGAGATCAACCACCAGTTCCTGGAGCAAGTTGCCAAGTGGTATCCCGGTGATGAAGGTTTGATGCGACGCCTATCGATCATTCAAGAAGATGGCGAGAAGTCCATTCGCATGGCTAACCTGGCCTGCATTGGTAGCCACGCCATTAATGGTGTTGCCGCGCTCCACACTGAACTGCTGAAGCAGTCCACGCTACGGGACTTCTACCAGCTCTGGCCCGAGAAGTTCTTCAACAAGACTAATGGCGTTACCCCTCGCCGCTGGATTCTGCTGAGCAACCCTGAGCTATCGGAACTGTACAGCGAGAAGCTGGGCAATGATGACTGGCTCCATGATTTGAGCCTGCTGCCTCAACTGGAGCCTCAAGTGAATGACGGGGCATTCTGCGATCGCTGGCGCGCCATCAAGCAAACCAAAAAGCAAGCCCTCGCCGAGTACATCCTGAACCACACCGGCATCGAAGTAGACTCCAACTCCCTCTTCGACGTCCAGGTCAAACGCATTCACGAGTACAAGCGCCAACTCCTGGCCGTGATGGAAATCATCACCCTGTACAACCGGCTCAAGGCCAACCCCAATGCTGAAATCGTGCCCCGCACCTTCATCTTTGGTGGCAAGGCAGCACCGGGCTACTTCATGGCCAAGCTAATCATCAAGCTCACCAATGCGGTGGGTGCACTGGTCAACTGTGATCCCGACGTGCGCGGTCGCATCAAGGTCGTTTACCTGCCCAACTTCAGCGTCTCCCTAGGCCAGCGCGTTTACCCCGCCGCCGACCTTTCCGAGCAAATCTCCACTGCAGGCAAGGAAGCCTCCGGTACGGGCAACATGAAATTCTCCATGAATGGAGCCCTCACCGTTGGAACCCTAGACGGTGCCAACATCGAGATTCGCGAAGAAGTGGGTGAGGAAAACTTCTTCCTCTTTGGTCTCACCGCCCAAGAAGTGGCTGATACGAAGGCCGCAGGCTATCGTCCTCGGGATTATTACGACACCAACACGGCCCTGCGCCAAGTCATCGACCAAATCGATTCCGGTTTGTTCTGCCCTGGTGAGCCTGAGCTGTTCAAGCCTCTGGTAGAGTCCTTACTCAACGAAGATACCTACCTGCTATTGGCTGACTACCAAGCCTATGTGGATGCCCAGGACCGAGTAAGCGAGGCCTATAAGGACCAAACAAGCTGGACGAAAATGTCCATCCTCAATGCACTGCGAACGGCAAAGTTCTCCTCGGACCGCACCATCGCAGAATATTGCAGCGAAATTTGGGATGCCAAGGCCGTTCCCATTGAGCTACAGGACTACAACCCGGATCGTCCCAATGCTCCGCTGCGAGTCCCCATTCGCCGTGCCAACTAATTCAGCCTAAAGTTCGAAACGAATTAGCCAAACAGGCTTGATGACAAAAATGCCCCGCACAGTGACTGTGCGGGGCATTTTTGTCGTAAATTTGACAAAAAATATATTTCATGATTTTCAAATAAATATTCCTAAATTCATACCTAGCATGGATTACAGGGTTCACTGATCGCTCGACGTTCGACGAAAAATTGCCATGATCCGGCAGCCGCGTTACATTAATTTACATAGACACAGTTACGCAACTCCCTCGGAGGTTCTCACCATGGAAAATGAAGCAACCAAGTTTGGTTTCACTGGCTTCGCTGAAACCTGGAATGGCCGCCTAGCAATGATTGGCTTTGTTGTTGGTCTGGCGACTGAGCTCCTGACTGGCCAAGGTGTCCTTTCCCAGATGGGTCTGCTCTAAGACACCGCTCAGTCCGAGCTCTGCTCCTATGGAGTTAGCTGGATTCTTAGTTAAACCGATCGGCAATAGAGACAGATTGATAGGGCCTTGGGTCTGCTGTGTCTATCGCCGGTCGGTTTTGTTTTGAGCAGCGAATGGGCCGTTATCTACAGTTTCGCTTTGCCCACGATTCACAACAGCATTAATAGCCAGCATCATCACCACAACGACAAGATCTCACGTCTGCAAGATCAAGGATGGCAGTCAGTGAGATGAGTTACACCGCTCCTCACCAGTGAGGCGATCGCCATCCCTCAAATGGCGAAGCAAAGACGATAGAGGACTCCCCCAACATGAGCCTCCCCCCAGCCTAAATAATGCTCACTTATCAGTCAGACTTTCCAGCCGCTGCCGTTTCAGGCTAACGTCTTAAGATAAGTAAATGAGCCTAGTGGCTTATGTCCAGATGATCCCGCCGCGATTGTTGCAGCGGTTTTATTTTAGGTTGGCATCTAAAGGAGAGGTTTATGCTCAGCGCATTGATATGGATTCCATTCATTGCTGCATTAGTCATTGCGCTGTTACCCCAGCGAAGTGAGAAACAATCCCGAACAGTGGCCGGTGTCGCTGCGGGTTTGGCCTTGGCGCTGTCTATTGTTGTTTTAGCGAAGTTCGATACCAGTCTGGCAGGGTTTCAGTTTCAAGAGACGCTGTCCTGGATAGATAATATTGGCCTGAGCTACAACCTAGGCCTCGATGGCATTTCTTTACCCCTCGTCATGCTGACCACCCTATTAATGGTGTTGGTCATTTACGCAACCGGCCGGGATATTGAGCGGCCTCGGTTGTACTACGCCATGCTAATGATGATCGCAGGCGGCGTCACAGGCGTTTTCTTGGCGCGGGATCTGCTGTTGTTCTTCCTCTTCTACGAAGTAGAGCTGATCCCCCTATATTTGCTCATTGCAATTTGGGGCGGCAAGAACCGAGCCTATGCCTCCACGAAGTTTTTAATCTATACGGCAGTTTCCGGTGTCCTTTTACTGGCTAGCATCCTGGGGATCGTTGGCCTGAGTGGATCTGACTCCTTTACGGTCGATGCCAGCATCAGTCAAGCATTGAGTGCGGGACAGCAAATTACGCTCCTCCTGGGCTTGGTCGTTGCCTTTGGCATCAAGATTCCCATGGTCCCTCTCCACACCTGGCTTCCCGATGCCCATACGGAAGCTTCCACGCCTGTATCCATGCTACTGGCGGGCATCTTGCTGAAGCTGGGCACCTATGGGCTGTTGCGTTTTGGCTTAGGATTGCTGCCCGATGCCTGGGATGTGATTGCGCCGGGCTTGGCTGTGATTGCGGTGATCAGTACGTTATATGGATCTTTGAATGCGATCGTCCAGCAGGATATGAAAAGGTTGGTGGCCTACAGTTCAATCGGCCACATGGGCTACATCATCCTGGGCATGGCAGCGGCAACCGAACTCAGTATCATTGGAACTGTGGCTCAGATGGTGAGCCACGGCATCATTTCAGCCCTGTTATTCCTGCTGGTGGGCTTCATTTACAGCCGCACGGGCACGCGGGATATGAATGTTCTGCGCGGTTTCCTCAATCCAGAACGCGGCTTACCTCTGGTGGGCTCGTTGATGATTTTGGGTGTCATGGCCAGCAGCGGTTTGCCCGGTATGGTGGGCTTTGTCGCGGAATTCTGCATTTTCCGAGGTAGCTTTATTACGTTTCCGGTACAGACCCTGCTTTGCATTGTGGGAACGGGTCTCACCTCGGTGTATTTCTTGCTGATGGTGAATCGCGTCTTCTTTGGACGTCTGCCGGAGCAGTTTTCGAACATTCCTAGGGTTGCGCTACGGGAACAGTTACCTGCCGCCGTGCTGTCGGCCCTGCTGGTGATACTTGGCCTTCAGCCCCAGTGGCTGCTGGGCTGGACGGAGGCTTCCGCCAATGCCATGGCAAATTTGCAGGTTAAGGCATTAGCAGAGGTGAAACCGCCTGTTGAAAACCTTTCCATGGTGGAAGATGGAGCGATCGCTGCCACTACTGCTTTAACAGCCCCCACCCTTGAAGTGCTGAACTAAGAACCACAGCTTCAGTCCCTCCTCCTGAGAAAGAAAAGGCGCTCCATGACTTCTATGGAGCGCCTTTGCTTTGTTCTAAGTTCCGCAGTCCAACCTAAGGACCCATCGGAGCCTGGGCCAAAACATCCAAATCAATCCCCTGCAACAACTCCCAAGCCTTAGCCAGCTTATGCTCCCCTCGCAAGAAGCCAATGCTGGCTCCAGGGCAGAGATAGTTCAGGGTTTCTGTGGTGAAGCGATCGCCCAAAGCAGTCACGCTTTTCAACTGCCGAGGCCAGTGGAATGTCTTACTGGTCCGCAGGGGCGTAATGCCTCCCTGGCGGGTCGGCAGCAAATGCCTGCCCGTAAACAACACACCGCCATCCTGGCTAGCCCAGTGAAGACAGGCTGATCCCGGCGAATAACCCGGTGTCCAAATCGCGGTCAACCCAGGGGCAATCTCTGCTTCCCGATGAAACGTCTGGGTTTCAAGCTCGGGTAAGAGATAGGCCTCTTGCTCCTGCACCACCACCTCACAGCCCAAGGCAGCCTGAAGGGTCTTGACCTGGGCCATGGCATTGCGATGGGTGAGGAAAAGCCAGCGCACCCCACGATCGCCTAAGAACTGCTGCGTGGCCAAGGTCCAAGGCGGACAATCCACCAGGACATTGCCTGCGGTTGTCTCAATAAAATAGGCAGTGCCTCCCAAGGTTTGGCGATTTGGCGAAAAGGCCACGAGATTATCCAGAACAGCGAGTGGTGGCTTCCCCTCCACAGGAGGTTTTACACCAAAACCCAGCTCAGATTCGTCCGACAAAACAATGGCAGAGCCACCCTCTGTCGGAGCCACAACATCATTATCAGCGGGAGCATCAATGGAATTCGTCAAGGGGGTTCGGGGGGAATCAGACACGGCAAGTTCAGACACGGAAAGGCATTACTCGTTACTAGATTTCGATACAGAGTGGTAAGGGCCAGGGAAAGACAGCTAAGTAACCCAGCGCTTTTAAAACATCCTCTCAGAGAAATTATTGCTGCTCCCAACCAAGGGAAACAACCTCACTTCAATTTGGGCACATCGCCCCTGGTAACAGTCAGGGCATAATTTTATGCTTAGAGTCGGACAATGGAATCGTCATCGGGAAGCCTGAATTATAGGGTTTGTCAAGCGACCCCCATCGGCCCAAGGGCCATGAACGGGCGAAGTCACCCAGCTCATTCCAGCAGGCCGTTACAATAGTGGCCCAAATTGGGGTGGGTTAAATTAGAAATAGACCCAATCCTGCCCTTCAACAGACTTGTTGGAATACATTAAGGCAAGCCAGCGACGAGTCAATCGCGGTTCCAGTTTTGCCATTGCGCTCAGCGCAGCCATGCGAAGCAGCCTAATAACCCTCATCCCCTCAACTCAGCATGCCTTACTTTTGGCTGGCCATTCTCGGATGGCTTACCTACTTCATTCTTAAGCGCAGTGTGCCGCCGCTTACCGGGCGACAGCTCTGGCTGCTCTGGCTGGTGATGATGTCCCCCTCCCTGCTCTGGATGGGCTGGACCCTGACGAACCCTAATGAACCCATCCCCCCCGCACTGGTGTTTGGGTCCTTCATGATTTGCTCGTTCCTCTATCTCTTGATGCTGCGCAACTGGCGCGGAACCCTACCCACCAAAGCGAATGAAACAGAGAATGGCAGTGACACGCCTATCGGCCAAGCAAGCAACGCTGCCAAAGCCGCAGCAGAGATAGTAGCCAACCGCGATCGCCCTAAACCCAAGCCTCCCCTCAATAGCGACGAAGAAGCTCAACTACGCCAATGTTTTAGCTGGACGACCTTCGTCCTCAACAAGATTGAATATCGTCTCCAAGCTGTCGTTTGCCAGGGAAAGCTCAAGGGTGATGCGGAGCAGGTCTACGGAACGGTTCAAAAGAATGTGGAAGGACGCTTTGGCGATCGCTTCCTGGTCTTGCTCCAAGAAGACTTCCAAGGCAAACCCTTCTTCGCCCTCGTGCCCAACCCCCAGGTGTCGCCCAAGCTCAAAAAGCTAGTCAATCCCACCTACCGCTATGGCCTAGCGAGCTTCTTATTCCTACTCACCCTATTGACCACCACCCTCATTGGCACAGGGCTAGCAGGTGCCCCTATCACCTCTGCTGAAAGCATCATTAATTCACCAGAACTACTGCTCCAGGGATTGCCCTACGCCATTCCTCTCCTCTTGATCCTGGGCTTCCACGAGAGCGGCCACTTCTTCGCCGCCCGCCACTACAAGCTCAAATCAACCCTGCCCTACTTCATCCCTGTCCCTGGGTTACTGGGAACCTTTGGCGCATTTGTGCAAATCCGCTCACCCATGCCCAATCGCAAGACCCTCTTTGACGTGGGCATTGCAGGGCCGTTAGCAGGACTGGTCGTAGCCCTGCCTTTGCTAATTTGGGGCGTTCACCATTCCCAGATCGTCCCCCTTCAGGAACAAACCAGCTTCCTCAACTTTGCGGCTCTCAATCCCAGAATTTCCATTCTCATGGCTTTGCTGGGGCGATTATTACTGGGCAGCGAACTCACAACCAGTAGCGCAGTAGCCTTGCATCCCGTGGCGATCGCCGGTTACCTCGGCATCCTCGTCACGGCCCTTAACCTCATGCCCATCGGACAGCTCGACGGCGGGCACATGGTCCATGCCATGTTTGGCCAGCGCGGCGGAGCCATGATTGGCCAAGTCACCCGCATCCTCGTCATCTGCCTCGCTTTGCTCCAGCGTGATCTCTTGATCTGGGCCTTCATGCTGCTGCTCATCCCCGCTATGGACGAACCCGCTCTCAACGACGTCAGCGAACTAGACGATCGCCGAGACGGTCTAGGCCTAGCCGCCCTCGCCATGCTGCTCTTGATCATCCTGCCCGTTCCCCCAGCCCTTGCGAATTTATTGCTCTAGTGGGATGCTGCTTGCCATTAACAGATGCAGTCTTTTAGCCCATTGAGCAGCCTGCACTGACAGTTGCTGAGCCATCCCAAATCCAAGCCAGTAATCGCCAGCGCCACCCAGCCCCTGGATGGCTCCACCCCCAAGGCCCCAAAAGAACAATGAAGCAGGACATTAGCGACTGGCTCAACGAAGTCAAATCCTTGCAGCAACAGCTCGGCGTCATGCAGCAAGAGCGGGATGCAGCCTTTCAAGAAGCCGCCCAATGGCGCGATCGCTTCCACGACGAAACCCAATTACGCCAGCAAAAAATCAGTCTGCTCCAAGCACAAATCAGCCAACTGGAAGCCGCCCAAACTGCTCTCCAAAGCACCGACTCTAGCAACATCGGCCCCGAAGTCATCGAAAGCCTAGCAGGTATGACCGACCCTGCCGAACTTCAGCAATACGTCCATGAGATCGCCCAAGAGCGCAACGCTCTGCGCCGCCAACTGGAAACCGAACGCAAAGCCCACCAAGCCACCCGCGAAGAATTGAGCTTGGCCTTGGGAGATGCGATCGATCTGCTGACCCAACGGGGCAAAACCAAGGCCTCTAACTAGACACCCCATTCATTCAAACTCCATAGCCCATACAAAAAAAATCTCTGGCCAGAGAGCTCCCTTCACAAATCAAAACCCGCCCAGAATTCATACAACTGCACCGTCTCTTCATCTAGGAACGCCGGAGAATTTGCCATCCTGTCAGTAGGTTGAATCACCCATTGCTCAACCCACGTCCTTCAGCGCTATCGGCATGACAGTTGCAGACCCCTCCATCAATCTCCAACTCATTGCCCTAGACCTTGTCTATGGGAGCCCTCGGCGATCGCTCCTAGGCTCAAAACCCAACCGCCTCGTCCTCGCTATCATTGGCTGCCACCTCCTCCTCACGATCTTCCTTGCCAGCCAGCTCAATCTCTGGTTCGACGAAGCCTACTCCCTCGCCACCACCAACAACGACCTCGCCACCACCCTCAAATGGGCCATTGGCTTCGAAGAACAAGCCCCCTTCTACTTCATTCTGCTCTGGTTCACCCGCCACATCCACGACAGCATCCTAGTCGCCCGCCTTCCCTCAATCCTCGCCACCGCAGGCACCCTCTGGCTCAGCAGCCGCATCTCCCTAAAACTCTTCCCCATGGTTCATCGGGGCTGGATTGTACTGGCCCTTGCCTTCAACCCCTTCATCGTCGCCATGGCCCTCGAAGCGAGGGGCTACGCCTGGGCCGTCTTTCTCTCCATGCTTCTGCTTTGGCTCTTCATCCAGGGATACGCCAACTCCCTCCTAGAGCCCAGCCCCAGCAAACTCATCGTTCGGCCTTTCATCCCCCTAGAAAACCAACCCTGGGCTCGCTGGGCCTACGGAGCCACTGCTGTCATTGGCATCTACAGTCACTACTTCCTCGCCTTCCAAATTGCAGCCCAGGGCCTCGTCTTACTCTTAGTGGGATTGGGGTCCACCAAGCGCCGCCAACGAGCGATCGCCAGCTTCGAAGCCTATTGCCTCGACAGCATCCTCATCACAGCCCTCAGCCTGCCCCTCTTCTTTCTCATCAGCCAACAGCTCACCGCCCTCCAAGACAACACCCCAATTGTTGAAAGCCCCAGTACGATTGCAACCCTCAAAGCCGCCCTCAGCAAAACCCTCTTTCGCAACTTGGTTTACCTGCTCCCCAGCGACCCCGCAGGCACTCCGGGCTGGCAATGGAAACTGGGCAGACTACTCGTCGGTTTGTGGCTGATCGCCCTTGCCTGGGGCCGTCGCCATCAACTGCGCTTCAACGTCACCTTCGTTTGGCTCATCCAGGGTCTCGTAATGCTCCAGCTTCTGGGTGCCTTGGCCCTGGTCCCAAGCGTGGAATATCGCCATGCCATCGTCATGATAAGCCTTGTGCACTTCGGTGCCCTGGGCTTAATTTCCCTCCTTCCCCGCACCAGACGTCGCTTACTCCTGAGCGTCAGCTTGCTCTTGCTGCTCTGCATGAACACTCGCAGCCTCTGGCAGGTCTACGCTCCCATGGCAAAACCAGGTGACTATGCCCGCGTCGGCGAATATCTTCAGCAAGTGGTCGCCCCCCAAGAGCCCGTCGTGGTGTTCAACGGTGAAGTCGCCATGGCCCTGGCTCACTACTATCCCGGTGACCCAGAAATCACCAACCAAGGCAAAACATTCCCATCCAACAACCAGACCCTAGCCGCTCACCATCCAGCGGAGCCAGACCCTAGCCAAGTCAAGGGTCAAGTCATTCCAGCCCTCATTGCCCTACCGCGATCGCTGCTCGACACCCCCCATGGCAGCATTCCTCAGTACCGCCAAGACAACCTCATCCTCACCAGCAGCGAGCAAATCATCCAGGCCCTTGCCCTGGCAATGCCTGGGGAGAAACAGGCCCTTGCCCACCCAGCGCTATCTGAACTCATCGACGATTTCAACACCGCAGAACCAACGCCTCCCACCCTGGCCCCCTCAGAACCACTCACCCCCCTTCAACTCGAACTCGAAGCCAAACTCAGCCAGGTTAATCTCAGCCCCGAAACAAAAGCAAAACTCCGCGAAGCCCTAGATTTACCTCCCCCTGGGCAACAGCCCAAGCCCCCCCTGCCAGCCCCAGAATCGATCGAAGCATTCCTCAACAACTTAGACGGGCCCCAACCTCCCCTGAACTCAAATCAGCTCGAACTCCCTCCCAGCCTATGGCTGGTCAGAGACGACCATATCCTCACCTCCATGGCCAGCTTCGACGAAAGCTACCGCCTGCTCAATGACTTCATGGAACAAAATTACCGCCTACTCTCGATGCGCCAATTCCACGGAAGCCAGGTACAGCAATGGCAACGCCTGCCTGCAGAATTTGCACCCATCACCAAATCTTGACAATAGCGGGTCAGTAAACGACTAGAATAAGAAGTGAATGTTTAATGTTTGGCCCCAGGTGTTGCGATACCGGTTGCCAAGCGCTCCCGCTATTGCCCTTGCTATCGTTCTGGGCCTTTCCGTCCTATGCCGCTGCCCATTGTTGCCATTATTGGTCGCCCTAACGTTGGCAAATCTGCCCTCGTCAATCGCATGGGCGGCGGGCGCGACGCCATCGTCCATGACGAACCTGGCGTGACCCGCGATCGCACCTACCGAGATGCCTTTTGGGGCGATCGTGACTTCCAGGTCGTAGACACTGGCGGCATCGTCTTTGACGACGAAACCGAATTTTTGCCCTACATCCGCGAGCAAGCCATGCTTGCCCTAGCCGAAGCTAGTGTTGCCATCATGGTGGTCGATGGCCAGGCTGGCCTCACCGCTGCCGACGAAGAAATCGCGGGTTGGCTACGCCAGCAGAAAGTCCCCGTAGTTCTCGCAGTCAATAAATGCGAGTCCGTTGAGTTGGGCGGAGCCCAAAGCGCTGAATTCTGGAACCTCGGCCTGGGTGATCCCATGCCCATGTCTGCGATTCACGGCAACGGCACTGGCGATATACTCGACCAGGTCATTACCCACCTACCTGAAGCGCCAGCCGACGAGCCAGAAACCATTTCCGTGGCCATCATTGGTAGACCCAACGTCGGCAAGTCCAGCTTGCTTAATGCCTTCCTGGGCGAAGGCCGCGCCATTGTTAGCGATATTGCTGGCACCACCCGCGATGCCATTGATAGTTTCGTAGAGCGGGATGGCACTCGCTATCGCCTGATCGACACCGCAGGCATTCGCCGTCGTCGCAGCACCCAGTACGGCCCAGAATTCTTTGGCATTAACCGCTCCTTCAAAGCCATTCGCCGCGCCGATGTTGTCCTGCTCGTAATTGATGCCCTGGATGGCGTCACCGACCAGGACCAAAAGCTAGCCGGACGCATTGAAGAAGAAGGCAAAGCCTGCATCATCGTGGTCAACAAATGGGATGCCATTGTCAAAAATTCCAGCACCATTTACGACGTTGAGAAGGAGCTGCGCGCCCGCCTCTACTTCCTCGCTTGGGCGGACATGATCTTCACCAGTGCCCTGACCGGCCAGCGTGTCCCCCAAGTTCTCGGTCTGGTTGATATCGCTGCCGATGCCCACAAGCGCCGGGTCAGCACCTCTGTTATTAACGAGGTTCTTGAAGAAGCCGTGGGCTGGAAATCTCCTGCCACCACCCACCAGGGACGCCAGGGCAAAATCTACTACGGCACCCAAGTCACTAGCCAGCCGCCGACGATCGCCCTCTTCGTCAATGACCCCAAACTCTTCCGCGACCCCTATCGTCGCTATGTAGAACGCCAGTTCCGTGAAGGATTGAATTTCTCAGGGACCCCCCTGCGCCTCATTTGGCGCGGCAAACGCACTCGTGAAGTGGAGCGCACCGTCAACCGCGCAACCCGCGTTAAGCAGAAGTAGTCATCACAGAACCATTTGAGAGATTGGCTGGTTAAATCGCCAATCTCTCAAATGCTCATGGGAACAGCAGAGCATCTAGCTAAGACTTACTTGTCCCTTGCCCAACTCAAGCCGTCTGAACCAGACTGCCGAAATTAAAGCGGCCTATTAGAATAGGCAAGCGCATTCTAGAAAAAGCGCTTAAAAGCAGTCCCAATAGCCCACCATGGACATCTTGCGAGCCCTTCCCCTGGGCCTCTATTTAGAGCAACCAGTCACCTGGCTTCATCGTCTCGATCCCAGGGTCAAATTGTTTTGGCTGATGGGTTTTTTACTCACGCCACTGCTCGCCAATGCTTACTGGCGCATTGTCCTGGTACTGATGCTCATGCTGCTCACCCTGATTGCTCGCATTCCTCTGCGAGTCTGGCGACAGCAAATGGGCTGGTTGCTAACGTTGTGTAGCTTGATTTTTGTGATGACCGCAATCGCCCCTGATGGTCTCCTGGTCGAACATCAACCCCGAGCGATTCCCAGTCTCAGCCTAGATGGCCCTAGCTCTCAAATTCCGCTCAAACAAGAGTCTGCAAAAAAAACAAAAACACCAGGAAAAGAAGCAAAGCAGGCCTCCAATCAAGAAAATCAGTCTAAAAGCGTAAGCCAAAAAGTTGGGGAACAACAAGCTAGCCCAACGGAAAAGCCTAGCCTCCTCAATCAATTTTTTCCTTGGACCCAAAAGCCAGCCTCCCTCGATCCAAGTCAAGTTCCATTTCCCCCAGCCAGCGATTACAAATACGTCCTGTTTAAACAGGGGCCATTTACCCTGACTCGACGCACCCTAGATCTGGGCATTCGTGTCAGCACCCTGATCTTCACCCTGATTTACAGCACCAACCTCTATCTACTTACCACCGCCCCCGAAGAAATCACGGCGGGTCTAGAGGATCTCATGCTGCCCCTGCGTTATCTCAAGCTCCCCGTAACGGAAATTGCCCTCACCCTCACCCTGGCCCTGCGCTACATTCCCCTCGTCTTGGAAGAAGTTCAAAACCTGGGCCGCTCTATCTGGACCCGCGCCATTAACTGGAAAAAGCTAGGCATTAAACGCAGCGTTCGCGTTTGGCTCACCGTCGCCGAACGCCTGATCGAAAACCTACTGCTACGAGCATCCCAAGCAGCCAATGCAATGCAAATACGTGGTTTCACAAGCCCCAACCGCCACCGCGTCCAGTGGCATGATCTCACGCTGAAGGGGCGTGACTGGATCGCGATCGCCGGACTCGCTGCATTTTGTAGCCTGCGCCTGCTCCTGGGTGGAGAGCCCTAAGCCCATAAAACAACGCAAAAATGTAGCGTTTTCCCCAAATTTGGATCAAGAGAAGACCCAAGATCGCAGACAATAGCTCTAGCTGCTGGTCTAGTTTGTTTGCCCCCATCCCTGGAAATCTCGTGACAGTCGTCATCGGCAACGCCCACAGGGATCCCAGAACGACCTAGACACCTGTGAGAACAGACTGCCTCTGCATTGTGCCCGCCATCTCGAACTTCCAGCAGTTTTGAGTTGTACTCAGCGATGCAACAGATGCACAATACCGCCAGCCATCCTTTGCCCGACTAGCTTCGAATCCATGAACATCGAAAACTACCTGACCCATCCCAACTTTGGAATGCTGTTCAGCGTTTGCAAACTTGAAGATAGCCAAACTCTTTTCGCCACGCTCTACGCCCAGCGCCTATTTTTCATCGTCACCAATGATGGTACAAACCTGCAATTTGCCCCCCTCACCCGTAGCGATGCCCGAACCTTAGTGGAAGGTCGTATTCGTGTTCTGCGTCGAGACACCAACCTTGAAGCTTTTCGCAATCTGCAACAGACCTACAAAACACTGTTCTAACCTTTGCGATGTAGGCTCTTGAGCTCAAAGAAGAGAAAGACGCAAGCAATCCTCCAGCCCAAATGAGCTTCTGAAGCATTGACATGCAAGGATTGCACAGGCAACTTTCTGCTTAAATCCCCACGCCCCTTATTCTCACACCGACTATGACCGAGGCCGTTGATGCCCCAGGCATTGCCCAACGTTTAGCACAACTACGGCAGGAATTGCCTCCCACTGTACGCATCATTGCAGTGAGTAAAACTCGCAGCGCCGAGCATATTCGAGCCGCCTATGCTGCGGGGCAACGGGATTTTGGTGAAAATCGGGTCCAGGAAGCCATGGAAAAGCAGGTACAGCTGAGCGACCTCACAGACATAACCTGGCACCTAATAGGACAGTTGCAGAGCAACAAAGTGAGAAAGGCTGTGGAAACCTTCGACTGGATTCATTCTGTCGATAGTTTAAAACTCGCAGAACGTATCAATCGCATCTCCCAGGAACGCGATCGCTGTCCTAGAATATGCTTCCAAGTCAAACATCGCCCTGACCCAAGCAAAACAGGCTTAGAACCGCAGGAATTATTGTCAGCGGTTCCACGCATGTGCGAGTATAATCACACACAAGTCGAAGGACTGATGACAATCCCACCATTGTCCTCAAACGACGCAAATGCGTTAAAAATCTTCCAAGAGAACCGTGAACTTGCTGAATTAATTACAACTGAAGCAAAACGCCTCGGATGTATTAGTATGGCAATGAAGCAATTGTCAATGGGAATGTCTGGGGATTATTCCTTGGCTGTTCAAGCGGGTTCAACCCTAGTGAGGTTGGGCCAGACCATCTTTGGAGCGAGGGGTTAGTTCCCTACTTGTCACCTAATGGGGGCATGGATAGGATGGTCTCGCACCTGGGATGGACTGGCTCTATGTGGGCTATCAAAGCTCTCAAACGGCCGTGGAATGAGAACCTGCACTCCCACAGGTTCACTTTCACCTCAAATGAGGTTAGCGGGTTTAACAAGACCCAACAAACTTTATTTTTGGGTTTTCGATAGCTAGGGCTGGAGTTTTCTCAGCAACTGAGATACCCTGACGCAGGGCTTTGAAAGAACCGTAAAAAGACGGAACCGTGAAGATTTGTAATAGAATCTTCCCAGTTCTAAAGATAGGGTGCATCTTTAGCTGCAAGTCTTCTGTCTTTTGCTTCTCTCTCTCGCTGCATTTGCATTTGTCCCTAGTTCAATGCTGGTCCGAACGTGCAGCCTTGCACCTAACTTGAGCATTTACTGAGTTTTACTGGAGTGTGAACCGTGTCGATTTTCAATAAACTGCGTGACTTCGTTGGTCTCCAAGAAGGCATGGAGTACGACTACGAGTACGACGAAATGGATGGTGAGGAGTATCAGAACCTCTACCAAGAAGAGAACGTTCCTGCCCCCGTCGTCGAAGATGACTCCCGCAGCCGCCGCCGTACTCGTGAAACCCGCCCAACTTCTACAATGATGACCACGAATATTGGTTCCTCCATGAGCAATGTGATTGGCATGCCTGGCACAATCAACGGTCTCTCTGAAGTTGTGGTGATGGAGCCTCGCTCCTTCGAAGAAATGCCCCAGGCAATCCAAGCCCTGCGTGAGCGTAAGTCTGTGGTTCTCAACCTCACCTTGATGGACCCTGACCAAGCTCAGCGTGCTGTGGACTTTGTTGCAGGCGGAACTTACGCCATTGATGGTCACCAAGAGCGCGTGGGCGAGAGTATTTTCCTCTTCACCCCCAACTGCGTTGCAGTGGTTACCCAGCAGGAAGATGGTGCTCCCGCTCCCATGGAAGCCCCTCAACAACCTATGGCTCACACCCCTGCTCCGGCCTGGGCTAACGAGCAGATGCCCATTGCCCAATAGCAGATTAATTCACCCTCTGGGTTCCAAGAGGAGTCCAGTATCACTCCAGCATTTCTGCACGAACTGAGTGCCAAGGCACTTACGATCAGAGTATTCCAGCGGAATGGGCTTTGCCCATTCCGCTTTTATTTTGGCGCTGCTGAAACAGGAACAGACACTTTGAGCCAATGAAGCAGCAGATCTCCCAGGGATGATCGTTTTAGGATGATGGTTTCAAGGGATTTGTTATTTCAAGCGAGTTGCTGGCCCAATTGTCAGGACAAATGCAGCATTAAACGCGATGAAGAGGAACGCTTTGGGGTTTAATGGCTAGGGTTCGGCCCACCGGCTAGTGACCGAGCAACCTTCAACCTCAATTTCTTTGTCGCATGGCTCCCAAACTTGGCTTAATTGGTGGTGGTGTAATGGGTACTGCGATCCTGTCTCGACTGTTAGGGCAAGGACGCTATACGGCTGACGAGGTCTTGGTTAGCGAGCCTTGGGAAAAACGCCGTAATGAGCTTAAGGCGCAGTATGGTGTCCAAATTACGGACAACAACAGTGAGGCTGCCCAGGCTGATGTCCTACTGTTAGCGATCAAACCCCAGGTTTTTGGAGCCGTTGCAGCTCAATTGGACAATCAATTGAACGAACAACAGCGCTCTGAGACGTCACACCAACTGGTGCTGTCTATTCTGGCTGGAACCCCCCTCCACACGCTACAGACAGCGTTTGGCCAGCAGCCCATCATCCGGGCCATGCCCAATACCCCAGCCATTGTGGGGGCGGGCTGTACGGCGATCGCCGCAGGGGCCCATGCAAAACAGGAACATCTTGACCAAGCCCGGCAGATTTTTTCCACTATTGGCTCCGTTGTCGAAGTCCCGGAGAGCCTGATGGATGCCGTCACCGGTCTATCGGGTTCCGGGCCAGCCTATGTAGCCATCATGGTAGAGGCCCTAGCAGACGGCGGAGTCTCCGCAGGGTTACCCAGGGTAACGGCGCGGCAACTGGCCTTAGAGACGGTGCTAGGCACTGCTGAGCTCCTCAAGCAAACTGGACAACATCCTGCCCAATTGAAAGATCAAGTCACCAGCCCTGGGGGGACAACCATTGCGGGTGTCTCAGCCCTGGAGCGGGGAGGCTTTCGTGCGGCGTTAATCGATGCAGTTCAGTCAGCTTGGCGGCGATCCCAGGAGTTAGGGCGGCGCTAAATCCGAGGGCTTGAGCCCAATTAGGTTTTAACGCCAGGACTAATAGACAACGCAACTACTACGTTCCCTTAGGATTCCCAACAAACGGTTGAGCTACCAACTAGATTCACGACAAAAGATTCTGCTTTCATCCCAGGGACCCCCTCAAAATCTCAAAGTTGAGTTGAGTGGAACCACTGGTAATGCACCGAGGTTATTGTAGAAGTCTCATTGGCAGAGGGTTAGAGGGACAGGCCCCCCTATGGAGAGATGGGCTCAGAACCCTTGGGCGGTGTCTCCCCTTAATAAAACAGGGTCCCAAGCCTCGGCCACTAAAAAAGGGGAGGAGCCATTGATTGGACTATTTGAGTCCAAGAAACTTGGCACATCTCTCTTAATCCGTTCCTCCCTTGTTTTGAGGGGAGGCTAGGTGGTGTAGATTTGCTGCTTGATGAGATAGGCGATGCTTCTTCCTAGAGATCTCGCCTAAATCCTCTGCGAGCGAACGGCTGTGCGCCCGCAGAGGCCAACTGGGTAAGAATTGGGGCTTGCGGAACCAGAACTAGTATGACGACCGCGAGATTGAACTGGACCGAAGGCTACCACAGGAAAGCCCCTGGAGAGGAACAACCTCTCCAGGGGCTTGGTCTTTGCCTAAATTGTCAAATCTTCGATTCGACTAGAGTACATCTGCTTGCAGCACTTGAATCCTTAGCAACTAAGCCACGACCTTCTGGCCAATCTTGGGCTCAGTCCCCTCTAGCAAGCGAGAGACATTGGTGCGGTGCCGCCAAACGACGTAGATGCCACCCGCAAGGCCAAAGAGCTGATAGGCAATGGGAAAACCCAGCACCATGGGGAGCGTCAGGGCTAGTGTTGCCGCCACCATAGACGAGAGGGAAACGATGCGAGAAATGGCCAAGGTCACACCAAAACCCAGGAAGGCTCCCAGAGCCACGGGCCATGCCATCGCTGCCAAGGTGCCCAAGCCCGTAGCAACAGATTTCCCACCTCGGAATCCTAGCCAAATAGGAGCACTGTGACCCAGCATTGCCGCTAGGGCCGCCAAGGCAACCAACGCTTCTAAGAATGCATCAGCTCCTAGGATGTCAGCGGTGAGTAGGGAAAAGAGCGATCGCGCCATCACCACCGCCGCAACTCCCTTCAAGACATCAATGAGTAAGACGACGATCGCAGGTACTTTACCCAGATTTCGCAGAACGTTCGTGGTTCCCGTGGAGCCCGATCCCCGTTCACGAATATCAAAGCCTCCCAGGAGACGCCCAGCCAAATATCCCGTCGGTAGGGAACCAAACAAATAGGCCAACAGGATTAAGCCAAAAGCAAATGCACTCGCAGTTAACATAATGGGCAGCGGGGGAGTAACAATTTTTAACAAGTGAGCTAAATTCTAGCCCGTTGCGGACCAGAATCACATCCGAGGTATTCCAATAGATGGATTCGAGTCGCAGAGCCTCAAAATATCCAAGACCCAAGCTCAAATCAAAGCCAGTGTAAAGTCTATTTTGAGGTCCCTGAAAAAATGGCGAGCAGCTCCGTCTTATTCATAGGAGCGGTTGCGCTAGAGCTTAGAGCCAATCACCGCTGTTGTCATTGCGATCTTGACCATAGCGTCCGGACTGATCCCCTTCACTATAGCGACTGCGACGGGGCTCCCGTCGAGCTCCATATTCGTCGCCATAATTCTTGACCTGTCCCTGGGAACCCTGTCCCTGAGGTGGTTGGCCGTAGTTATTGTTGCGATCATCCCAGTCTGGCTGACTGTAACTCGCCTGGTCAGGTGAATTGGCATTCGCTTGGTTATAGCCTTGGGAGGCATAACCGGGCTGATTTTCACTGGACTGATCATAGCCATTCCCATCAGCATAGCCATTTCCCTGAGCATAGCGGTCTTGCCCATAGCTGTCTTGCCCATAACCACTTTGACCATAGTTTTGCTGGGCAGCACCAGCTTGGCCATAAGCAGATTGACCGTAACCCGGCTGCTGAACAGAACCTCCTTGATCGTAGCTGGGCTGGCCATATCGATCTGGACCACCGTAACCGCTGCGGGGCGCTTCTTCTCGGCCTAGACCTAAGCTGCCAAATGCACGCTCGAAGAGATTGTCGGGTCCTGCATCAAACAAACCACCGCCCTTAGGATCTTGGCGCTCAGGGCCAAAACCTTCGTCGTAGGAGGGACGAGGCTTGGCAGGATCGGGCGCAAAGGCCATCCACAGGGGAAAGCGCAGTAGAGCCACATCCACCAACATTTCGCTCTCATCCAAAATCACCAGGGGCAAATCTCCGACTTGAAGCATGCGCTCCGCCCGCTGGGCTAAGACCTCCGGCGATTCGCACAAGACGATGCCCTGGTTGGGCCCGAAGTCCTGGCGAGAGACACCAAGGCATTCTTGGAGGCCTCGACGCCAGTCACCCAGGCGCTCCGGGCTATTAGCCAAGATCAGGGCACAGACGCGATCGCCATAGAACTCATTCAGCACCGAGATGGCCGAAGAGGCCACCAAAATATTTTGCAAGCGGCTGCCCAAGGTGCGCAGGGCACCCCGACCGCCTTGGTCAAAGAACCATTTAGAGACCGCCTCCTCATGAACCAGCTCAAAGGTACGACGCAATTGCCAAGGGGGACCGTAATAATCTGGACTTTGACGATAGCGATCCAGCAGATCGCGAATCTGCTGCTCCTGCTCCACATCCGTCTTTTGAGCGAATTCAGGCAGAGGCAAAGCCTGCTTTTCGCCATCGGTAGCCGTGGCATTGTCCTGGGGGGAAGGCTGAAACTGGCGATTGTCGCGCACCAGCTCCAACTTGTCCGCCGATGATGCAAGATCCTGAAGACTCCCCACAAGGTAATCCTTGAAGCCTTGCACCCGCAGGGCCAAATCCTGGGAGGTGCCCACGAAGTTCTCCCGCATTTCCTTGCGGATCGATTCTCGGCGGCGCTCCAATTGCTCCACATTGCGCTGGAGTTCTTCCTGACGCTGCTTAAAGATCACTAAGCCATCTTCCAAAACCGTTTGCAGCGCTGCCTGCTTGGTCTCCACTTCCTGAGCCAAATTGTCTCGCTGGCGCGCTAACTCATCCAGCTCTGTCTTAATTGCTTGCTTCTGAGTGGTGAGCTCATCCACTGAGACCTGGCTCAAGTCTTCGCTGGGAGCATCAACCACCTGGCTAGATTCGGCATTCTCTTCCGACACAGGGTTGTCCGCTACCGATGCTCCAGCAGAATTCTCTGGCAGCTCTGCCTCAGAGCCGTGGGATTGCGCAGTGGTTTCTAGGTCTTCGGGATTCATCATCAGGCTTGGAAGAGCAAGAGCAGCGTCAGCCAGCCAAGGGCAAGTCATTCACACTGGCCACCCCAGGCTCAATAGATTGTGTCTAGGTTAATCGGTTGCGGTCTCTTTGGCGGGGGCGGATTCCTCCACCTGGGCAACAGCTACAGGCTTGGGGCTTCCCGCGACCTGAGCAATCTCGGCAGTCTGGACCGGGCTGTCATTGGATAGACCCGGACATCGCAACTCGGCGCAATCCCTCAGTTGCTGAGGATTAAACAGCATCGGTACGAAGTGAATATTGTTAACTTCGTTGAAGTAAAACAAGATGGGCAGGGGCTTCCAGAAGATTTCCCAATGGGTCCAATCGGCGTAGGGAAAGGTGCGCAGGCGTTTTTCGCCCCGGTAGAGGTCTAACGCTTTGCCCGTGAAGTGGATGCGCAGGACTGTGGCTTGAACAGCCAGAAAAATAGCGAAGAGTCCGACCAC